>PMGP01000255.1 GCA_003156235.1 Acidobacteriaceae bacterium
GTAGCTCAGCTGGAGAAGCTGGAAGGCTTCATCGCGGCCCGCAAGAGAAATTTTAAATACCTGACCGAGCAGTTGCAACCGTTGTCAAACGTCTTTCTGCTGCCCCAGAGAACGTCTGGATCGGAGCCGAGCTGGTTCGGATATCCCATGGCCGTGCGTCCGGAGTCGGGCCTGGAGAGAGACGAAGTAATCCGGTTTCTTAACTCGCGCAAGATTGGAACAAGGCTCCTGTTTGGAGGAAACCTGCTTCGGCAACCTGCGTACCGCGCGATTCAGAAACGCGTTGTGGGCGCGTTGCCAAACTCGGATTTCATTACCAACAACGTATTCTGGATCGGTGTCTACCCCGGCCTGACGAAGCAGATGCTTGACTATGTAGTGGAAAGCCTGAACGAGGTGTCAAGCCGATGCGCTGCTTCGTAACCGGCGCCTCGGGGTTTCTCGGCTCGTGGCTGGNNGGATACTCAGTCACCGTGCTGATGCGAGGAGAACCGCAGCCGGGAAGGGCCGGGGACTGGCTGGATCGCGTTCGGATTGTGCGAGGGAGCCTTGAGGACGTGGGGAGTCTTCGCGACAAACTCGCCGGCGAAACAATCGACGTGTTCTTCCATCTTGCATGGTTTGGTGTAACTGCCGAATTCCGTAACAGCACCGAGCAAATATCCACCAACGTGGTTGGGTGCTTGAGATTGTGGGAACTGGCCAGAGATATGGGATGCAAGCATTGGATCGGTCTCGGTTCCCAGGCGGAATACGGTCCTTACGACGAAGTACTCAAGGAGGATTTGTCAGCGAGACCAACGACGGCTTACGGAACGGCCAAGCTTGCCTGCCGAANNGCCGAATGCTCACTGGGATAATGTCCGAGATGGCAGGCATGCGCCATACTTGGGTGCGGCTGCTGGCAGTATACGGGCCGGGCGACGATCCCAGACATCTAATCCCGACAGTGATTCAGACACTGCGCGCTGGCAAGAAGCCTGCCCTTACGAGCGGAGAACAGCAATGGGATTACCTCTATATCGAAGACGCGGCCAAGGCGCTTTGCCGCATTGCGGAAAGCGGAGCGACAGGCACATTTAATCTGTCTTCGGGCGCGTCGGTCAGGATTCGGGATATGGTGGAGCGGATAAGAGATTTCGTTGACCCGTCTCTGCCCCTGGGGTTTGGCGAGGTTCCGTATCGGCCGGACCAGGTGATGCATCTGAAAGCAGAGATCAGCAGGTTGCAGTCCGCGACGGGATGGGCGCCGCATACTTCGTTGGAAGAGGGTCTTCGGCGGACGGTGGAGTGGTTCAAGACAAAGAACGAAAAAGTCACTAGCAATTGAAAAGACGCGATGTGCAGCTAACTTGCTCAGGGGAACGCAGTGCGAAATGCGCAGCGCATGGGCGTCTCTCTCTTCCACCTGGTGTATATGGAGGCGTAATTTGAAAGTTACCGACTATATCGCGAAAGATTTGTATCGCCGGGGAGTGCGGACGGTCTTCGAACTGTCAGGAGGCATGATTACTCATCTGTTGAACTCCTTGTACGAAGCACAGCAGATTCGTATTCTTTCGATGCACCATGAGCAGGCAGCCGCCTTTGCGGCCGACGCAACAGGGCGTATGACAGGAGTTCCCGGGGTTGCAATGGCCACGAGCGGACCAGGGGCGACCAACCTCCTGACTGGAATCGGCAGCTGCTACTTTGATTCTTCTCCGGCAGTCTTCATCACCGGCCAGGTAAATCGGTGGGAACTGAGGAACGATCGAAAGATACGCCAGTTAGGATTTCAGGAAACAGACATAGTGCAGATGGCCAGGCCGATAACGAAGGCGGCATGGCAGATAACTTCTCCCGAGGAGGTGCCAAGGAAGCTTGAGAAAGCATTCTCTCTGGCGATGACAGGTCGTCCCGGTCCAGTGTTGCTTGATATCCCCATGGACATACAGAGGTACGACATCCAGGAGCCGCCGCCTTTTGATGAGTTGCCGGCAGAAGCTGGAGTTTCGGCGTCGGACCATGTCGCCATCCTTGATGACCTCCTGGTAACACTGAAAAACTCAAAGAAACCGCTCATTTTGGCAGGAGGAGGGATTCGCGCGGGCAACGCAGTGGAGGCTTTCCGTCGCTTCGTGAGAAAGACAGGCGTTCCCGTGGTCAACTCTCTGCTGGCCATGGACCTTTTGCCGTATGACGACCCGCAACGGATTGGGATGATAGGCACTTACGGGAATCGCTGGGCCAACCTCGCTTTGGCGGCAAGCGATCTGCTGATTGTCCTTGGAAGCAGGCTCGATGTTCGCCAAACAGGTTCGGACGTTGAGTTTTTCAGGACCAACAGAACGATATTTCACGTGGATTGCGAAGCTGGAGAGATCAATAATCGCGTGACTGGATGCCGTGCATTCGTCGGAGGTGTAAAGCAGTTCATTGCAATGGCGGAAGCGAAGATCGAAAACGAAATCCTACCGCACAATGCCGAATGGCTGAACGAAATTAACGCACTGCGCAGCCGATACTCGGATCTGACTGAGATCCCACCAGCGGAGGGTATTAATCCAAACTGGTTTGTCCATCAACTTTGCGCGGCATCCTACGCGGCCGGCGCATATACGGTGGATGTGGGCCAGCACCAAATGTGGGCTGCTCAATCGAGTGAGGTCAGGGGGGAGCAGCGATGGATTACATCGGGTGGAATGGGCTCCATGGGTTTTGCTCTGCCAGCAGGAATAGGAGCAACGATTGCCATGGGCTTACGGCCCGTCGTCGTGATTGCAGGGGATGGGGGTTTTCAGTGCAACCTTCAAGAGCTCCAAACAGTCGTTCGGAACGATTTGCCCATAAAGATCGTTGTAATGAACAACCGGTGCCACGGGATGGTGCGTCAGTTTCAAGAGAGCTATTTTGAAGGGCGCTATCAGTCGACATTATGGGGCTATGACGCGCCGGACTTCGTTCATGTGGCATCCTCATACGGCATTTCTGGATGTAGAGTTGAGTTGGTTGAGCAAGTAGAAGAGGGCCTTGCCGAGCTGTGGAAAGATCCTGCCAGTCCATTTCTGCTCGAAGTCGGAATCGATACATTTACGAATGCGTATCCCAAGATCGCCTTTGGATTGCCGTTGAATCAAATGGAGCCTAAGTCGAAGCCGATTGCGATGGAGGGAACTTAGACGCGGCAGTTTTGATCCAGGCTGTTGCGGCTCCTTCAAGCCCCACGTCGGAATTGTATACTCAACTCTCAGAGAAGGTGCGAAATGGAACTACTGAAAAAGGCGTTTTCATGGAAAGAGACCGACAGCAGCCACCGGCTTATGCTCCTTTTAGTTCTTGTTCTAGGCGTGCTGAGCTTTTTCTGGGGAGAGAAAGTGCCCGCGGGCGGAGGCTTGGGATGGGATGGAGTGATTTATGCTGACATGGTCCGTAACCTGGGTTCGATGATCAGTGGCGGACAGCTAAGTGGCTACTATACACAGAGAATTCTTCCCGCGGCCATCGTGCGCGGAATGCTGCTTTTGTCCGGAGCGCCGATAGACAACGGGAACATCATTCGCGGGTTTGAAGTGTATAATCTGATTCTTCTCGCCGGAGCATGTTGGGCGTGGAAGCGTATCGCCGGTGTTTTTGATCTCAGTCTTGGCGGACGCTGGATAGGATTCAGCGGAATCTTTGTCAGCTATGAGTGTTCCAAGCAGGCATTTTATTATCCAGTTCTTACCGACGTCACGGCGCTTTTTGTCGCCATGTTGCTGTTGCTGTTCTATATTGAGAAGAAGCCACTCGCTCTTTTTGTCACGACAGTAATTGGAGCTTTCTGCTGGCCCGTAGTGAGCTTTTGTGGGGCCTTCCTGTTGCTGTTCTTGAGAACCGAGCTTCCGAAGGATGTGGTCGCACCTGCATCGTCAGGGCGTTCGCGTCGGATTTTCCGTCGAGTCAAGCGTGGCGGCCTCGTACTACTTGCTTTGTCGGTGATTGGATACATCATCATGGCGTTGATTGGACCTCTGCCCGACAGCCCATGTAACGTGCCAGCCTTCGTGGCTCATGCTCATCAGCATTTTGCTTCCTACTGCACACAAAGGCGAGTTCTGCTCGGATTTGAACGATTGCTTACCGCACTTCCTTCTTTCGCGGGCATGCTGCTTGCGCTTGCCATACTGGTCGGGTCCGGAAAATTCGCCCCTGCGGTTTTAACCAGTCTGCGCAGAGCGAAACCTGCTTTGGTTGCATTGGCGGCTGCAGCTGTCCTGGTGCCTTTCTTTTTGGTCAAGGCCGCATCAAATCCAGCCATTGCGAATGCAAGCAGCTTGAAGAATCTGATTAAACTGGCCCTTCTTCCTTCAGAGGGGAAGTTTCTGTTGCCTTTCGTTACGCTGGCTGTCTTCTGGGGGCCTGTTTTGCTGTTGATGATTCTTTGCTGGAAGGCATTCTGCGTGGAGGCAAGAAAACTGGGGCCCGGCGTCATGGCAATCATGGGAATGTGCATGTTTTTGGGGCTTGTTGGCGAGCCGCGCTTTTTAACCATAGCCTGGCCTTTCCTTGTTCTGGCCCTCGTTCTAGCCTTTGAGAAGATGCATGTGAAGGCTTCGTTCAAATACGCATTTTCAATTCTTACAGTTTTGTTTGCGCAGTTCTGGATGAAGATCAATCTGGCCCCCTGGTCGGCGTCACCCTTCGAAGGCCTTCAGGATTATCCGAAGCAGATATACCTCATGCATTACGGGCTGTGGATGAGTTGGTGGCCTTATTGCATACAGCTTGTCGCTCTTGTCCTTAGTGCAATGTGGTTATACAGAACCATGAGGAAAGCCGGGCAACTGAATACGAGTATTAAGGTTCATGAGGTGCGGGTTTTCACCGGATCCCTCTGTGCCAACATGAGTGAGACAAGTAGCCCATCAACAATTACTGTAGTGCGGGGAAAGAAATCCCACTTTGATAAGTCAGAGTAAATAAATAACATTTACATATACCGTCCGGATATGTTATCAGGTTGGGTATGGACACAGATGCCAAGTCGCCCAGTACTTTGCTGGCATATGGCCGCATCTTGACGAACACGCTCGCCGCCTGGTGGCTGCCAGCAAGGTTTCCGCTTTTCGACTGTTTTTGTTTCGCAACAAAAGACTATCGAAGCTGCGGAATCAGCTATTCCTTCCTCGCTCTTCAGAACCTGTCCAGAAACTCGGATTTGGGTGAAGGGTACGGGCTTTAGCCCGTACATCAAATGTAGAAAAAGCTGGGGCTTTAGCCCCCGAGGGCGATTTTTGGGCGATATGTATTCCCTCAGGAGCTAAAAGCGGCAATTTTACCTTGCTCTCACAGGCTTTTCTACCACGACCGTTTGGTTTTTCGGCACAGACATTCTTTTGGCCTTGCAATCTGCCTCAGGAGCGATTCAATTCCTTTGAATCTGTGCTGAAAAAGGAGATTCCGGATGAAGTTCCCTAAAATGGGCAAACGAAACCTCAAATTGTTCACCCTGGCTCTGGCATATCTTACACAACCAGTTCTTTTTATGGGACAAGATTCAAACGCCCAGCCGCAGGTTGAAGTTTACCGGGCTTCGAAGCCGGCTGATTTCAACAATGACATTTATTACCGAAACAAACTCGAATACTCCCAGGAACTGGGAGTGCTCCCCATCAATATTCCCTTGGTATTCGACTTTCTCACAGGCAGTCCCTATACGACATGGCCGCTTCATTACACTCTCGTGCCCAACATTGCTTCTCTCCGATGGCACGTGAACGACATAGGGGGGCCTTGGATTCTACGTGGCAATACCGACCTTACATTCAGCGGCTCCTTCACTGCGATTCCGAGGGGACCAGAAACACGTTATGCGGCTTTCGATGTTGGCGTGCGGCGTAACTTTATCCAGCCTAGGTGGAGGATTGTGCCTTACTTTGAACTGCGGGGCGGCGTCGGGGATATTGACGCTAAGGGGCCTGACGGAGTGTTATATGCGCAGGGACAGGACCTCACATTCACGTTTATGATGGGCAGCGGAGTGCGATATAACTTCAATCCTCGGTATAGTATGTCGTCTGGACTGACTTATATGCATATATCAAATGCCTACTTGTCTCAACCGAAGCATGAGGATTTTGGAATCAATGTCTACGGTCCAATGGTTGGGTTCAATATGCGGATCGGGAAGCCCAAACAAAAATTCGGGGAGTAAGAACCTGTCCAGAAACTCGGATTTGGGTGAAGGGTACGGGCTAAAGCCCNNCTCAATGGATGGGCTAAAGCCCTTTCCCTTCAATGCCTGGAGTTTATGGACAGGTTCTCAAACTCACATCAAGCCATTGCCGATGGTTGTGAGAAAGGACGCACGGCGATCATGAATAAACGTACCCTTGCGCTTTCGCTCTTCTTGACCTTTGCCCTGGCGCTGCTCGCAGGCTGCGGCGGCAGCTCTTTTAATCCACCGTCGCCAGAGCCGCCGACTCCCGCTCCGCTGAGTTCCAGCAACCTCAACCTGATCTTCGTGGCAAGTGAGGATTTGGCCTACCAAGCTTCCGGAGACATGAACCCCAGCACCGCGAACCTCACCAGCCGCGGTCTCCAACGCACGCTGAAGATGGCCACGTTCCTCCAGCAGAAGGTGCTGGGGTGGCAGAATGTGACTGAAATTTACGCGCTCGAACCCATGACCCATCTGCAAACGGCAAACAATTACCCCGACATGGTGGCACTTGAGACCATTCAGCAGTTCGCCATGCTCAACCAGGTCACAATGTCCAGCGACCAGTCTGGCGGATCCCCATATGCCGGCCAGAGCTATCCCATCAATGCATCTTATGCGGCAGGGCTCCTGCCCGTCGGAGTTGCTTCGCCGGCGCCACCCTGCCCGAATTGCCAGGGGCTCGATTTCGGAGATCAGGACGGCGACAACGAGGCCCTGGTGACCGGCATCTTGAATGCGAA
>PMGP01000450.1 GCA_003156235.1 Acidobacteriaceae bacterium
GCGCCCAGGGGAATGATGCCCAGCAGCGAATGCAGCTTGTGCCAGAGAAAGGACGATCCCGTCGCAGCGCGCAACGGCTGAACGCCGCGACGAACGGTATGCGCGGCAAGGTTTTGAGCAGTTGCCATAGCGGTGTCAGCTCCTTACGGCTTCAGGTCAGTTTCCGGGCAAGATTCCGTGATTCGGCGGTTTCGGATTGTGAAACAGGGAAGCGTGGCCTGATTTTGATTCATTATTAGTGTTCCACGTCACACCCGTCAAGGCGCTCCGCGCCCTTTGGCGTTTTGGACAAGAAATGTGGAAGGTCAGACGCCCAGCAACGCCAGCAGCGCCGCAATGGCCCGTCCGCGATGGCTGAGGGTGTGCTTGGTTTCCAGGTCGATTTCGGCCATGGTCANNCCCTCAACCGCGCCCTCGGCGGTGTAGAGGGCCACGCCGTCGCGGGCGACGACGAGCACACAACGATAGCGCGCCGTGCGTCGCGCCGGGGGAACGCCGGCCAGCCGCTGTAAAAGAACCAGATTGTTTTGCGCGTCGGTGTAGCTGGTCGAGTCGGTCAGGCCGGAGTCGGCGGCAAAGCGGGCCGAGCGCACGCCGGGCGCGCCGTCGAGCGCGTCCACCTCCAGGCCGGAGTCGTCGGCCAGAACTAACTCACCGGGTGCAAAACGAGAGTAGTAGACCGCCTTGAGCGTGGCGTTCGAGGCGAAGGTCAGGCCATTCTCNNGTGCGGAAGTCGCGCAACTTGCCCTGGTTGGTGGTGGCGGCATAGAGGCGGAGTGCCATAAGGAAAGTGTACCCGGTCAGTTCTTGCAGATCATTATGAACCTTCCTGGAATCAATGCTGTCAAAAGACAATTCCTCTGGAAAACCCTCTTGGGAACCTCTGATCAAGTGCTTCTATTGAGCTTGCATTCCCTCAGGGGCTAAAGCCCACGTTGATTTTTGCTGGATTTATGTACGGGCTAAAGCCCGTACCCTTCAAAATTTCGACTTAATCAGAGTTTCCCTTGTGCATCCGAAAAACTCCGCAACATGCGCTTTTTCGCCTTCAGCGATAAGCGGGATTCCGCTCCTGTAAAGTTGAAATAAGGTGCTTTGCGCTTTTTGCGCCGCATTTTTTGCGCTTCGGTCTTCTCTCATTGACGACTCCAACCAATTCGGATGCGCTGGCCAAGCCAGTTGAGCTTCATGAGTTGCTGCGCTCGATCTTCGGCTTTGCGCGCTTCCGCGCCAATCAGGAGGCAGTCTGCCGCGCTGCCATTGACGGGCGCGATCTGATTCTGATCATGCCGACTGGCTTTGGCAAGTCGCTCTGCTACCAATTGCCGGCGATTGCGCTGGGAGGAACGGCGCTGGTCATCTCGCCGCTGATCGCTCTGATGGAAGACCAGGCAGCCAAGCTCACGGCGCTGGGACTGCGCGTTGCAAGGATTCACTCCGGCCTCGACCGGCCGCAAGCGCGGCAAGCCTGCGTGGATTACCTCGCGGGAACGCTGCAATTCCTCTTCATTGCGCCGGAGCGNNATGCTGGCCAAGCGCAAGCCGGCGCTGATCGCCATTGACGAGGCGCATTGCATCTCGCAATGGGGCCACGACTTCCGTCCCGATTACCGGATGCTCGGCCAGTACTTGCCCGCGCTGCGACCGGCTCCGGTGTTGGCGCTGACGGCTACGGCCACGCCAACGGTGCAGGCCGACATTGTGGAGCAACTGGGAATGGTCAAGCCCGCGAAGTTCATTCACGGCTTCCGGCGCGACAATCTGGCCATCGAGGTGGTGGAGCTTTCCATGCCGGAGCGGCCGGGGGCGATCTGCGGCCTGCTGGCCAGCGCCGAGCGCCGTCCGGCGATTGTTTATGCGACATCGCGCAAAATGTCGGAGCAGTTGGCCGAGGAGCTTGCGCTCAGAATTCCCGCCGCGGCTTACCATGCGGGGCTCGATGCGGCGACGCGGGAACGAGTGCATACCGCATTTCAGGCTGGAGAACTGGAGGTGGTGGTGGCCACCATCGCCTTCGGCATGGGCATCGACAAGGCCGACATCCGCACGGTGATTCACGCCGGGCTGCCGGCGACGCTTGAAGGCTACTACCAGGAGATTGGCCGCGCGGGGCGCGACGGAGCGATGAGCCGCACCTACCTGATGCACAGCTATGCCGACCAGCGAACACACGACTTCTTTCTGAATCGCGACTATCCGCCGGCTGATCATTTGCAACAGGTTTTTCGGGCTCTCGGAGAAAACCCTCAACCCGTGGAGGAATTGCGCGCGGCGTCGAAGCTAGGCGAAGAGGAGTTCGACAAGGCACTGGAAAAGCTGGAGATTCACGGTGGCGCTCGGGTGGACTTTGGCGGTTCCGTAACGGCGGGCGGCACGGGTTGGAAGAAGACGTATACGATTCAGGCGCAGTATCGCGCCGAGCAGTTCGAAAAGGTGCTGCGCTTTACAACTTCGTCCGAGTGCAGGATGGCGGCCCTGGTGCGGCACTTTGGCGACGTGGAAGATGCGCGCCGGACCTGCGGAATCTGCGATGTCTGCGATCCGGCAGGAGCGGTGCTGCGGCTCTTCCGGCGGCCGACAGCGGTCGAGCGGGCGATGGTGCAGGCGATTGCCGGCGAGTTGCGGACGGTGGACTACAAGGCTACGGGAACGCTGCAAAGGAATCTGGACCCAGCAGGCAGAATGAGCAGGAACGAATTCGACAACCTGCTGGATGCCATGGTGCGGGCCACGCTGATTGAGATCGAAGAGGCCGAGTTTGAAAAGAACGGGAAAGTCATACGGTTCCGCAAGGTGCGGCTGACAGAAGCCGGTTTGGAGTTGCGTGCATCCACGCCGGTTGAGCTGCTCATCAGTGACGGTGTAGCGGAGGAGTTTGGCGGGCGGGCGCAAGCGCCGGCACGGTCGAAGAAAACGAACACAACTTCAAAGGCAGGTTCACTCAAATCAACAAGCACGAAGGCCGTGGAAGCTGAGCCAATCAAACTGACTACGGCAGGAGAAGCTCTGGCTACTCGGCTGAAGGAATGGCGCGCGGCTGAGGCTAAACAGCTTGGGGTTCCGGCATGGATGGTGTTGACCGAACGAACACTCACGGCTATCGCACAGGCGCGTCCGGCCGACCTGCGGCAGTTGCTGGAGATCAACGGGATGGGCCCCGCCAAGGTGGAACGCTTTGGCGGGGCGATTCTGGGATTGTGCGGCGCGGCGAAGTAAGCATAGAACCTGCTTCATAACCTGACCATCTTTGAGATTTCCCTCAGGGGCTAAAGCCCGCGTTCATTATGCTGCCTTTATGGCACGACTAAAGTCGTGCCCTTTCAAAACCAGGTTATGAAACAGCCTCTATTCTTCCATGCGAGATTTACTCATTGCGCCGCTGGACAGACGCACGCTTTGAATGATTGCTGAGTGTGATTCGACAAGGTGCAAACATACTGCGGCCAAGCCAGGCTGAGCAGAGGCGTCACGTAGCCGACAGAAAAATCTGCGATGTAATTCTGACTGGCCTGAGTCTTCGCGCCGGGGTCCGCGGCAAATCCGGCAATGAGATTGCTTACAGAAGACGACGTAAATTCCGCCGTGTGGTAGCTGCGCGCAAAATCGTATTCTGCTGTCCAGTCAGCATCATTGCCGGTCAGGTTCGACGCGACGAAGACCTTGTAGTCCTTGAGCGCCGCGGAAGAGGGATCGATCTGGGCGACTGTAAAAGATGGATGATTTCCGTTGATGGGCGAGATCGATGAAACGACCTTGACCGCGACACTCTTGCTGGAAGCCGGAGTCTTACCGTCGCCTTTCAGGAGGCGCGTCTCGTCCATGTGATTGTGACCGAAGATGGCCAACTCGACAACATCGCTGAATTCAACTAACTCATCCGCCATCTTTTCCGAAGATAGATACATTATGGGCGCTTGACCGCCGCATACGTCGATAAACCTGGACGCTGTTGCGTACAAATCGACTCCCGGCGGAATGTGGCCCATGACCCAGACCTTCTGCTTTTTGGCGCGGGCCTCGGTGAGTTGCTGTCGAAGCCAGGCGAGCTGTGCGTCGGCTGCACTTGGGTCGGGTTTGCCCGCGCAAGTAGTGTAGTTCTTTGACATAAAAATATTGTTCAGAACCAGCAGGCGGGCATTTTCGATGGGCGCAGGCATGGAGACGCTGTAATAGCCGCCAACCGCGAAGCTCTCTTCAGCGCCTTGACGTTCGGATGCGGGAAAATTCTTGGTTACTTCCTTGCCTGTAATCGCCAAAAACTCGCTATGAGCATCGAGACGGTAGTCGCCGCAGTCGGAATCGTTGTTGCCCAGGGCCACATAGACCGGCACGCCGNNGGGAGATGAGATCGCCGCTCACAGTGACAAACTTTACGCCAGCAGCGTGAGCGCGCATGGCCTTCAAGCTGGAGTCAAAGAGCGCAAAGGAGGTGTCTGCGCCACGAGCATGGCAGCTTTGTTGCAAGGCGGCGAAACGCTGCTGCTGTTCGGGCGAAGGCGCGGCGGCGAGAATGGCCTTCCACTGGCTCGCCGGCGCGGCTGCGAGTTGCGGAGCCTTGGCCGGGTCCCAGAACGGTTCGAAGTGAATGTCGCTTAGTAGGAGTGCGGGGATGGTTACTTTGGCTGGCGGCGCGACTGGATGAGTGCTTTGTGCAAGAGACGCGCCGGTGAACAGTAGAAATGCAATCTGCAGCATTGTTGCGGCACGGAGGATACGGGCTGCAAGGTTCAGTTTCATTGATCCTCGTTGGAATCCAGTGAACACTGAATCCCCAACCGAGGCTGAGGGTTCAGTGTTTGTGGGTGAATACCAAGGTTAGCTGACGCGCTC
>PMGP01000123.1 GCA_003156235.1 Acidobacteriaceae bacterium
GGCCGGGCTAGACGACGGGGACTTGAGGCAGGGTCATCAAGCGGCCACTATTGGCCGAGTGCGCCCTTATGAAGGCTACCAACTCAGAGAGTGCCTGTCAAAGAACATGGAGCCGCCTCAGTAAACCAAGGAATGCCCATGTTCGGTCTGGGCAGGCTGGCCGGAGAGTTTTTTGCGTCGATTCTCCGGCTACAGGCGTCACATTACAATAGAGAAGGAAACAAAGAGTGAGGAAGATCGCATTGAAACGTTTTTTGGGGATAGGATGTTTTGTTCTTCTTGGGTTGACGGCTACGGGCTGCGATAAAAAGCCGCCTGCTCAGGCTGCGGCCGGAATGCAGGCGATGCCAGTGCAGACGGTGACCGTCGCCCTTGCGCCGGTGCCACAGTCAAGCGAGTACGTGGCCACCATCAAGTCGCGCCGTTCGGCCACCCTGCTGCCGCAGGTGAGCGGAAACCTGACGAAGATTCTCGTCCACTCGGGCGACCAGGTGAAGGCGGGCCGGGTGCTCATGGAGATTGATCCGCGGCTCCAGCTTGCCACCGTCGCGTCGGCGCGCGCCACCGAGCGGCAGAAGAAGGCCGTCTACGATTACAACGCGATCGAGATTGAACGCCAGCGCAAACTCTTTGAGGCCGGAGTGACCAGCCACGACGCCTACGACCAGGCGCAACAGTCGCATGACAATGCGAAGGCGGATTACGAGTCGGCGGTCCAACTGCGCAAGACGCAGGAGGATCAACTGGCCTACTACACCATCCGCGCGCCTTTTGACGGCGTGGTGGGCGATATTCCGGTGCATTTGGGCGACTTTGCTTCGCCGACGAACTCACCGGCCACGGTGCTTACGACCGTCGATGAGAACAAGGACCTGGAAGCCTATATCTACATTCCCACCGAGCGCGCCAGCCAGTTGCGCCAAGGACTCGCTGTCGAGCTGATGGACAACTCCGGTAAGCTGCTGGAGAAAACACAAATCAATTTTCTCTCCGCGCAGGTGGATAGCACGTTGCAGGGCATTCTGGTGAAGGCTCCGGTCCACGCCTCGCCGGAACTCCTGCGCAACGCGCAGTTGATCAAGGCGCGCGTCATCTGGAGCACTACTCCCATGGCGGTGATTCCCGTGCTAGCGGTTACGCGCCAGGGCGGCCAGAGCTTCGTCTTCGTGGCCCAGGGGAAGAATGGCCACTTTATTGCCAGCCAAATCGCGGTCACGCTGGGCGATACGGTGGGCAACAACTACTCCATCTCTTCGGGGCTGAATGCCGGCGACCGGGTCATCGTGTCGAGCACACAGTTTCTGGTCAACGGAATGCCGGTGATGCCGATGGGCGGCTGAGGGATGGCCGGGAGAGTTAGTAAGTCAGCAAGTCAGTGACACCTTGCGACAGACAGTGCTTGCGGCACGCGATACTCCGGAAAGGAACTAACCTTTGTTTGTCGATTTTTTTATTCATCGGCCTGTCTTTGCGACGGTCTGCGCGCTGCTGATCATTCTTGCGGGCGCGGTGTGTATTCCTACCCTTTCTGTCTCCATGTACCCCACGCTCGCGCCTCCGGTAGTGTCTGTGGACTGCAACTATGTGGGCGCCAATGCCGACACGGTGGAGAAAGCTGTCACCATTCCACTGGAAGAAGCCATCAACGGCGTCGAGGGAATGCGCTACATCAGCTCGTCGAGCACCAACAGCGGCACCAGTTCCATCGCCACCACCTTCAAGACCGGATACGACCTGGACATCGCCGCGGTGGACGTGCAGAATCGCGTGGCCAGCGTGCAGGGACGGCTGCCTGCGGCGGTTAACGCAACCGGCATCAGCATCACCAAGGCTTCCAACAACTTTGTCTTTGGCGCCGGCTTCTATACCCTCGACGGCCGCTACTCGCCTGAGTTCATCTCTAACTACCTTGATGTTTATGTAAAAGACGCCCTGAAGCGCGTGCCCGGCGTGGGTGACGTGATGATCTTCGGCGAGCGCAAGTACGCCATGCGCGTCTGGCTTGACCCGGTGCGCCTGGCGGCCCGCAATCTCACGGCAACCGACGTGGTCAACGCGCTGGTCGAGCAGAATGTCGAGATTCCAGCAGGCCAGCTTGGCCAGCCTCCCTCGGACGCGAAGCAGGCCTTCCAAGTGCCGGTGCGCGTCGTCGGACGGCTCACCAGTCCCCAGGAGTTCGACAACATTATCGTTAAGAACTCCGCCAACGGCCTGGTGCTGCTCAAGGATGTGGGCCACTCGGAGGTGGGCGCGGAAGACTACAGCACCGTGCTCAAATACTCCGGCCATGAGGCGATGGGCATCGGCGTCATGCAGCTCTCCAACGCCAACGCTCTGGAAGTAGACCGCCAGGCCAAGGCCGTCCTTGAGGATCTCTCCAAGAACTTTCCGCCCGGCCTGCAATACGCCATCGCCTTTGACTCAACCACCGTAGTCGGCGACTCCATCCGGGAAGTGCTGGTCACGCTGGTCTTGGCCGTCTTCATCGTCATCACCGTCATCTTCCTCTTTTTGCTGGACTGGCGCGCCACCATCATTCCCGCCGTCACCATTCCGGTCTCGCTGATCGGAACCTTCGCCTTCATCAAAATATTCGGCTTCTCCATCAACTCGCTCACCCTGTTCGGCATCACGCTGGCCACGGGACTGGTGGTTGACGACGCCATCGTGGTGATCGAGAATGTGCAGCGCCACATCGCCATGGAGCACTCCGACCCGCACGAGGCCACTTCGCGCGCCATGAGCGAAGTCACTAGCGCCGTCATCGCCACCTCGCTGGTTTTAATCGCGGTCTTCGTGCCGGTTTCATTCTTTCCCGGCACCACCGGCATTCTCTATCGACAGTTCTCGCTGACCATCGCCTTTGCCATCGCCATCTCGGCTTTTAACGCGCTCACTCTTTCGCCTGCCCTGTCGGCCATCTTCCTGCGCGGCGAAGAGGACCGTCCTCACCAGCTCGACTTCCTGCGCATCGCGCCGCTCTCGCGCCTCTTTGCTCGATTCATTCACTCCACCGACGCACAAATCAGTTGGCTGTCGGCCAATTACGCAAAATCAATTCACGTCGCGCTCCGCTTGCGTTACGCGTTGCTGGTGGTCTTCTTCGCCGGTCTGGGCGCCACCGTATGGACCTACCAGCACGTGCCCACCGGCTTCATCCCCCAGGAGGACCAGGGCTATCTAATGGTCATCGTGCAGGCCCCGCCGGGATCTTCGCTAGCCTACACCACTGCATTGTCGGAGCGCGCCGAGGCCATCATCGGATCCAATCCAGACATTGGCGGAGCCTTTTCCGTCATGGGCTTCAGCATGGCCGGCAGCGCCTCAAATGCGGGCATGATGTTTGTCAGCACCAAGCCCGCGGACCAGCGGCGCGGCAAGGGCCACTCCACCGCCGACATTGTGGCTGACCTTTCGCCCAAGCTGATGAGCCTCATGTTCGCTCCCAATGGCGGCCTGGTCGCCATGTTCGAGCCTCCCGCGGTCTCCGGCGTCGGCAGCTATGGCGGCTTCCAGTTCATGCTTCTGGATCAGGGCGCCAACACCCTCACCGACATGGCCCGCGTCGCTCACCAGATTGTGGGCGCAGGCAATGCGAGCGGGAAGCTCACCGGCTTGATCACCACCTACTCGGCCAATGACCCTCAGGTGCTGGTCACCATCGACCGCGAGAAGGCCAAGACGATGAATATTCCGCTCTCGCAGATCACCAGCACCCTCGGCGTCTTCATGGGCTCGGAGTACATCAATGACTTCGACTTCAACAACCGCACCTATCGCGTCTTCGTGCAGGCCGACCAGCCCTTCCGCATGTCGGCTCGCGACCTGCACAACTATTACGTGCGCTCGGACTCCGGACAGATGATCCCGCTCGACAACCTCGTCAAAGTGACAGAAAGCTCCGGGCCGCCGGTCATCACCCACTACAACCTCTTCCGCGCCGTCGAAATCGACGGCTCGCCCGCGCGCGGCTACAGCTCTGGCCAGGGACTTGTCGCCATGGAAGACGTTGCCCACAAGACGATGATGCCCGGCATGAACTTTCAGTGGACCGGCTTGACGCTCGACGAAATCGAATCCAGCGGCAAAGCGCTTATCATCTTCGGCCTCGGCATCCTCGTTGTCTATCTCACCCTCTCGGCGCAATACGAAAGCTTCGCGCTGCCCATCATTATTCTTCTGGCCGTGCCCATGGCGGTGCTCGGAGCGCTGGGCCTGGTCTCGTTGCGCGGTCTCTCCAACGATGTCTACTGCCAGATCGGCCTGGTCATGCTCATCGGCCTCTCGGCCAAAAATTCGATT
This sequence comes from Acidobacteriaceae bacterium, assembly GCA_003156235.1. Classification (GTDB taxonomy): domain Bacteria; phylum Acidobacteriota; class Terriglobia; order Terriglobales; family Acidobacteriaceae; genus Telmatobacter. Next base: position 4,303 of record PMGP01000123.1, read on the forward strand.
CTTATCGTCGAGTTTGCCGAGCAGTTGCGCCGCAAGGGCCGCTCCATCGCTGATGCCGCCGCCGAGGCCGGCTCGTTGCGCCTCCGGCCCATTTTGATGACCTCATTCGCCTTCATCCTCGGCGTTCTGCCGCTGGTCTTCGCCACCGGCGCTGGCGCGCTCGGTCGCCGCTCCGTGGGCACCACCATCGTCGGCGGCATGTTGCTCTCCACTATTCTCAACTTATTCTTTATCCCGGTGCTCTACGTGATTTTAAGCAGACTACTCAGGCGTGGCGATGATGACATACCGCAGGTGGTTACTGTGCCTTCTGATGCGCAATCACATAATCCTTGATCTGGTCGTAAACCTGGCTGGTCACCACGCCGTACTCCACCAGGTCCAGCTTCGTGTGGTAGGGCCGGAAGCGAACAATGCGTCCCGCCCAACTCGGCGTCATGCCAGGAATCTTCAGCAACTCATCCACGCTGGCATGATTGATGTCCACGCGCATCTCCGGACGTGGGGCCGTTGCCGATGTTTTCGGCACTCCACGACTGTCCCGATCCTGGTACTGCGCCATCCCAGCCAGGCAAAGGCCCAGCATCACAACCGCTGCCGCCGTCAATCGCGTCCCTGCTCGCACGGCTCCATTCTCTGCCCTGCCCCGCCCCATCCGCAAGAAAAAGATTTGACACAACGTCGGGTTTTCCCTTAGTCTCTAAATCAGATGCAGAGCCACCGCCATCTCGGTCACCACCATCATCATGGAACCTCCATGCCGGCGGACTGCTATGGCCTGATGTAATCGGCCAGAGAGATCAAAAGAAACTTGAAGCCCGCCGGCGACTCAGCCCGCGGGCTTTTTCGTGTTCTACAAATCTAAACCAAAGGGGTAAACCCATGGAATGGGTCGATTTCGACAAGATGGACGGCCTCGCGCCCGGCATTGTGCAAGATGCGCGCACCGGCGAAGTGCTGATGCTGGGCTTTCTCAACGCCGTCAGCTACGCTAAAACCATGGAGACCGGCTTCGTCACCTTCTGGAGCCGCACCCGCCAGAAGCTGTGGATGAAGGGCGAAACCAGCGGCAACCGCCTGCGCGTCGTCACCGCCGCAACCGACTGCGACAACGACACGCTGCTCTTTCGCGTCGTCGTCGAGGGCGACGGGCTCGTCTGCCATGAGGGCACGGTCAGTTGCTTCACCAAATTGCTGCCCATCCTTGAAGCCAACCAGAAAGAGGTAACTCGTGGCGAATAAGCTTAGACTCGGCATTCCCAAAGGCAGTCTTCAGGATGCCACCATCGCTCTCTTCAAGCGCGCCGGCTGGAACATCTACGCCGACGGCCGCTCCTACTTTCCCTCCATCGACGACCCGGAGATCGAGTGCATGTTGATCCGCGCCCAGGAAATGGCCCGCTACGTCGATCACGGCGTTCTCGACGCCGGCCTTACCGGCATTGACTGGGTTGTCGAGAGCGGCCTCGATGTCGCCACCGTTACCACCCTCACCTACGCCAAGCAGAGCCGCCGCAAGG
>PMGP01000030.1:0-1404 GCA_003156235.1 Acidobacteriaceae bacterium
GATCGGTTCCGCACACCAGGCACACATCGCCAATGCCTGTGATTTCCAGATCGCCCATGGTGAAGCGGTAGTCGGGTTCTCTACCTAGCAACACTTCGAGAAGTTTCAGCGATTTGTCTGTGTCGTTGGTGAAGAACCTTGCATAAATTTTCAGGATCATTCCGTTCTCCGTCTTGTCAAAACTTCGAGTCACTCTTTATGGGCATCCGTGAGCCTTCGTCCCTCTCGTATCACCGATCAACTGGTTCGTGCCCGGAAGTCGTCTCGAAGAAGTGCGCGAAATGAACCGGTTGTCGATGCATTTACGAGCGCCGCCAGGCTGATCTGGCGTTCTGCGCAAATGTTTGGAACGAAATCGGTGGCCGTCCTGTGATCCGTTCAACTTCTGTTGTGAGCCGCGCCTCGGCGCCGTTGGCGATGGCGCTATCAAGGGAGGCCAATAGGGAAGCAAAATCCTTTGGGATGCCGCCTTTCTCGAAGTTACGGGCCAATTCCTCTTCCGTGAGAGGTTGATGACGGACAGGATAGCCAACGACATCTGTCAGGATAGCCGCAACGTCAGAGTAGCTGAGCAAATCCGGCCCTGTGAGCACGGTATCGCCGGACGGGAAGGCCTGGTTCGTCAGCGCTTCGGCAGCCATGGCCGCGATGTCGCCGGCATCAATGAACGGGAGCTTCCCGTTCCCGGTCGCAGAGAAGATTGCGCCGTGCTGTCGAATGGTTTCTCTGTGTTGTTGCTCCGAGAAGTTCTGCATGAACCAGGATGGCCGCAGTACCACCCAGGAAGGTGCATGTTGGTGAAGATACTGGTGCACCTGTCCCANNGGGCGCCAAAAGATAGACGCTCTCCATGTTCTCCAGCGCAGGAGCGAACGTCGAGGGATCGAACCAGTCGAAGAAGGTCTGGCCTGTTTGGGGATGGCGAGATGCGAGGCGAGTCCGCACGTTGCGCGTCGCAAGTTGCGCGGCAATGCGGCTCCCCGTTTTCCCTGTTCCTCCGGTAAGCAGGACGGAATTGAACATTCAGTTGCCCCCCTGTTCTGTCGATCGTCCAGCGCCCATCGCTTCGAGCACAACCAGGGGATTCCAGTAATCCCGATAATGGACGATGTGGCCATTGNNAATCCATCCGGCGTCGGGTGAATGACAGGCGGAGCGAAGCGCTCGATCTGCAGGCGGCCACTCACTTCTTCCATGTACTTCGCAATGGTGGCTTTGCCGTCCAGACGCTTGATCGATCCGGGAGGAGCGTAGGGGAATTCCATGACTGCGTCCTCGGCCAGCATATCCACAAAGCTGACCGCCGCGGCAGTAAGCCGGTCTCCCATACAGAGTCGCAGGCCTTCTGCGAAAAGCTTCATTGTCCTGTTTTCTGCCATTTTTCTTCACCTCTCAGGACGGAAC
>PMGP01000030.1:1476-16537 GCA_003156235.1 Acidobacteriaceae bacterium
TTGGCCATCACGCAGGTAGCCGACACGGGCTCGCTTCGAGAAGACATCCTGGCGAATCTTCGATCCATGCGCAGCGCTCTTCGCCACCGCATCGTCCGGCAGATCCTCGCCGATCTGCACGCGGAGATGGCAAGAAATTCTCCATTGGCGGAGAGAGTTCGGAGTCGTCTGCAGATTGAGAGACGCCTTCGGGGAAGGAGTATCTACGAGCGTGCGATTGCGCGTGGTGAACTGTCTCCCGATGTCGACTTCGAGATTCTCAACGACCTGGGTGCGGCGGAGCTTTATTGGCGCCAGGTAGTCACTGGAGCGAAAACCGATGACCGTTATCTCAACGCACTGACATATCTCATTTTGTCCGAAGCCGGCGTTTCCGTTGAGCATCGTCCGGTAGAAGGAACTGTTTGAGCGAAGCAGAGTGATATGGATTGCAATCCAACCATGCACTCTCGATCCATCCCGGAATGAGGATTTTCGAGCGACCCCAGGTCTTCAGCCGAAGACCTGGATCGGGTCCGTTCTGTAGCGGAGATGCGCTCTTGTTTCCTTCACATGTTTCGGCAGGGACACCTGGGGGCATATTTGGGTACGTGTGGAATGATCCGGACCATGATTCCATCTATCGCTGGGAGTGCTGATGGAGGCAGGCAGGCTATGCCAAAGAGCGATCCAGCGCAAGTTACATCAAGGAACAATCACTGCCGATCCATCTTCCGTCTCTTCTTTGACTGCCATGAGCGCCTCGTTCGCGTCATCAAGCGCGAATACAGTAACGTTCGGACGGATGCGGAGCTCATGAGCAATCTTGAGAAAGTCGCTCGCGTCCTGCCGGGTCATATTGGCCACGCTGCGGATCTGCCGCTCACCCCAGAGCAAAGTGTCGTAGTTGAAGGCCGGCATTTGATCGAGATGGATGGCGTTGATGGCAACCACGCCACCCTTCCGCAGACTGGCAAGGGCGCTGACGACTACTTTTCCGCTGGGAGCGAATGTGATTGCACGGTCGAGCATCACGGCCGGCTTTTCATCTTCTTTGCCAACCCAGGTTGCGCCCATAGAAGCTGCGCGTCTCCGATGAGATTCACCTCTGGTTGCGACGTAAACTTCGCAATTCCATGATTGCAGAATGGCGATGGCCAAGCTGGCGGAGCTACCAAAACCAAAGAGTCCAACTCGCTCTCCTTTCTCAACCCCCGCGACTCGCAAGCTCCGAAAGCCGATGATGCCAGCACACAGCAACGGAGCGACATGAACGTCATCCAGGCCAGGGGGAAGCGGAAAGGTGAAGTCAGCACGCGCCAGAACATATTCGGCATAGCCGCCATCCACGGTGTATCCGGTAAAAACGGGCTTGTCGCAGAGATTCTCCATGCCGTGATGACAGTACCAGCATTTGCCATCGACGCCACCCATCCAGGAGACGCCGACACGCATTCCGAGCGGCAGTTCCAGGGTCGCGCCCTCGACTACTTCTCCCACGATTTGATGACCGGGAACAAGGCGCGGTCGCAGCGGCGGAAGATCGCCTTCGACGATGTGAAGATCTGTGCGGCAGACTCCGCAAGCGATGACCCGCAATAACACATTTCCCGCTACGAGTTGTGGTCGCGGAAGATCTTCGATCTGGAGGAAGGGATGAGACGAAATGTGAGTTGAAGAAAAGACAGCAGCTTTCATTCTCCTTGTTCTCCGAAGGCACTTACGCGGATATGTCGAGCGAAATAAGGCCTTTGCACCACTATGAATCTACCTGCAAATGGGTGTCAGCGATGAGCAAAACTAAACATCCTTTCGATTTGTGGGCGGCAATACTGAAAATGTGACGTTTGCTTCATAGCCTGCTACGGTGACGCGACAAGCGCAAAGACCCGATCTTACAAGTTCATCTTGGGTTGCCAACCGCGAATGCAAGGCCGCGCCCACAAATTTGAGAAAAAGGAGATTGTTCATGGCTTACGAAAGCATTAACCCGTACAACGGGAAGACAGTCAAGAAATTCGCCGAATTGAACGATTCGCAACTCGAACAGAAGATTGCCACTGCCACAAAGACCTATGAGAGCTGGAAGAAGACACCTTATGCGAAGCGGGCGGTGATCGTGGCGAAGGCGGCCGAACTGATGCATGCCCAAGTTGACAAGTTCGCACATTCACCATTCGAGGTTCTTTCGTCGGAACCCGCGAGGACATGGCTGAATCGCTTGACTATGCTGTCAACGGCAAGGTCAAGGCCGACATTGAGCTTCAGCCACTATCGGCGATCAACGACATCTTCAAACGGCTCGAACACGGAGATGTTGCCGCGCGCGTTGTGCTCGACTTCAGCGCTGGCAAGTAATCGACAGAGATCGCTCTTTCAGGGGCCTGAAGGCCCCTGCTCCCTGCGATTCCTTTTATCTGCAACTGTAGTACTAAGGCACGTTATTGAACTGCGCTGCGAGTTTCTTCATTGCTGCGTTTTCGCGGGTAATTTCACCGGCTTCTCGACTGTGCAAAGCTATCTCTGCGGCGATTGAGCGACCGAGAATTTGCTGATCGATGTTGCCAAACGACCCAGGCACGAGGCTTCCCAACCACCCGACCCAAGCTGGGGTATGAGCGTTGCCGACAATGATGCCGGGGCGAAAGATGGCAAGGCGGGTAAAACCGACATTACGCAGGGTGTCTTCCTTCATGCCCATGACTCGCGCATAGCGAAAGCGGCTGCGAGCTGTGCTTCCTGCCGCCGAAAGCAGACAAAACTGGAAAATTCCGGCGTCATGGCAGCCACGCGCAAAGGCACCTACGACGCCGACCTCAAGTTGTTGCAATTCTTCTTCGCTCCAGCGCATCGATCCAGAACCAACACCCACACAGCTCACGGCACTGACGGGACCTTGGCATAAAACTTCGCGGGCTAGTGCGGCAGTGCGCTCGGGAAAGTCAGCAGCGGCGGTATCAAGAACGATGTTGCGCACCCGCGAGCGCGCCGCAATGGGCTTTCTGGTGACCATGACCACTTCTCGGCAATCCGGAATTGCTAGCAGCTTCGCGACCGCTGCACCACCCACTTGCCCAGTACCACCAAGGATCATTGCAGCGAAATTCTGATTCATAAAGAGGACCTCTGCTTACGGAAAGATGCGACAGTCCCATTGACCCCAAGACGGACGCATACTTGGTCTCGATTCTAAATTGAGCCCGTGAGGCATGGCTTTTCTCAATTGACGCTAAAAGCCAATGGACTCATTGACCCGGCCCGATGAGAATCCAGCGGAACCAAGAATCGTTCGGCAAAGACTCCGCGCTCTGACGGACTGCTTACCTGCTCTTTCGTTGAGACCTGAAGCGCCTGTGGCGCATCGGATGGTGAGAGGAGAATCGTTGATGGAGAAGCGGAAGCTGGGATCGGCCGGGCCTGAAGTGCCGGCGATTTGTTTGGGTGGAAATGTCTTTGGATGGACGGTGCCTGAGGCGGAGGCATTTCGCCTGCTCGATGCGGCGCTTGCTGCCGGGTTGAACTTCGTCGATACCGCGGATGTGTATTCGAGCTGGACCGCAGGCAACAAGGGAGGCGAGTCGGAGACGATCCTCGGCAAGTGGTTTGCGAAGACCGGCAAGCGCAAAGAGGTGATCCTGGCGACCAAGGTCGGCATGGAGATGGGCGAGGGCAAGAAAGGCTTGAGGGCGGTCTACATTCGGCAGGCGGTGGAGGATTCGCTGCGGCGTCTGCAGACCGATTACATCGACCTCTACCAGGCGCACAAGGATGATCCGGAGAGCCCGCTGGAAGAGACGCTCGCGACCTTCGATGCACTGGTGAAGCAGGGAAAGGTTCGCTTCATTGGCGCGTCGAATTTCAGCGGAGCGCGGCTGGCCGAGGCCCTGGAGACGAGCCGCAAGCATGGGTTGACAAGCTATATCTCGCTGCAGCCGCACTACAACATGATGGAGCGCTCCGCCTTCGAGACGGAGTTGCTGCCCGTGGTGGAGAAGTACCAGCTCGGCGTGATTCCTTATTACTCGCTGGCTGGCGGATTTTTGACCGGTAAGTATCGCAGCCAGCAGGACGCAGAGAAGTCGGCGCGCGGGGCAACAGTGCAGAAATACCTGAACCAGCGTGGATTCGGGGTGGTGGCGGCGCTGGATGAAGTGGCCCATGCACACGGATCGACACCGGCGTGCGTGGCACTGGCTTGGCTGCTTGCGCGGCCAGGAGTTACAGCTCCAATTGCCAGCGCGACGAATGAGAAACAATTGGCCGATCTGGCCGCCGCTGCTAAATTGAAACTAGATGCCGAATCGATACAGAAGCTGAATGCCGTGAGCGCATGAACAGTCGCCGCAGAACCGTGAATGGTCACCGGCGTCTATCGCAGTTTCTGCGCAGGCCGAACTCTTGAACGCCCCGGCAATCGACCGGAATGCAACTCTGGGATGGCCCAGATCGGCTCCGTCCATCAGATTTTACCTCAAACCGGAATCCATCCCGGCGACATCGGCGTATTTCAGGACCAACCCTCCGAATTTTGTGCGAACTCATAGTGGAGGCTCGTGATGTGACCGCGCCAGTAAGTCTTTGACCCCTCTGCAAAGGCCCATGCCACTTCGCCTCCGGTAGGTATGCACATTCCGTCACGCTGCTCGTAGCTACTCCATCGACCTTCCCACGGTATTGGAATCACGGTGCCCCGCACCATGCGCCCGCGATCTTCCGCGCGAAAGGACGTGATTAGGCCGTCTTTATCGAAACGAAACAGCAGCGTCACTGCGATTTCCCCATCCCGCAATGTTGCCTCGGCGGAAGAGTCGCTGATTGCCTTCCAGAGCACTCCCTGGCTGGGCAGCAGGGCTGTGGGATACCAGGCGGCCTCGGCAAAATAGCGCAGGAGTTCACCCCGCGCCATCTCCGGGGTGCCACGCACTTTCGCCAGAGGAATCAGTCCGAACAGCGATGCGTGAAGAATACCTTCACCAACGATGTAAGCATCATGCACACGCGCGGCCAGACCAGGCATCATCGCAATTCGGGCTTCCCAGTCGAAGCCAGGGCGACGAGTTATCACGCGCTGGGTCGCGGTAAACCGCTTCCATTGTTCTCCGGTTGCACTCATGTTGATGGAGCCCGATTGTTGCAAATCGACAGCCTCAACGATGGGTTGCCCGTCCTTCAGTACCAATTGAAAATACCTTTGCACCGGCGCAGGCAAGCCGACCAATTCCTTTGAGTCGTATCTCTTTCTCGCGTCGGGCAGACGCGCATCTTCCAGGTTGGCACACATCCCTTTGCCGACGGATTCCCAGCGGCGAGATCCAACGATGAACGCAACCGCGACGATTGCCACCAACCCTGCGATCACGACCAGGATCATTTTGCAGCCTCGCTGTTTTCCTTTGAGTCAGACTCGATGTGGTGCGCTATGGGCTGGTCGTCGCTGCGGGGAGTGCGAGTCAGGCAGGCAAACTGGCTGTGTGAGGGATTCATCGTGCGACCACGTCGGCCACCGGGCGTCTTAGCGAGTAGGGCATTTGAGGGCCCCGGCCGAAGCGTACGACCAGATCGGGCCGTCTCGCTCCAAGACCGAGCCACTGAGCGAACTGCGCGCGTACAACTGGAACCTCAACCGGTTGATTGACGAAAGCGGTGCGCACATCGAGTGCAGTCGCGGCCAGGGCGAAGTTCTCGTAAGCGCGACCGACCTCGAACCAATTTGCCGGATCGGCGCGGTTTCCGACAAAGACCGCCACGCCAGCCGATGAGCGCAGTTGCCGGGCGCATTTATCGTTGTCCGATTTCTCGCTTAGAAGCATGCTGAACAATATGTTACCGAGCCAGCGCGGCAGGGTTGGATTGCCGGTCAAATGCGAGAACAGCCCATCGCAGGTGGCACGCGCGTCGGCCTCGTTAAATCGAATCCAGCTCTTCAGTTCTCTCATGAAAGCCGCGTCATGAATTTGCGCACTGTTGCCTTTGAGCACGTAGTCAATCACCCCTTCGGCTTTGGGTCGTTCGGTAAAGAGCAGAAGCTCGACGCCCTCACGGCTTGCGGCGCGCTCCAATTGGCGTAGAACGTCGTTTGGAATTGGCTGGCCATCGTAATCGGAGCGGGTAGATTGCCGCCGGAAGATTGCGTTGACAAGTGGTGACCGAACGGCTGCGGTGTTGTCGAGAGTGACACGGACTTGCTGCGGATCGAATGCGACATCGGCATGCTTGCCGAGCGCCGCGGCAGCGAGTACGAGATTCTCAGTGGCACAGCCGAGGCTCACCCATAGATGATGATCGTCCGGATCGACGACCGGGGTGCGTCGAGAGAGATCGGGGCGAATCGAAATCGCGCCGGGCGACAACTCGAAGTTCCATGGCTGCGTGTTATGACTATTGGGAGCAAGAGTTGCGCAGCGAACCAATTCCTTCAGCAACGCCCCATCTTGCGCGGAATCGTCAAGTGGGCTCCGCAGTGAGCGTAGTGCAAGCCCATATCCATGATCGCCGGCGCATGCTGTACACGTAATTGCAATGCCAGAAAAAGCGGTAAACAAGGCGGCGCTTCCTATGAATTCTCTTCTTGAGTGCACGGCAAATCTCCAAATCCCCTTCGACTCTTTGCATGGTGGACTCATCGTCCGGAAATCCACCACTGCCAGAGCAGGAACAACTCCCCAATGACGAAAAGCGCGCCAAAGACCGTCTTGTTGCGTCGAGCCAACCAAAGCGGCAGGTAGATATCAAAGTTCTCCGTACGATCTTTGGTGTAGCGGCCTGCCACATCAGTCAACGGACAATGTCCGCGGTTAATCGCAAGGACCGCGCATTCGACCAGCACCAACCCACTCGAAACGGCCGCCCAGCGAAAATGACGCAAAGCGCTGGCGATTGGAATCGCAATAATGCATCCCACGAAGAAAAACCAAGTTGCAGTGTGCACCAGCTTTATTCGCGTCAGGCTGTGAATATGTTCCGATTGGCCCTTCACCATCGCCACGCTTCCTCAATGCGGATGGCCGACTCGTTCGCATACCCCGCCCCGCTACTATTTTTGCCCTTCGCGAACGTACCCGTAAGGTCTGTTTTGCTCGGCTCCGAAAACCTGCGCTGCAGGCGCACCATGACAGTTGATCGAAGAGTCACGCACGCTGGGTCGCAGAAGCTTCGAAATGCCACAAGGGCTTAGCGAGCTCAACTACCGATCTAGCCCAGCGGGATTCCTGCTTTAGTGCAAATCGCCGAGGCGCCCGTCGACCGCAGACATGGAATGGGAAGTCGCCTTTTCAACTGTTTTCCGGAGTCTCTGGGCTCCGATTGGATGGCCGCCCCGTCTCCGATCCGGTTTCGATCGGCCGAACCGCCAAATCGGGAGGCTACTAGGCGCTGCGGAACTACGAATCACAGCCACTCTCAATCGAACAGTTCCTGCTCGTCCACTGGCGACGCCGTTCTGTCCGGCCGAACAATTCCATACTTACAATCCAGAAACTCCTGTAAATCTTCCGGCAAATATGCCGCAAGCTCCTGCCAGGTCAGAACACTCAACCGCACCCGTAACTCCGCCGACTTGACCGCCGCCATCACCTTGAACCACGCCTCCCGCAAATCCGGTCGTCGAGCGTCATGCATCACGCAAAAGCTGCATCCCTCCGCATACGCCGCTAGCACGTTGCGAATCAGTTGGTACCCTGCATACCCGCTCTCAACGGATGAAGCGGGACTCATCTCACTGGCGGGCACAGGCTGCTCAGCCGAAAACTCTTGCGAATAATCCTCCGGAAACTCCGTCGCATCTCTCCGCCTCTTCGTCAGCAACTCAACCCGTGGCAGCAACTCCCGCTTGAAGACGGCATCGAAGTCTCGGTACCCCTCCACGACAGTCGCAGCCTTCGACTGAAAATCCCCCTCCGTCAACTTGGCCTCCACCAGCAGCGAACCCAGCCGCATATCCACCTCGGTGCGATCACTTCGTCCGCTTGCCAACGGCACCCGTGCCTTCCATCCAAAGACCGGCACTTCGTCCCCTTCGCTCCCCAGCACGCTCCGCACCTTCACCGAATCCGCCACTCCAGGCGTGCAAAACACATTCATCAGCAGCGCATCGGAACTCATCGACGAGTCCAGTTCTCGCCAGCGCCGCTCGGCCTTGGGTAGCGAACGCCCCTGCGCATGAATCTTGTCGAAGCGCCGCATCCACTCCGGTCGCGCCGCAATCGCTTCATAGGCCGCCTCGATAAAGTTTCCATGCCGCCGGTCTTCCGGCGCATAGACAATGACCGCAGGATCGCCGTAACTCTCGACATGAGCGCGGCCCCGCGCCCATCGCCGATTGCGCCGGCCCAGTTCGAGCCGGAGTTGGCTCGCGTACCAGCTCATTATTGCTGTCATATTTTGCAGATTACTCCGGGCAGCCCTTGTTTGTAACGGTTACCATGACAGCTCCCATGTAACCTGGCTGGGCAAGGCTGGCTGGAAAGACTGGCAGCTCCGGGATCTGATTCTTGAGCAGGACTGGACGTTTGTCACGAGAAACAGCGTCGATTTTCGTGGGCCGGCCGACCAGCCCGGGTCCGAGGGACAGTACACAAATGTTCCGATTCACGCTGGTCTGATCTGTACAAACGGTACGGGCAGAATGACTGGCGAGATCAAAATCGAGCTTTTCGCCGCAGTGCTCGATCGAATCAGAAGAGTAGAATACCTCGTCAATGAGGTGACTAAGGTTTACTTTGGTGAGGAAGAAGACGGTAAATTCGAGATTGTGCGATATTTGCTTTCGTCTTTTTGAGATGTTGCACACCAAGATTTTTGGCGAAACTGAGGAAAACAGGCGGAGATGCAGCTCAAGCCTATGCGGCAGGCTGCGTTAAGCTCCACACGAGGTTCTGGATTCGATCAAGAATTCATTGGAATGACAGCCGATGATGTTTCTCTCGATGCCCTGCTTGCAGCGCGAAAGCAACTCATTTCGGAGATCTGCTCCCGCCTGGATGTTCTTTATGCGATTCCTGCTCTCATTTCATGAATTGAATCGTGACTGGCTCAACTTGCATTGCCAGGCGTCTGCAACATTACGGAAACACGCTGGAAGGTAATGATTCTTATGCTCTTACAAGCCAGACATCTGGAGTGATTCCGGGGATGATTCATGATCTCGCTGCCAAATTGGGGAAACACGTCAAAGCCATCGATGTGATTCCAAGGGACACCAGAAAAATATTTTTACCCTGTTGTCGCGAAAACTGATTCTGTTTCGCCACTAGTTCAATGGAGTCAATTAAGTTCTCACCAGATGCGACACGTCATGGTGGATTTTCGATTCCGCAAGAGTTGGTGGCAAACGAATGGAGAAGCCCTCCACTTCCGTCTCGAACACGCCTCTTCCCCAGCGAGCCGCGCAATACGTGCGCATGTCCACCGAACACCAACAGTACTCCCCTGAAAACCAACTGGATGTGATTCGCAAATACGCTGCCGCTCACCAAATGGAAGTCGTTCGTGAGTATTCGGATTTCGGGCGAAGTGGACTGAACATTGCGGGACGCGAAGGCCTGAACAAGTTAATGGCAGACGTAGAGAACAAGCGCGTTGATTTTTCCGCACTGCTTGTCTACGACGTCAGCCGATGGGGACGCTTTCAGGATGTAGACGAAAGCGCCTATTACGAATACGTGCTCAAGAGAGCCGGCATTCGAGTGCACTATTGCGGAGAGCAATTTGAGAACGACGGCAGCATGTCCTCTTCGGTTCTCAAGACCCTAAAGCGCTCGATGGCAGCGGAATACAGTCGGGAACTTTCCGTCAAAGTCTTTTCCGGTCAATGCCGCCTCATCGAACTGGGGTTTCGCCAGGGTGGGACCGCAGGCTACGGCCTGCGAAGGCAATTGATCGACCGAGACAAAAATCCCAAAGGGCTATTGAGCAGAGGCGAGCGCAAGAGCCTGCAGACCGACCGAGTGATCCTGGTTCCTGGGCCTGAGCTGGAAGTTGAAACCGTTCGCCAGATTTACGAGATGTTCGTGGTTCAAGGCAAAACTGAGCGCGAAATCATGGAGGATTTGAACGGCCGTGGCGTAGCAGGAGAATTCGGACGCCCCTGGACACGCGCGTCAGTTCATCAGGTGCTCATCAACCCAAAGTACGTCGGTGCCAACGTTTACAACCGGCGTTCCTTCAAATTGAAACATAAGCGCGTCAATAATCCTGCGCAGATGTGGCTCTGGAGAGACGGCGCCTTCGAACCTCTCGTTCCGGCGAGCCTATTTGCGGAAGCGCGGGCAATCATCGATTCTCGTCATCTGAATCTCTCCGATGAAGAACTTCTTGAGCGGCTGAGAGAATTGCTCCGAGCTCAAGGACGGCTTTCCGGCATCCTCATTGATGAAACTGAGGATATGCCTTCAAGCTCCTGTTTCTCTTCCCGCTTTGGCAGTCTCACTCGTGCGTACTCACTCATTGGATGGACTCCAGATCGGGACTACGCCTACATCGAAATCAATCGCAAGCTTCGTCGGCGACATGCTGATCTGATTGCATCCATCATTGATCAGCTCCTGGCTCTTGGCGCCACAGTTGGTGTCGACAAGAACGACGATCTGCTCACCATAAATTCCGAATACACTGCCTCCCTGATTCTTGCAAGATGCCGCGAAAGTCGAGCGGGAAATCTCCGCTGGCAGCTCCGATTTGACGAGAGCCTGCATCCAGACATCGTGATTGCGGCCCGCCTTCAACCCGGCAACGACGAGATTCTTGATTTCTATCTTTTGCCGCGTCTTGATCTCCTAACCGAGAGGCTGACCTTCAGGCCGGAAAACGGCCTGATTCTGGATGTTTACCGTTTCAACAATCTCAACTTCTTTATGGAAATGGCGAAGCGAGTTCGCCTGGAGAGTGCCGCATGAAGGAACAACAAATCATCGAACTGATTTTGATCGAACAAATTCACATCGCCAATCCTCGCACGCGGTCACGTGGGAGGTGGCAGATGATCGTTGCAAACATTCGCGAGGTAGGATTGAAAAAGCCCATATCGGTGGTGCGCCGCAAGGAGCCCTATGGGGATGGGAAGCAATTCGATCTCGTCTGCGGCCAGGGAAGGATTGAAGCATTTATTGCTCTCGGCGAAACAACAATCCCGGCGATCGTTACCGAGGCATCGCGGGAAGATCAGTTTCTAATGAGCCTGGTCGAGAATATTGCAAGGCGTCCGCCGTCCAATAGGGATATCATTCGCGAGGTTAGAAGCCTCCGCGACCGCGGTTACAGTGTCGGGGACATCGCGAAAAAGATCGGCATGGAGCGTATGTACGTCACCGGTATCGTGCACCTGGTCGAACACAAGGAAATTTCACTCATTGACGCAGTCGAGGGCGGGAGGTTGCCGATCAGTGTTGCGGCACAGATCGCGAGCGGCAAGGATACGGAAATTTCAGAAGCTCTTTCAGAAGCATACGCGAGCGGGCAATTGCGGGGAGCGAGACTGGCTGCTGCTCGACGGCTCATCGCAAAACGGATTGAGAAAAAACAAAGGGAGGGGAAAGCAGAAGAAAACCGCCGCAAGGTCACTGGACAAATGCTGGTCCAAGTTTACAAACAGCGTGTTCAAGAGCAAAAGTCCCTTATCGCGAAAGCGGAACTGACAAAAGAGCGGCTCCTGCTACTCACATCCGCGATGCGCCAATTGATAGGCGATGAGAATTTCATCACACTATTGCGTGCGGAAGGCGTTTCGGAGATGCCAAAGCAACTCAAAGACAGGCTCGATTAGGAGGACGAACAATGTCAATCAACGCAATTAAAGCGGCTTTCGAGAAGTATGTCGTCATCCTTCCCCTTGACATCATCGTGTCGCAGAGGGGAGAAACCAAACGCTATCGATACGAGGAATTTTATAAACAGCTTGAAGCCTCGCTCAAACAGGTCGGTCTGATTGAACCGCTTGTGGTGTATCCGAGAGGACCGGCCGATTATCTTCTTCTTGACGGCCACGTGCGTTACGAGATTTTGAAGTCGATGGGAGAAAAGGAGGTCAAGTGCCTACTTTCGACGGATGATGAATCCTACACTTACAATCGGCACGTTAACCATATACCTCCGATTGCACAGCACTTCATGCTACTGGAAGCGCTGAAAACCGGCTTGACGGAAAAACGCATCGCCGCCGCATTAAATATCAGTCTGGAGTCCATACGCACCAAGCGCGACATGCTAAACGGAATCTGCCCTGAGGCGGTGCAAATCCTGCTCGACAAGCACGTAAGCCCGAAGGTCTTTTTCATTTTGCGAAAGATGAAACCTGTTCGCCAGATCGAGGCGTCTGAGCACATGGTGGCTGGGGGCACATATACCTTACCATTCGCAAAGGCGCTTTTGGCCGTCACAAAACCGGAGATGCTGGAATCCAGTGGAGCGTCCTCCAAGAAGCTGCAGGCTACTTCTACAGCCGCCAGATCCATGCTGCAAGATGAGAATGAGTTTCTCCTGAGAGACCTTAAAACCGTCGAAGAATCATATGGCACAGATGTTCTGACTCTGACGGTAGCGTGCGGATATTTGGATCGCCTGCTAAAGAATCCCAAAATAGAGCGGTATATGGGGCGGAATCACGCGGATATTCTGCAAACGATTCAAACGCTGCTGTCCGACAAGGGCGCACGATCCGCCCATAAGCAGGTCTGAACGGACAACGTATTTTTTATTCGTTGTCGCTAAAAATGACAATTATAGACACTCCTTGACAGCGATTTCTTGTCGCCTGGCGAGGACCGTGAACGAATCTGACGCAACTGATGTAGTGACGGCGCTTTATGACCGCTGGTATATGGTCCTGGTACGCTATGCGCTCAGGACGACGGCAAACTACGAACTCGCTGAGGACCTCGCGCAGGATGCCTTTATGCAGTTTTATCAAGCCCTGCGAGTCGGCAAGGATATTCAGCACCCAAAGGCATGGACTATTTGCGTGTTGCGTCGGGCCATGAACAGGCAAATGAAAGATCGAAATCTCCAGGAGCAACTGGATGAAATGGACATGCCGGGGAAATCCATGCCAGCAATTTCGAAGTTTGCGGAGATTCGAAGTCTGCTCTCGGTGCTTTCTCCTCGCGAAGAAGAAGTATTGCTCCTCAGGCTTGAGGCGCTGAAGTACCGGGAGATCGCCGATCAATTAGGCATAAGCATAAACTCTGTCAACACTCTTTTGGCGCGCGCCTTACGAAAGCTTCAGGCGGCGGTGTCGCAAATGACAAATCAAGAAAGGGAAAATGAAAATGCGAATCATCCGGTTACGCGAGCATCTTAACGATGAAATGCTTCTTGCTTACCTGGACGGCGAACTGCCCAATGGACAAATGAGTGCGATTCGCGCCCATTTATTGGTTTGCTGGCAATGCCGATCTTCACTCTCAGATCTGGAAACTCTGGCGGAAACCATATCGCAGCTACTTTCCACGAGTTCGAAGATTGACTTCGATAGGTCAGTTCGGGCCAAGGAAAAATTCCTGCGATGGCGAGCTGCGTTTGAAAGCAGCCGGAGATCCTTCTTCAGCTGCCAGGTTCCTCAATTATTGAGGAATCTGGCAGATGCGGTTCTTGCATAGAGCGAGAGTAGATATCCGCGCCGAGTTTCAGGCCAGAGAAAGTTCTTCACGTTTTACACGGAGAAAATCGAGCAGGAGCCACATGAAGAAGAAGCCTTCATACAAACCATCTGGTCAACCGATACGTTGTGCGATCTACGCCCGCACCGCGACTGTGAAAATATCCACGGAAGACAACTCCATCCGTCAACAGGTTGCCACGTGTGAGCGCTTCGCCAGAGAAAGAGGGTGGAGCGTTGGTGGGGATAGCATCTTTACCGATTCTGGACATTCCGGCCTAAACGTAAACTCAGCTCTTAAAGACCTGATGCGTAGCGCTGCCGGCAATCCGAAGCCGTTCGAAGTTCTGCTCTGCACGTCAATTGACAGAATTGCGCGGGACACTTGTCTTTTGATCAGATTCCAAAAGACCCTCAGAAAGTATGGCGTTGAAATTCGGATCGTGGAACTTGATACCCAGACGTGAAACAAAGCATTCGAAATCAAGATGCAGGCGCGGGTCAAACTTTCGCAACACGCGCGCCGCAATGCATGGATGCGGTCAGGCATTTTTATCGCACCGGGCGATATTAGACACCACCATCTTCGACATACTGGCATCTTCAAAATGCTACTTTGCCGTCTAGAAGCAGTGGCCCGGAGCGTCTGGCTCTCGGTGGTTGTCCTTTATGCAATCTGAAGTTCCGCCAGGTTTTTCTCAGCACCCAAGCCGCCCACCCTAAGCAGCCTGCGTAAAATATGAGCTGGAGGCAGCCTCGATGCTCATTGTCCATGTGCATGTACACGTCAAGCCCGAGTTGGTGGAAGAGTTCAGCCGAGCAACCATTGAAAACGCCCGCGCCAGCGTGCAGGAGCCGGGCATTGCGCGCTTCGACGTGGTGCAGCAGCAAGACGATGCGACGCAGTTCGTGCTGATCGAAATCTACCGCGGTGCTGAAGCGTCGGTCGCGCATAAGCAGACCGCTCACTACGCAGCGTGGCGCGACGCGGTTGCCCCCATGATGGCCGAGCCGCGATCTAGCGTGAAATACAACGCTGTCTTTCCCGATCCTCAAGACTGAACAAGGCTGAAACCATGCGCTTCGAATTTGCTACCGCAACACGCATCATCTTTGGCGAGGGCACTGCCGCCACGCTGCCCGAACTGGTGCGCAGCTTCGGCACTCGACCATTCGTGGTCACCGGCGCTTCAAGCGAACGCGCCGCGTGGCTGGTCTCAGCATTCTCGGCGGAGAGCCTTGCCGTCCACGGCGAGCCGACGGTTGATCTGGTTCGCGACGGCGCACGGCGCGTGCGCGAAGCTGCTTGCGATGTCGTGGTTGCCGTGGGCGGCGGCAGCGCGATCGACGCCGGAAAGGCAATCTCCATCGTCGCAACCAATGGCGGCGAGCCGCTCGATTTCCTTGAAGTTGTGGGAAAAGGTCGCAACCTTTCAACCGCGCCGCTGCCCTTTATTGCGGTGCCCACCACCGCCGGGACCGGCAGCGAGGTCA
>PMGP01000030.1:16656-21619 GCA_003156235.1 Acidobacteriaceae bacterium
AGGGGATCAGCCGCGCCGCCGGTGCTCTGGGCCGCGTCTATCGCGACGGTGCGGACAATGAGGCGCGTCGCGAGATGGCGCTGGCGAGTATCTTCGGGGGGCTGGCGCTGGCCAACGCCGGACTGGGCGTGGTACACGGTTTTGCCGCGCCGCTAGGAGGTGGGTGGAATGCGCCGCATGGAGCGCTCTGCGCGGCGCTGCTGCCGCACGGCATGGCCGCCAACATAGCCGCCTTGCAGGCCCGTACGCCGCTCCATCCTTCCCTAGAACGTTACGCCAATATTGCGCGCCTGCTAACTGGCCGCAAGCAAGCAACCGCTGAGGATGGCATTGAATGGGTGCGCGCGCTTTGCGCCGAGTTCAATGTTCCAGAGCTGCATACCTGGGGAATCAAGCAAGCCGATCTACCTGCTGTGGTGGAGAAGGCAGCTTGCGCCAGCAGCATGCAGGCCAATCCACTACCGCTCACGAGCGAGGAACTACTGGCCGTTGTCTCGGCAGCGTGGTAAGCGCCGGACTTGGCGAAAAATGCTGGAGCGAGCCTTCGTCGAACCAAAACGGCCCAGAAGTACGCCTGAAATCCGGCAGATGCAGACGGAGAGAAACGATACAAAATCCTACGGAGTTTCCGATGATTAATTCGTCCAATTGCGCACAACTAACGCATAATACGCGGCTTGTGGCATAAAATGGCAGGTAGGTCGCTGGTTAAATATGGAATCCGCCCAGATCCGAATCCGGCCTTTTCGCCTCGCATTCCTCATCGAACCGAGGGACAGAAAAGCCCTGCAGCGCGTGTTCGAGATAAACTCTTCGTTGTGGGGAGGTGTTTTCAACTACATTATCCCGTTGTTTAAGACCGTTCCTGCTCGCTATAAGCAGGAATATCAGAAGCCGATCTCCGCAAAGACGATGATCAACGGTTTTATCGAAGCGTTCCAGCCGGATTATGTGGTGGAAACCCAGGAAGGACAAATCCGGGAATATGGCATCAACTTTCCCGAGAAGCGTTTGACATCCTTCGCCGAGTTGCTGGCCCACGATGAGCAGAACCGGTGCCAGATCGGCGTGGACCTCAGAAGTATTTGCCACGATATGTACGTAGAACAGTTTCAATTCGTGCAGCGGCATGGGCCTGACGTCGAAATTCCAACATGCAAAGACAGCCGCTATGCGCTGCTCTTTTCAGCGATGTTTGGAGCTTTGCCGGACAAATCTGACGTGGCGCAGACTTACATTAATGCTCTCGACGGGAAGTACAAGGAATATGAGGCGCTCGAATATCCGGACGTTTTTGCCCCCCGAAAACTCTTCCCGCTGCGGGTGACGCGCTACAAGCTTGAAACGTTCCTCAATAGCCACAGCTGGCAGTCTCACCTGTTTTACATGGATGAGAACTCGGGGTGTGATCTAATTGAGTACTGGAATTATAGGGCTTTGGGGTGGCCCATTGTTCCGCTGCCTGCGCGACTCGCGCCGCAACTGAAAGGCTTCTGCGAAAAATTCATCGTAGAACACCATCGCCCTTTCCCGCCCCCGTCGAATGCTTGGCATGCGACGTCGCTTCTCTGTGCCAAATCGCAGTCCTTCGAAGGTATGCAGGCGTTTGTCCAGACTCTGAAGATTCCAAATCACGATTTTCCACTGACTACCGATCCGCGTGTGCCACGCCTTTGGGAAGAATGGGGACGGGGTGCCGATCATGCAACCCCGCAGACGGTCACTCATGCACAGAAATCGACGAACGCCTACGTGATGGGCAACGGGCTTCATATCAGCTTTCAGCCACATGAATTCGCCGAATCAGACCCTTACTGCTCGCGTTATCTAGCATCGGCGAACGTAATCGAATCGATTGGCTCGAACACACCGGTCATTCCGTGGAATCGGAACGTGGCCGCGAAACTAACGTACAACTTCGGACAGGAAAAAACTTGGATCTCGCGCGAAGGGATCGTGACGTTCGGAGGTACGTATGAGAGTACTGAGCATCTCCGAATGCCGAACCCGATCAACATATTCGGCGCCCTTGCAGAAGCCTCAGGGTATCAGTTGACGCTGTCGCCGGCGGGAAGAGTGTGCGAGCAAATTGTCACCTCGTTTGGAAGCCTAATGGCGACGCAGACCATTTTAGAATCGAAGGATCTTCTTCGGATGCTGGACCGCATGGCGCATGAGGATCTGGAAGTTGAGATTGAGGAGCCCGCCGACGATCAGGAGAAAAGAAAAAAAGTAAAGAAGGCTTATGCTCCGCTCGGCGATGTTCAGCGGGTGCTTAGGATGAGCAATCAAGCTGATGCTTCAAGGTTGGATCGTCATCTGGCGGCACTGACGCGCTGCAACGTCCTTCGCCTTGGCATGGCATTGAAATGCAATTTCTGCTTACATACGAGCTGGTTCAGCCTCGAAGATCTGAGACAGACTCTCAATTGCCCACGATGCCTGACGGAGTTTTCTTTCCCGGCCGGCGTGCCACCCACGAACGCATGGGCGTATCGTGTGCTCGGTCCGTTCGCAACCTCGAATTTCGCTCATGGTGCATATTGTGTAGCGGACGCTTTGCATTTCATTGAAGAAAAAGTTGCTCATAAAACGACAATGATCCCAAGCTTCGAAATGAAGAAGAACGGGCAGACGGATTTCGAAGCCGACTTCGGGGCGTTCATTACCATGGGCGCGTTTAGTCAGATTACAACGCCTTATTTGGTTCTGGGCGAATGCAAGTCATTCAACCATTTTGAGGATAAGGACTTCGAGCGGGCACGGAAAGCCGGGGAGCTGTTTCCAGGCGCGGTACTATGCTTCTGCACGTTCAATGATTCGCTAGATCCATCCGAGATCAAGGGTCTAAAGAAGATTGTGGAAGCGGGTCGGGAGAGTTTGGACGTTGGGATGAGCATGAACCCGGTGTTGATCCTGACGGCTCGCGAGTTGTTCGGACAGTTTCACTTCGGAGAATTCTCTGAGCTGTATGGTAAGGATTCACAAATGGCGCGCGGGATGTTCATGCGGGGCGAGATCAGAGAGGTCTGCGAATTCACACAACGTCTCTACCTGGGCATGCCATCAAGCCACGAGGTGCGGCAGGCGAAAATTCGCAAGCGGATGGCGAAGAAACAAGTTAAGCCAATTGTTTCAGAGAATCAAACTGCTGTTCCGTAGAGTGCGGCGAGTGATCGCGGTCTCGGTGATGTTTCCAAACCAAAATGAGGGTGCCCCGGTCGCTCGTTGTTGGCACTTCAACGCTCATTAGATTCTGCCCAGTCATTGTCGTTTTCTACGTTTCACTGCAGTTCAAGACCAAACTGGTAGTGCTCTGTTGGCGAGGGCCACGGGCTCAAATGGAACCTCAATGTGGCCCGACTGCCTGAAATCCGTCTCTTTAGCGAAGCGAGTCGGGCAAACGGTATATCAGCCGCAACGCATTCGGCCATCCCGCTTCTATGAATATATCGAGGCAAGTGACGAGTCTGTCTCGCCGTGCTTTATCGCGAAAGATGTAGTCGTGGTCCGCCAGGCAGCGACTCACAATTCTGACCAGCACATCCACGCCGAACTGCTCTCCCTGGAATCCATGCTTCCGCCCGCTCTCCGTTAATGCGTGAGTGAAGAGATCGAAGCAGAGGGCAGGATCGCCCGGGAGCATGAAGTCAAGAAGCTGTACGAGTTCGTAGACGGTATGCGGTTCGGCTATGTCACCAAGCCGACGTAGAGAGGACTCCACGTCACGTAAGAAGTTTCTCTTGCCAGCATCGGTCAGAACGGGAGACACGCCGTCACTGTTCTTCTCCTGGAAAGCCCCGGAGCCGAAATAAAGTGACGCGCATCCATACTCCAGGCACTTTGCATACCGCTTCCCGTCTTCCTTTTTCTTCTTTTGCGCCTTCGGACCAAGGGCGCGATAGCTCTCGAGCCCTACAGCGGAGTGATCAATCACTCTTCGCAGCAGCTCCTGCGTCCGCAGGCGAGCAGCTTTGAAGTCGGGCGTGTCGGAATCGTAGCCCTGACAGACCGCTTGGCGAACATAGAAGAGGGCGTTTCGTATCTGATCTTCATAGAACAGCGGGTCTGCCGCCCACGCAAACAGTTCATCGCGGAACTTCTTTCGATCGTTCCATACATATAGGCCAGCCAAGACTTCTGCGCTTACTTTCCAAAGAGAAGCTCTGGGGTTCCGTTCCCCGTCCCCCTCCGTCAATTCATAGGGAAATCTCTCCCGTATCCTTAACACCATCGATTCGACGCGCTTAGGATCACGATTGCGCAGGCTGGCAAGGCAAGTTGCGATCAACTGGGCTAGGACGAAGGGTATCTGTTCTCCTGTCGTCAAAGACTCGGCGAGCTTCCAGACCTTTGCAGGCGCAAGGTTAAACAGTGTTGCGAGGTTCCGCGCAACCTCCATCCTGATGACAGGCTCTGGATCAGAGGACAACTCTTCTACCCGCTTGATGGCCTTCTTCGCCGTGAAAGGATGCTGGGCCAACAGGTAGAGTTGGACGACCGCTAACTCCCTGATCGAGTCGCGCGCGTTGCGAGCATCGTTTTCCGAAAAAGACAGGGCGATTTCCTGGATCGTCTGAATATCCGCGCCTGCGAAGCTCGCTTTGGTCTTTTGCGCCGATTCGAGAACGGCCAGATTGCCATTGCTCAGCAACTGCCGCGCACGTGCAATGATTTGTCCATCCGCATGTACTGCCTCTGCGGTTTCGATGCCATTGCGCAGCTTCCTCAACTCACCAAGGGCTGTGGGCGAATCTTCGATCTGAGGTCTGGGAAGGTTGCCGAGTCCCGTCTTTGCGTTGAACTCAGCGATCAAGCTGAGCAACGTGGAATTTGCTGGGGCTTCGACATCGACCCCATTGTCCTGGAGGCGCTCAAGGAAAGGGTACTCCACCACGCCTCCCTGGGATGACAATGGCCGATGGTTCAAGGCGGGCGCCTCCCCCATAAGCGCTAAGATAAA
>PMGP01000385.1 GCA_003156235.1 Acidobacteriaceae bacterium
CGCGTCTGCTGCGAGTCCACCAGGTCTTGATCCAGGTCACGCGCATGATGAAAGGCCTCCTGCACGGCCTTCTTCGTAATCTCGTTGAAGGTCACGCGGCGAATCTTCTTCCGTTCCTTGGCCGTCGTTCCCAACTGCAGCGCCAGATGGTAGGCAATCGCCTCGCCCTCGCGGTCCGGGTCAGGCGCCAAATAGATCTCGTCCGCCTTGGCCGCGGCCCTCTTCAACTGCGCCACAACCTTTTCCTTGCCCGGAGAAACTATCAGCGTCGGCTCAAACGTCCGATTCTCCAGCTCCACGCCAAGTTCGTTCTTCGGCAGGTCCATGATGTGACCCACCGACGCCAGTACCTCAAAGCCCGCGCCAAGATATTTCTCGATTGTCTTCGCCTTGGCGGGAGACTCGACGATCACCAGTGATTTGCTCATTGCCATCCTTGATTCCTTGTACACTCTAACCTGTCCAGCTCGTTCCGTCTGTCGGACTCTGCCCGGCTCCGTTTCGTTGACCTCGCAAACAGTCCAGATTCGGCCAATGTCTCCGGCCGCTTTCCCCCTCCGGGAAAAATCAACCGCGAAAGTTGGAAACTACCACGGAACACCGTCTCATTTCCAGTCGTGAGAGTTCTTTTCTCCCATTTCCGAGTAGAAAATTCTCCTCATATACCCATCAAATCAAGCACTTCCATTGGCAATGCAGGAAGATATTTGCTATACTTCGACAAGAAGTAGCAAATATTACTCTCGGACGAAGAGGAGTCACCGTCATGCCGGATGTTCAAAAAGTCAGCATCGCTTTGACTGGGGAGCAGCTTGTCGCCCTCAAAGCCGCCGTGGAAACGGGAGAATATGCCACTACCAGCGAGATCGTCCGCGAAGCGATCCGTGACTGGCAATTCAAGCGTGAGCTGCGCCAGGAAGACCTGAGGCGGCTGCGTCAACTCTGGGATCAAGGCAAAGCCAGCGGCGCTTCCACTCCGGCGGACTTTAACAATGCTCGGCGAGAGGCGCGGCAGAGATTGGCAATTGCCGCAGAGGGTCATGCCATTGCCAATTGAACTTCTCTGGACTCCGCAAGCCCGCGAGGATTTGATCGATATCTATGTGTACATCGGTCTCGATAATCCATCCGCGGCGGAACGCATCTTCGATGCCGTCGAAGCGAAGGCTAATTTGCTCGTCGATCATCCCAGGCTAGGAGTGCGGCGTCCGGACATTCGTCCATCCACCCGCTTGCTCATCGAAGGTTCTTACCTCATCCTTTATGAGACGCATCCCGATTGTGATGAAGGCAGTATCGACGACGTAGAAATCGTGAGAATCGTGGACGGGCGCCGCAATCTTAAGAATCTCTTCTGAGTTTGTCGCATGATTACTCGGTTGACGGTGGTCTTTGCTCGCTGTAGTGGCTACTCCCTATTCCCTGTTCCCTGTTCCCTATTCCCTGTTCCCTGTTCCCTGTTCCCTGTCTTTCTCACATCACCCTTACATAATTCTTCCCCGGCATGCACCGCACCCGGCCCGTAATCTCCAGCTCGAACAGCGCCGTAAACACCTCCGAAGAAGTCAGTTGCGTCTCCAGCAGTTCCAGAATTTCGTCGATTTGCAGGCTATCGTCGACGCGCAGAACCTCCAGCACCAAAGACTCCTCGGGCCGCAGAACTTGCTCGGGTAATAGAGATGCGGTAGTCGGCGATTTCGATTCAGCCGGCGACTCGGCCTCCAGTTCCAGCCGCACCTGCGAGGGCAAATCCTCCCACACGTCCTCCCACGTGGCCACCAGCTTGGCGCCCTGCTTAATCAGCGTGTTAGGAGTCCACGACCCCTTGTTGGTCACGTTGCCCGGCACCGCGTACAAGTCGCGGTTCTGCTCGGCGGCGCAGCGCGCTGTCACACGCGTGCCCGAGTTCTCCGCCGCCTCCACCACCAGCACCGCCACGCTCAGCCCGCTCAAAATCCTGTTGCGGCGAGGAAAGTTCTGCGGCGCGGGAAAGGTCCCCATCGGCAGCTCGCTCACAATCGCCCCACCAGTGGCCAGAATCTCCTCAGCCAGCTTTTTATTCTCCTTGGGATAAACCACGTCGATCCCCGTGCCCCAAACAGCAACGGTTGGCATGCGCGCCGCCAGAGCCCCGCGGTGCGCGCAGGAGTCGATGCCCCGCGCCATGCCGCTGATAATCAGCAACCGCCGCACCGCCAAATCCCGCGCCAGCATCTCCGCCACGCCCGAGCCATACGGAGTCGGATGCCGCGTGCCCACAATCGCAATCCCCGGCCTGCTCAACAAACTGACCGGCCCGCGCACCCATAGCACCGGCGGCGGATCGTAGATCTCCTTGAGCCGCTCCGGATACTCCGCGCAACTGTACGTCACCAGCGTCGCGCCCTGCGCATCCACCCGCGCCCACTCTTCCTCAGCCGCCTGCCGCGCCTTGCCGTCGAAGATGAACTGCGCCGCCTGGGCAGGAAACCGCAACCCTTCCAGTGCGGTCAGCGGCAATGTAAAAATCTGGCTCGCTGCCTCCAACTGCTTCACCGCGTCCAGAATCCGCTTCGGACCCAGCCCCGGAGCCAGTACCAACGCCAGCCACGCAAGCCGCTCTTCGTCCAACGGCGTTGCCGCTGTTGTAATCGCTTCCTGGGCGAGTGTGCTCATTGTCTTAGGCTCCTGTCCGAAAACTGGACACTATATTTTCCTCACAGGAAACCAGAACCCATCCTGTGACTCAATTTTGTCCACGGTATCCACCTTTATTAGAAGAAGTCAAGCCAGGAACGCTCACTCTGAGGATGCGACCCTGCATCTTGAGCCCTGTATTGGTAGTCTATGTGAGCGTGAATTTTCAGCCCCAATCCCGTCTGCGCATCGCCGCCATCAACTTTCTCAACCCCGCGCCACTGATGTGGGACTTCGAGCACCCGCCCCTGCAAGCCCCGCTCGCCCTCCGCT
Organism: Acidobacteriaceae bacterium; assembly: GCA_003156235.1. GTDB lineage: Bacteria > Acidobacteriota > Terriglobia > Terriglobales > Acidobacteriaceae > Telmatobacter. The sequence goes on from PMGP01000385.1 coordinate 2,950, forward strand.
ATAAGATTGACCGCATGACTCCCTCCGAGTGCGCCTCCCAGCTTGCCTCGGGCGCTGCCGACATCGGACTCATCCCCATCGCCGCTCTGGCCACCACCCCAGGCCTGCGCATCCTGCCCGGCTGCACCATCGCCTCCAAGGGCCGTGTGCGTTCCCTGCTGCTGGTTCGCCGAGCCACTCAGCGCCTCCAAGCCCTGCGCTCCGTAGCCGCCGACATGGCCAGCCGCACCACCCTGGCCCACGCCCGCATCCTCTTGCGCCACTGGAATAATCCGAATGTCCCTTTCCTGCCCGCCGCGGCCGACCTCGACTCCATGCTCCAGCGAGCCGACGCCGCCATCCTCATCGGCGATCCCGCGCTGCTCGCTCTCGAAGAGCGCGCCAACCGCTTCGAGCGCACCGGCGAAGAGCTGGTCTACCACGACCTCGCGGCTGAGTGGCACACCCTCACCGGCCTCCCCTTTGTCTCCGCCGTCTGGGGTGCCGCGCCCCAATCCTCGGGTGCCCCAGGTTCGGGGTCCTCACGGACAGGTCTTCGTCCGTGGGGTGGAAATCCCTCGCATTTGGGGACCTGGGAATCCACCATCACCGACTTCATCCAATCCCGCGATCACGGCCTCCAGAACATCGACGCCCTGGTAGCCGAGTGGTCCGGAAGAATCGCCATCCCCGAGCAGACCATCCGCACTTACTTGACCACCAACATCCACTACGTCCTCGACGATGAATGTCTCGAAGCCATGAAAGTCTTCTTCCGCATGGCCGCCCAAGCCGGTGCCCTGCCGGAGTACACCTTCTCAATGGATGAGTTGCGTTAAGCTGAGCATGGCTGTGCTCTCAAAAGGAATCTGACAATAAAATAGCCGCCCCAAGAAGGAGCCGGTACGCTAACTTGCTAACTCGCTAAAAAGGCCGATCCGCAAAGCGGATCGACCTGCTAACCTGCTATTTCGCAATCGACCTGCCAAGAATCCGTAGCTGTTAGCTGTTCCCTGTTCCCTA
>PMGP01000354.1 GCA_003156235.1 Acidobacteriaceae bacterium
AGCGCTCGACGTTGCGCGCCACATCGGCAATGGACTCGCGCTCGCCTAATGGCGCATTGGTTTGATCGAGGAAGATCGCGTTGCCGCCCAAAGTGTTGATGCCGGTCTCGAAGCTGAGGCGCGTGCGCAGGCTGGCTTTCTCGAACATCAGCACCATCTGCTTGGCGTCGAGTGCATGGCGATACTTTTCAGGGTTGCGCTTGACATCGTGGCCGAGCTTGAGAATGGCGCGCACCTCAGCGCTGGAGAGATCGGCGATGGAGCATAGGTCCTCGCCGGCCAGCCGCGCGGCGGCGGCAAGAATGTCAGTGTCGTTTTCGATGGGAACAGCGAGCTCCCGGGGTTCGATGGTTCCGTTGCTAACCACGTGTTTGTCCTCCTGTGGAGTGGGCTGCATATGGGGCTGCCGCGAGGGCGGCATGTTCGGTGAAAATTTCGTCCAGCGCGCGGATGGCGGTGTCCACGTGGTTTCGATGCAGAATATAAGGCGGCAAAAAACGCAGCACGGTGTCGCTGGTGCAGTTGATGACGATGTGCCGCTTGAGCATTTCAGCGACTGTTTGCTTGGCCAGTTCGGCGGAGTCGAGTTCGGCGGCAATCATCAGGCCCCGGCCGCGCACGTCAACAATGGCGCTGTGGCGCGAGGCCAGGGCGCGGAGCTGCGCGAGGAAGTAGTTGCCGACATCGGTTGCGTGAGCCAGCAGATTTTCATTTTCAATCGCATCGATGACGGCGATGGCCACGGCGCAGGCTAGCGGACCTCCGCCGAAGGTGGTGCCGTGCATGCCGGCGTGGATGGCGCGCGCGGCCTCTTCCGTGCAGACNNAGGCGCACCACTTGCCGGTGCGTCCCATGCCGGATTGAATCTCATCGGCGATCAGCAAGGCTCCGGTCGAGCTGGCCAACGCGCGCGCCTCTGCGAAGAATTCCTGCGTGAGCGGGCGAATGCCGCCTTCGCCCTGGATAGGTTCGACCAGGATGGCGCAAACTTCATTGGAGAATTTTGCGCGCAGATCGGCGACGTCGTTGAACTTTACAAACTCGACGCCGGGAACGACGGGGCCAAAAGGCTCGCGGTACTTGGCTTTGTGCGTGGTGGAAACGGAGCCGAGGGTGCGGCCGTGAAAGCTCTGCTCCAGGGCAAGAAATTTTGTACCGATCTGCTTGCCTTCGCTGCGCAAGAGGCCGGCATGCGCGCGGGCCAGTTTGAGCGCACCCTCCCAAGCCTCAGTGCCGGTGTTGGCAAAGAAGACGCGATCCAGTCCGGTGCGCTCAGTAAGCCGTTGCGCAAGCTCCGCCTGGCCCTCGTGGTAAAACAGATTCGAAACGTGGATGAGCAAGCGACTCTGTTTTGCGATGGCCTCCACGATGGCTGGATGGCTATAGCCGAGCGCGTTGACGCCGATGCCGCTCAGCAGATCGAGATAGCGCTCCCCCTGTTCGTCGATAAGGTAGACGCCCTCGCCGCGCACAAAGAGAATGGGGTTGCGATCATATGTTGAAAGCAGCAGCCGCGCTTCCGCGGCTTGAATCTGTTCTAGTCTTGTCAATTTCATCTCTCCTGATACGTTTGTCCTGCGGACCGCTAGGCCACCATGACTTCGGTACCGTGGGCTACGCGAGAGCTGCACAGATCGGGCAGGGAACTGGCAGCTTCCGCAGGTAGAATTCTTACGCGTTTGACGCCGTTCAACAGAGCCTCGCGGCAGGCGCTGAGCTTGGGTAACATGCCGCCGGAGATGACCTCGCTTTTGGCCATCTCGGCAATTTGATCGATAGACAGCCATCGCAGCACCGCGCCATTCGCGCCCTTCACGCCGGGCACATCGGTAAGGAAGACCAGCGCATCGGCATGGCAAGCGATGGCGCAGGCCGCGGCCATCTCGTCGGCGTTGACGTTGTAGTATTCGCCGTCAAAGCCGAGCGCCATGGACGAAAGCACGGGCACGCCATTCAACTGCCAAATTGCGTCAAGCCAGCGCGGATCGCTGGAGGCGATCTCACCCACAAAGCCAAGGTCGGGCGTGGTGAGCTTCTTGCGGGCGCGGAAGATCAAGCCGTCGCCGCCGGACAGGCCCATCGCCGGAACGCCCAGCGCGCCCAGGCCGGCCACGAGCTGTTTATTCACTTTTCCGGCCAGAACCATCAGCGCCACGTCGCGGGTTTCAGCATCCGTAACACGCAGGCCGTTGATGAACTCGCTCTGTTTGCCAAGTGCTTTGAGCATGCTCGACAACTGTTTACCGCCGCCGTGGACCACGGCAACCTGATGGCCATCGCGCGCCAGCTCGGCAATCGCACGCGAGCACCCCTCCAGAAGCGACGGATTTTCCAGGCCAGCTCCACCCAATTTGACGACGTACTTCATTCAAAGCCCTCCGAGGCTAGTTCCATTCGAGATCTTCCGTGGCGATTTTCATTCCAGGCCTTCGGCCTCGGGCCAGCCGAGCATCACGTTTAGATTTTGCACTGCCTGGCCGGACGCGCCCTTCAGCAAGTTGTCCAGGCAACTGACAATGACCACGCGCCGGCCGTCAGCCGCGAGTTGGAAACCGATGTCCGCGTAGTTGGTGCGGACCGAGTATTGAATCTGCGGCAGCGCTTTGTCGAAGAGCCGGACCATTGGACTGACAGAGAAAAAATCGTGATAGACCTCTGCGATGCTGTCCCTGGTTTGCGGTTCGTGAAAATGCACGTAGAGGGTGGCAAGAATTCCGCGCGGAATGGGCAGCAAGTGCGGCGTAAAAATGATTTCGCTCGCGTCAATGCCGATCTGCTCCAGCAACTCTCCGGTGTGGCGATGCGTAAATGCGCCATAGGCGGAGAGGTTATCGGCCGCATACATGAAGTGCGTTCTGGCGGTGGGCGCCTTGCCCGCGCCGCTCACGCCGCTTTTTGCATCGGCGACGATGCCGCGCGCAAGGTCAACAAGTCCTGCAGCCACCAGCGGCCGCAAGGGAAGGATGATGGAGGTTGCATAGCAGCCGGGGTTGGCGATGAGGCGCGCGCCGGCAATCCGAGCGCGATGCAATTCGGGCAATCCGTAAACGGCCTGCGCCTGGGTGGCCGCGGCCAGCTCTGAACCGTCGTCCTCGAAGGCGTAGACGGCGCGGTTGGCTGCATCGACGAGCCGCCAAGCCCCGCTCAAGTCAATGACGCGCAAGCCGCGTGCCAGCGCCTCCGGCGCCCATTCCCGCGATTGCTCGTGCGGCGTGGCGAGAAACAGAACCTCAACGCCCCGGCTGGCCAGCAGCTCCCAGGAAAAAGGTTCCAGCTTGAGGTTGCCGCTGCCGTTCGAATCGGCCAGTTGCGGGTGAATCTCACTCAGCGGGATACCGCCCCGCGCCGCATCCTTTTCGTCCACGCGCCCCGCGAACACCGGCGGCGCAGACTGTAGGCGAGGATGCCTCAGCAGCAGCCTGGCCAATTCAGCGCCCGCGTACCCGGTAACTCCCACTACCGCTGTTTGAATCGTCTTGGTCATGATTCCAGCATCGCCTTCAATCGTGATTCCACATCGCCTGCACGGCGATGGTCAGAGCAGATAACCAGTATCGTATCGTCGCCGGCCAGGGTGCCCACGATGTCGCTCCAGCCGGCATGGTCCAGAGCCGAGGCCAAGGGCTGTGCTCCGCCCGCCACCGTGGCAATCACCACCTGGTTCATCGCCCGGCGCACGCGCAGCGCGAAGCCTTCGATCATATCATCCAGCGAGGGCGGGCTGTTGTCTTCGACCGCCTGACCCGCGCCGTTCGAGAATGTGTAGCCGCCGGGTCCCTTGACGAGGCGCAATTCATGAATATCGCGCGAGAGCGTAGCCTGGGTCACCGCAAAGCCGCGGCGGCGCAGCTTGCGACGCAGCTCATCCTGATTGGCAACCTGTCCGAGGGACACCAGTTCGCGAATTGCATTATGGCGCAGAGTTTTCATCGTCCGATTCCAGGCAGATCAAGGCACGGAGCACGAAAGCATCCGTAATGAATAAATATACAGCATAGGCGCATAAGTATGCAACGCCGAAATGCCAGCGCGAAAAACCAGGAAGCAGGATGCCGTTTTGGGCGGACGGTGGCCGGTCTGCGCTGATACACTCTCGATTGTGCGCGTCACAGGAGTATTGCGTGGCCAATTCAACGAAAAACATGCAGCATCCAACTCTCTCCACCGTCAATGATTTGTTTTTCCGCGTTGTATCGGCAGCCAATCCCCGAGCCATCTTGTGGCAGGATGAGTTTGGCTTGTGGCAGCCCATCTCCTCCGATCAGATCTACCAGCGGGTTCGTGCGCTGGCTCAGGCATTTCTCGGTTGGGGCATGAAAAAAGGCGACCGCATAGCACTCATCAGCGAGAACCGCTGGGAGTGGGCGGTCACCGACTTCGCGGCGCTGGCCATCGGCGCTATCGATGTACCCATCTATACCACGCTCACCGGCGAGCAGATTGCCGCGCTGATAGCCGACGCCGGTTGCCGCATTGCCGTGGTCTCTACTCGGCAGCAGTTCGACAAGCTGAATGCCGTGCGCTGGCAGACTTCTCTGGAGCGCATCCTGATAATGGATTCCGCCGCTGCGCCCGATGGAGCGATCGCTTTCAGCGAAGTGATAGCCGGGGCCGATGAGCGCGGCGCGGAACACGACCAGGTCTTCGATGCGCTGGCGCACGCGGCCGAGCCCATAGATCCGGCCACGCTGATTTATACTTCCGGCACCACCGGAGAGCCCAAGGGCGTGGTGCTCACCCACGGCAACTTTGCCGCCAACCAGAACATTGCACCCTTGGATTTCGGCTTTACCCCCGCGGACGCTTTGATCTCCTTCCTGCCTCTGTCGCACGTCACGGCACGCGCCCTGGACTACATCATGTACTTGTATGGGGTGCAGGTGGCCTATTGCTCGAAGTTCGACAAGCTGCCCGAGGCCATGCGGCAGATTCGACCCACGGTCTTTGTCGGTGTGCCACGTGTTTTCGAAAAGATTCGTCAGGAGATAGAGCGCCGCGCGGGACTTTCGCCGATCAAGAAGCGTCTGCTTGCCTGGGCGATTGGCGTGGGGGCCAGCCACAGTGATACGGTCTACGACGGCCGCCGGCCCTCTTCACCGCTATGGAAGCTGGCCGACAAGCTGGCCTACTCCAAGGTGCGCGAGGCCTTCGGNNCTCTGGGAGGGCTATGGGCTGACCGAGACCTCGCCGGTCATTGCTCTCAATACGCCTATCACCCACCGCATCGGCTCCATTGGCAAGCCCATCTCCAATGTAGAAGTGAAGCTGGCCTCGGATGGAGAGTTGCTGGTTCGCGGACCTTCGGTTTTTGGCGGTTACTGGCAAAGGCCCGACCTGACCGCCGAGGCTTTCGACCCGGAGGGCTGGTTCCGCACCGGGGACATCGTCCGCATCGACACCGATGGTTTCCTGTACATCACCGACCGTAAAAAAGAGCTGCTGAAGACCTCGGGCGGCAAGATGGTGGCGCCCCAGCCGATTGAAAACAAGCTCATGAACAGTTCGCTGGTGGCGCAGGCCGCGCTGGTGGGCGACAAGCACAAGTTCATCTCGACGCTCATCTCGCCCAACTTTACTGCGCTGGAGGAGTGGGCGCGCCAGCACGGCATCGAGGCAAAGGATCATGCTGAGTTGGTGGCCGACATCCGCGTGGTTGCACTTTACGCCGAAATTGTGCGAGAGGTGAACGGCCGTCTGGCCAAATTCGAGAGCCTGAAGCGCTTTCGCGTGGTGCCCCATGAGTGGTCGATCGAGACGGGCGAGCTGACGCCCTCGATGAAGCTCAAACGGCGCGTCATTTCGGAGAGATACGCGGCCCTGATCGCCGAACTTTACGAGGATGAAGCAACCTCGAGCGGCGAATTGGATAGGTGAGACCCCGTTCCAACTCCTTGCCAAAGTGAGCGCGCTTGTCCCACAGGATGTGCAGCCCTCGGAAGAACGGCGCGCCCCCGGCGCCCACCGCCAGCAGAGCGCCGAAGAAGATGATGGCATCGATGTTGAGACGCCCAGCGCTCGACCAGTAAGAATCCGGCTCCAGGTCCAGCCAGAGCGAGAACTCGTCCAGCGTGAGCGCCGCGCCCACCCCGAAGCCGACCGACATCAGCCGGCTGAAGAAGATGGAAAGCGGTGTGTGGAGGCGCCCCAGGTCCAGCAGCCAGCCATAGCCCACCAGCAGCAGAATCAGAATTCCCCAGACCAGGTGATGAATGTGGTGGCCATGCACCACCACCCACTGGAAGTGTCCCTCATGCTGCACGATTCGGTGGACGAGGAGGCGGACTCCGGCGAATGTGAGCAGGAAGGAGACCGAGGCGATGAACATGCGCCGCCGCGGACGGTCGGGGATGGTGGCGCGGACCAGGAATCCCAGCCGCGTCAACTGCAGCAGGACCAGCAACAGCACAATAACCAGGCCGGCAAAGGCCAGCAGCAACAGCGCTCCGGTTCCGGGCATAATCCTTATTCAAGCACTACGGGCCGTCTTATGGATAGAACCAAATTATTAAGGCAGATCGACGCAAATACCAAGAGCCTTAGCTACTTTTTTCAGTGCGCCGTCGCGCGTCCACAACTGCGTTCCCAGCGTCAATAGACACGAAGCGATCAGGTGCGCGTCCGTCAGGCCAATGCCCTTCGAGTAGAGAGTGTGAGCCTCGATCATGTGGCGTACTTCGTTGAGTTTGGCCACCCGAACTTCGAGTAGCGCTTCCATCTCGCCCAGCCGCTTTCTCCGGTTGTGCAGCGAGCCCAGAGCAATCTCCGCAACAATAAAAGGATGCATCACAATCTGGCCGCTGTTGAGACACCGCTCCATCGCCGGGTCGCGGCTTCGGAGATGGTCAACCCAGACAGATGTGTCGGCAAGGATCATAGGCGGATGGCGAAAAGTGTGAGTGCCCATGCGCTCACATCCCAAAGAACAAACAGAGCTATCTTACACTCCATCTTCCCCTCCGTTTCGGCTTCTTCCGCTCTTCGCTCTCGAACTTCCGCATCGCCATTTGCAACTCTGTCATTTGGGTTGCGGTTGGCGTGGTCCCGCTCGGTATGATTTGCGCTGCGATCTCGGCCCTGCGGACTTCCTTTGGAACCTTTGTCGTGCCCAATTTGTCAGCCCTCACGCGCTTGATCTCTTCCAACTCCGGCTCCGTCCCCCCAACAGCCGCAAGCCTGCGCGAGGCTTCAAGGTGAACCAGCGCCTTCAAGGCTGCCCGGAGCAGGGCTGTCCTCTCCGTCACACCTGTAAGCTCTTGGGCCTTGCCGACCAACTCGTCGTCGAGTGCTACTGTTGCCCTCATAGCGACCACCTCATCACCAATAGTATCACCAAACGGTGATCCATGAAGCCTTATTTGAAAAATAATGAACTGTATTTCTTTGCCGTGCCTGAGATGCTTCGCATTTCGATTCTGAGTCCGGAGGATTCGAATTGTGCTTCATCCCAACAAGGGAAAGTCGCCGAATATAGAGTGAGCGTGGTCACGATTTATCTTTACAGCGGCGGAGTAAACTGGGTACGGCGTCAAGACCGGCAATTTCTCCGTTCTTGACGCTCGATTCAGGGACATGATCCCGGCCCGGCTCACGCAGCCGCGCTAATTATCTGTGAGGAGAGTTTACGATGCGAGTTGCTTTGTTGACCGGCGGCGGCGACTGCCCCGGACTGAATGCGGTAATCTACGCGGTTGTGCGCAAGGGCATCAACCACTATGGCGATGAGTTTATCGGCTTTCTCAACGGCTGGAAGGGCGTACTGGAGAACAACTTCATTCCGCTCACGCTGGAGAACGTGGACGGCATCCAGTTGACGGGCGGCACCATCCTGCACTCCTCGCGCACCAACGTGAAGAAGATTCCCGGCGGAATCGAGAAGGTGCAGGAGGTTCTGAAGGCCAACAAAATCGATGCGCTGATCGCCCTGGGCGGCGACGACACGCAGT
>PMGP01000285.1:0-402 GCA_003156235.1 Acidobacteriaceae bacterium
AAGAACAACCGCAGATCCTTCGACTCACCACCCCCAGGCTGAAGAGTACGCCTGGGGCCCCGTTCGCTCAGGATGACAGCCATTTTTGTGCTGCCTATTTCTGACTCAGACACCAAAGCATTTTACAGATGGTATAGAGTGCGGCATGGACCAGGAGGTCCACGCAACAGCCGGCCGGGAGGCCGGCGCTACGGGTTCGCGACCCATCGTCACTATACACCCACCTTAGTGCAAAAGACGCGCCGAAGGTGGGGCACCCGTATTTGGAGTTGAGAAATCCCAGGTCCCCAAATGTAAACCATGTTCCGGCACTTGACAGCGAGGGACCTGGGGCACCCAAGGTGTGAGGGTGTGAGTGGGTTAGAGGGCGGTTTCGCCTCGCTCGTCGTTGCGGATGCGGAT
>PMGP01000285.1:437-6145 GCA_003156235.1 Acidobacteriaceae bacterium
TGGTCATGCCTTCGATGCCTGCCTCGAGCAGGGCTTCTTTGACCGCGTCCAGCCGGGAGGGCTGAAGAATAGCTTCTATCTTGACCATATGCAGTTCCTCGAATGACAGCGTAACAGGCGGGAGGGCTTGTTGGGCCGTTCCCGGCAAATCTTTTCTTACGAGTTAAGGTCGTAGCCTTCCTCGTCGTGTTGGGAGATGTCGAGACCCCGGGCTTCATCTTCCGGCGCAACGCGCAGGCCGACAAGCTTGTCAACGATGAAGAGCAATAGCAGTGTGCCGGCAATGGAGATGGTCCAGGCAAGTCCCACGCCGGCGGCCTGATTGAGCAATTGTCCCCAGTGTCCGTCGAGAGCGCCGGTGGGATTGGGGATTCCGGCGGCGTTTTTGCCGAGTGCGGCGTTGATGGCGCTGGTGGCAAAGAGGCCGGTGAGCAGCGCGCCGAGGGTTCCGCCGGCTCCGTGGACACCGAAGGCGTCGAGAGAGTCGTCGTAGCCGAAGAATTGCTTGACGATGAAGACCATGAAGAAGCAGACGAGGCCGGCAGCGAAGCCGATGGCCAGGGCGCTCATGGGCTGGACAAATCCGGAAGCGGGTGTGATGGCGACCAGACCGGCAACCGCACCGGAGATGGCGCCCAGAGCGGTGGGCTTGCCGTTGTGAATCCACTCGGCGATGGACCAGCCGACGGCGGCGGCGGCGGCGGCAAAGTGAGTGTTGACGAAGGCGCTGGTGGCCAGCGAACTGGCGTTGAGGGCGCTGCCGGCGTTGAAGCNNTGAAGCCGAACCAGCCCACCCATAGCAGGCAGGCGCCGATGAAGCTGATCACCATGGAGTGGGGCGCCATCTTGGTGTGGGGGTAGCCGAGGCGCTTGCCCAGGTAGAGGCAACAGACGAGCGCGGAGACGCCGCTGGTGATGTGGACCACGGTTCCGCCGGCAAAATCGAGCGAAGGCAGTGGGGCGTGGGCGTTGTTGAGGCTGAGAAATCCGTCCGCGCCCCAGACCATGTGAGCCATGGGGCAGTAGACGATGAGCGACCAGAGGGAGAGGAAGATGGCCATGGCGCTGAACTTCATGCGTTCGGCAAAGGCGCCGGTGATCAGCGCCGGAGTGATGATGGCGAACATGAGCTGGTAGATCATGAAGGTCTGCTCGGGGATGGTGGCGGCGTAGCTGGCGTTGGGGGTGAGCGAGACGCCGCGCAGGAAGAGGTGATCGAAGCCGCCAATGAACCAGTTGCCGGGGCCGAAGGCCAGCGAGTAGCCGACGACGGCCCAGAGGATGGTGACCAGTCCCATCATGGCAAAGCTCTGCATCATGGTTCCGAGGATGTTCTTTTTGCGGACCAGGCCGCCGTAGAACAGGGCCAGTCCGGGTCCGGTCATGAGCAGGACGAGGGCAGCCGAAACCAGCATCCAGGCGTTGTCGGCGTTGGACTGGGCGTTGGCAGCGGCTATTTTGTTGGCATCCACGGCCTGCTGCAGGGCGGCGATCTGAGCCTGGGTGTCGGGGGCGGCGGGCTGAGTGAAGGCCAGGGATGGGATTGCCAGCAGGACGGTGAGAACGAGCAGCTTGATTCCACTACGGGACATAAGGTTTCAACTCCCAGGTAATTTGCGGCGGGTAAAAGCCTTGTGTTGTAACTGGAACCGGCCATCCGGCCCAGGTGAAGATTGATACACCGGCAGCGTGGGTCTGTTTTGTTTCAGGCCCCTGCCGAAGCAGAATTATCGCTGACGAACAATCAGATGCGACTCAAGCCAACCTGCCTGCTTGATTTTGGCTCAACTCTTGTGTGAATCTTAAAAAATTATCGAGCCATTGAAATAAGGAATCCATCAGGATTTCTGAAAAAGGCGACCAGAGTGCGAGAAAGTGGGTAAATTGCTATGGAATCTTCATTCCTTCTGCGGTAATGAATTCTCGCGTAGACACGACGGGCGCGGATCATGAGCGCCGTCCCTCCGGGACTCCGGATGAATTGTTGGTTTCGCCAACCCCACGCTGAAGCGCGGGGCTAACAACCATTGCGCCTACGGCGCGGGCGACCGAATTGCTGGTTTATCCAATTTCTTTGGCTATATCAGCCCCTGCCGGTCAGCGGTATAGTAGGAACATGACGGCGACGGCAGAGCGGGATCGTTATCTTTTCGGAGCGCTGGAGAGCAGCGCGCAAAACCGCATGAAGGTGCAGGAGGCGAACTACGGCTATGAAGTGCCGGAGGGCATCCTGCTGACCTCGATGGATTATGCGGTGAACTGGATCCGGAAGAACTCGCTTTGGCCGATGACTTTTGGGCTGGCCTGCTGCGCCATCGAGATGATGTCGACGGGAGCCTCGCGCTACGACATTGCACGCTTCGGCGCAGAGGTTTTCCGGCCATCTCCGCGGCAATCGGACGTGATGATTGTTGCCGGGCGGGTTGCGCAGAAGATGGCCCCGGTACTGCGCCGGCTCTACGACCAGATGCCGGAACCGAAGTGGGTGATCTCGATGGGGGCCTGCGCGACATCGGGCGGGGTTTTCAACAACTATGCGGTGGTGCAAGGGGTCAACCAGGTGGTTCCCGTGGATGTGTATGTTCCGGGGTGCCCGCCGCGGCCGGAGCAACTGATTTATGCGCTTACGCTCTTGCAGGAAAAGATTCAGCGCGAGCCGCGCAGCCTGGTGAAGACCCTGAATCTGGGGTAAACCGGGCGACAGAGTCGATTCCCGGAGGATGTTACCTGGGGAGTTTCGGATGCCCTCCATGTGTTCAGCAATCCTTTGAGGCCGGCATGGAGCTGGCTAAGCGATTCGGGAGTGCGGCTTCTTTCTTGTTTTATTCGCCCCATGCATCTGGTATTCGGGCAAACAGGCAGATAATATGCCGGAAAAAAAACATGTTCTCAAGTGATCATACCCCGTGGGATTGCTATGGTAGTATGACTTCGTGTAGGAATTTGACACACTTTTGTTTTGTTCGGTGTTTGTTTTCAGGATGTTCAGTCGGTCGTAGTCCCGAAATGGCGCGCATCAGCAAACCACTTCATCAACATTTTCAATCTGACATAGTGGAGGAGAAACCCATGTATTCGAGGAATTTGAAGTCAGTATTTCTGGTTGCGGCTTTGGCATTATTGGCCTTCGCGTCAACCGGGTGCCAGAAGGCTCCGCCGATAACGCTGTCGGCCGCGGCTGCCCCGCCGGTGGTTTATGCCGGAGATCCGGTCACAGTGACCGCAACTGCCGGAGCGGTGGATCCCAACAAGAAGAACGTTGTGGTCTACGACTGGTCGGGAACCGGCGTGACAGGCACCGGAACGACGGCCACGGTGGCCACCGCAGCGCTTACGCCGGGCACCTATTCGGTGAAGGCGGAAGTGAAGGAAGGCAAGAAGGGCAAGGAAGGCCTGAAGCCGGGCCAGACGGCGGACGCCACGGCCAGCTTCACGGTGAAGCAGTTTGAGCCTCCCACCGTCAGCGTCTCAGCCAGCCCCAGCACCATCAAGCCGGGCGAGACCAGCAACATAACCGCAGCCGGGGTGAGCCCACAGAACCGTCCGCTGACCTATGTTTTCTCGGCAACCGGCGGCAGTGTGACTAGCAGCGGCGCGGCAGCGGTGTTCGCCTCGACAGGCGCACCGACCGGTACCGTGAACGTGACCGTGACGGTGACCGACGACAAGGCCCAGACGGCAACGGCGAGCACCAGCGTGACCATCCTGGCCCCATATGTGGCTCCGATTCCGCACGTTCAGCAGCTTGGCACGATCGACTTCAGCAAGGATAAGAAGAATCCGACCCGCGCTAACAACGAAGCCAAAGCGTCTCTGGACGGAATCGCCCTGCAACTGCAGCAGAATCCGGATGCGAAGCTGGTGGTAGTGGGCGAGGCCGATTCCAAGGAGCAGGCCAAGACCGCGAAGGAAGTAGAGTTCGCGCTGAAGCACAAGCATGCCAAGGTTGTGGATCTGGCCGCCGAGCGCGCCGTCAACGTCAAGGACTATCTGGNNTGACGGAGAAGGGCATTGACGCCTCTCGCATCAGCGTGGTGACGGACACGAAGGACTCGCAAGCGGTGGAGACCTACCTGGTGCCATCGGGCGCGACCTTTACAAACGATGTAACCGGAACCACGGTGGTGGACGAATCCGCAGTGAAGCCGCATCCGTTCAAGGCCATCAAGAGGGCCGTGAAGAAGGTTGTCAAGAAGGTTACCTAGTAACTGGTAACTAACGCCTGACGCGGCTGGCCTTCGTGCCTGCCGCCAGGGGCCGTGTGTTTTTTCCTGTAATCCGTCGAAGGCTGACCGGCTTGCCGGTCAGCCTTCTTTGCTTTGCGCATTGACCTGGAACTTGTTGCGTGCCTGGAGACTCGGAGTCATCTCATAAACACCTTTTTGTCCGAATAAAGCGTCCCTCAGGGGCTAAAGCCCACAACTTTATTGAACATTTTACGGCACGGCTAAAGCCATGCCCTTTCAAAACCGGTTTTGAAAGGGCTTCTGGCCTAGATGCCTTGTTTGTATACTCTTTATAAGAGCTTGGGAGTTTCTTGATTGCATGAATTGTTTGCGAAATTGCTTTCATTTATTTTTTTCGGTTAGAGTTTTAGCGCGCGTTTCATTATTCGTTTTGTTTGCCGTCTCGGGATTGGCGGCGCAAACGCCGTGGACCGCCATAGGCCCCATGGGCGGCGATGCGCGCGCCTTTGCGGCGGTTCCGGGCGAGCCCCATCATCTGTATCTGGGCACTACCAATAGCTGGCTCTACGAGTCCGTGGATGGAGGCGCAAGCTGGCACCGGCTCTCGAAGCTGGAGGCCTCAGACGATCTTGTTGTGGACCACATCGTCGTGGACCCGGCGACTCCCGCTACGATTTTTGCAGCCGCGTGGAAGCTGGACCAGCCAGGCGGAGGGCTGTGGGTGAGCCACGACGGCGGACGGGGCTGGAGCGCGGTGGAAGGGCTGCGCGGTCAGTCGATTCGCGCGCTGGCGCAGGCGCCCTCGGAGCCAAAAATTCTAATTGCGGGAACCCTGGAAGGCGTCTTCCGCAGCACGGACGCGGGCGCGACGTGGACGCAGATCAGCCCACCGGGCAGCCTGGAGATTCACGAGGTGGAGTCGCTGGCCATCGATCCCGCGGACCCGGATGTGATCTACGCCGGCACCTGGCACCTGCCCTGGAAGACCACGGACGGCGGCCAGAATTGGCAAAACATCAAGAAGGGCGTGATCGACGACTCCGACGTGTTTTCTATCATCATTGACCCGTCGCGGCCGAAGATCGTCTTTGCCAGCGCGTGCAGCGGCATTTACAAGAGCGAGAACGCCGCGGAACTTTTCAAGAAGATCGAGGGCATTCCCTCGGAGGCGCGCAGGACGCGGGTGCTGAAGCAGGACCCGGGCAACCGTGAGGTGGTGTATGCCGGAACCACGGAGGGACTGTACAAGACGGTGGACGGCGGCAGGCACTTCGAGCGCATGACCGGGCCGGATGTGATTGTGAACGATGTTTTTGTTGATCCGGAGGATTCGAATCATGTGCTTCTGGCGACGGACCGCGGCGGCGTGCTGCTGAGCCGGGATGCGGGAGCGAGCTTTGTGGCGGCGAATGAGGGCTTCAGCGGGCGCAAGGTGGAGGCGCTGCTGGTGCCACCTGCGCTGTCACCCCCGCGACAAGTGCTGTCGCCGGGGACCCCGACGGTGGGGCCAACCGCGCCTTC
>PMGP01000305.1 GCA_003156235.1 Acidobacteriaceae bacterium
GTTCAACCCGGTGACGTTATGGCTGTCCTGCGAAGTCAGACTGTAGTCACTGTGGTCACCATTCTGATGCTCGAGGGTCTTTTTGGCGGGATTGGGGAAGAGCATGCGCCAGTTCCGGCCGCTATTGTCGCTGCGCCACAAAGCAGCGTTTCCCGCATAGATTCGCCGGGGATTCCCAGGGTCGAAGGCGAAGGTTTCAATGCCCGAGCGCAGATTGAACATCCGCCAGGACTGACCGCCATCGTGCGTGATGTACCCCCCGGTCATGTCGCAGTGCTCCACTATCAGGCCAGGATCATGGGGGCTGATCATGGGGCCAATTGTGGTTCCGCCTCCGCCGGGACCGATGATCTTCCACGCATCGAAGCGCGGCGCCGGCCCCGGACTCTGCGCGACGGCGGCGATCGCCAGAGCCATAGGCGCGAACGCAAAAAAACAATGCAATCTCAAGCCCGGCCTCACCTTCGCAACAATCTTTCTCTTCCGGAGCTACAACTCGCCTGTTTGCAGCGCGCTTTCAAGTTCCAAATGCGATGAAATGTGGTCGAGTTTGATTCGGGGTGGTCTGTAAGCTATTGATTCTTTGGCTCCTCAGGTAGGACTCGAACAGTCCCGCCACATCCAGCCCCTTGCGCGAATCCACTATCATTTTGCCACAAGTACTGGAAAAATCAATAGCTACAGCGATTCTCCCATGGCGCTGATCACATCCTCTGAAATCGCTAAAATCGCGCGAATTGGCATTCCGGCGGTACAAAAGCAGTACATTTTTGCAGAATAGAAACATAGGGGTATTCTGTTGGCACGGGCGGAGGCCCAGTTATGATCGAGATCAAGTCGGTTCGCATGGAGTTTCCAGCCGATGCCAACATCATTGTTGGGCAATCACACTTCATCAAGACCGTGGAAGATTTGTATGAAGCGGTCATCACAACAGCGCCACAAGCCAGGTTCGGCCTGGCTTTCAATGAAAGTTCCGGAGCTTGCCTGACACGATCTGAAGGGAATGATCCGGCGCTGCAGGAGACTGCCATAAAGAATGCCCAGGCACTGGCCTGTGGACATACTTTCGTACTCGTTCTTTCAGTGGCTTATCCCATTAACATCCTGAATGCAATTCGCAACGTACCCGAGGTTTGTTCGATATTTTGTGCCACCGCTAATGCTGTCGAAATCATAGTCGCTTGCACCGACCAGGGGCAGGGAGTGCTTGGCGTGATTGACGGCGCGTCGCCCAAAGGCATCGAAGGGCAGGATGACATAGCGTGGCGGCATGATCTCTTGCGCAAAATCGGCTATAAGCGCTGAGTGTGAACAGAACCTCCACAATGCGTGTCGAAGCGGCAGATGGAGGATCGAGATGGAGCACGATAAGGCTGATCCAGTCCAGACCCATTCAATTCAGGATGAGCAGCTCCAGAAGTGCCGGACGGCGTACTCGCAGCGAATTATGACTGCTGCGGGAATCAATCCAGTGGGCGGTCTGGGGGGTGAGATTGCAGCGGCGCTGGCGACGATTCCGCGGGAGAAATTTGTGGGGCCAGCGCCGTGGGCGATTGCATCCCGCGAAAACTATTTGCAGACTGTTTCGTACGATCCGGCAACGCTGTACCAGGATATAGTCGTCCCCCTGGGCGCAGGCTGGGGACTGAACAATGGACAGCCGAGCCTGCACGCAAGGTGCCTGGCTGCGCTGGCTCCCAGGAAGGGCGAACACGTAGTTCACGTGGGCGCGGGCACCGGCTACTACACGACCATGCTGGCCATGCTGGTGGGCGAGACGGGGCGGGTGGACGCCTATGAGATTGAGCCCGAACTGGCAGAGCGGGCGCGGGTAAACCTCAGGGAGTTTGCGCAGGTTGCGGTGCACTGCCGATCCGGCGCCGAGGGGCCGCTGCCAAATTGCGATGTGCTCTATGTGAATGCGTCCGCGACCGAACCGCTGGCGGTCTGGCTGGATGCGTTGCAGCCGGAGGGGCGGCTTTTGTTTCCGCTGGCGCCGAAAGGCGGGTTCGGCGTAATGCTGCTGGTGACTCGGCAGGCATCCGGCGCGTATGCGGCACGGTTCCTGTTGCCGGTGGAGTTTGTTCCTTGTGCCGGGGCCCAGGACAAACAGGCGGGGAGGGCGCTGGCAGCGGCATTTCGGCGGGGTAATTGGGGCGAGGTTCGGTGGTTGCATCGGAACGGCCCGCCGGATGAAAGCTGCTGGTGCGCTGGGCGGGGGTGGTGGCTGGCGGTGGACACCTCGCGCCCAAGTGGTTCTTGACGGAGTTTGTGTTCCGGGATGGGCCCCTCATACGCTGCATAACACTAACAATCTACTGGTACAAAAGATCGGGCAGGCCACTCCCCAGCGGCTCACTCAGGTTTGTCGAATGGCTCAGCCGCGAGCGTGGCAAGCATGGCTCGCAGGAGAGATGGAATTCGGTTTCTGAGCTCAATACGCCTCTACACTGGCTTTGCGCTCGTTGTGCTTCACCCCTTGCCGGACGGATCGCCCTGCGAAGCTCTTTCGACGTCGCCTCCTTCGTCTCGTGCAATCTCCGCAAGAAGACGCCGGCTCGTTACGGAGCGTGGCTCTTCCTGCGTCACGTCCTTCGCGGATGCATACTGATCGCGATGTTTGATAAGAAGCCAGGCGGGTCCAGAAGGATTTTTCCCAAAGCCACGGGTGCGAACCAGGACCCATGCACCTTGGAGTTTCTTGCCCTGAAGAGTGAACTTGATTTCTCCCTTCTGCAAAGAACCGTCCACATCGGCGTTTTCCGGATGCCAGGTTCCTCGGTCCCATAACATTACCGTGCCCGCTCCATATTGGCCGCTGGGAATCACCCCCTCGAAGTCGGAATACTCGACGGGGTGATCTTCCGTCCGCATCGCAAGGCGCTTTACTGCCGGATCGAGCGAGGGGCCCTTCGGAACGGCCCAGGAAAGAAGTACGCCGTGCCATTCCAGACGAAAATCATAATGCAGGTTCGTGGCCATGTGCTTCTGCACGGCGTAGATGAGTGATTCATTTTCGTCTCGGGCATCGTCCATGCCCCGGGGCTCCGTGGTCGCTCCGAATTGACGCTTCTTCCGGTATTCGTCAAGTTTCATACAAGCCTGTGAGCCGGGATTTACATTCTGCCTCCCGGCTACGAGCCAATATACCCCAGTTGCCCTTGCTCACAATTTTTTTGCATATATTCCAAGGCTAAAGCCCAGGCGTTCGAGGCAGGTTCCTGGCAACGCCCAAGGAAAAACTCCTGAATTTCGCGGCTCTCGCAAAGACCCTGCCATGCACTCCAGGCTCTCATTCCCTGGCGTTGGCAGATGCGCATCTGGCCGGGTTGCGCGACAGAAGGATGGTGGGTTTATGTTTCCTTTGCCTCGTGGTACTCGTGCCGGATGTGTTCGATATCGACCGCGGGCTTGGGGTACCTCAGGTTCAGCGCCTCCATGTATTCCACGACGATCCTGGCCACGGCGAGGTTGCGAAACCACTTGTGATTGGCCGGGATGATAAACCAGGGCGCATGCTCGGTGCTGCATCGTGACAACGCGGCTTCGTAAGCGGAAACGTAATTGCCCAGAAGGCTCGCTCCTTGTAATCCGACTCGCTGATCTTCCCATGCTTGGTCGGATCGTCAGCCGCTCCTTGAATCGCTTCAACTGCTCCTCTTTGGAGATGTGCAGATAGAACTTGAGAATGTGAGTTTCGTGCTCGACGAGCCTTTTTCGAAGGCGTTGATGCGGTCATAACGGCGCGTCCAGACCTGTTCGGGAACCAGCTTGTGAACCCTGACGACCAGAAGTAACAGCTTGTTAAGCGCATTGATATCAAGAGTTGACGCTCGGCTCGTCAATCCTCTAGTGGAGACCCGTTCAGCGCGAAGAATCTCTAGGGGTTCAGTACCGACGGTTGGAAATCCTTTTCGCCAAACTGCCACAGGAAGAAGGTGAAGATGTCCGTCCAGTCGGAGACCTGCTGCGCAACAGTGTCGGTGATTCCGTGACCGGCGTCGTAGTTGACGCGAAGCAGGACCGGCTTGCCGCTGGCGGTCGCGGCCTGCAGCCGGGCCGCCATCTTGGCGCCTTGCCAGGGATCGACCCTGGGGTCGTTGACGCCGGCCGTCACCATCATCGCCGGATACTTCGTTCCCGCCTTCACGTGCGCATACGAGCTCATCTCCAGGAGCCCCTTGAAGCCATCCTCGGTGGCTACGCTCCCGAACTCGGGAATATTGGGTGGTCCATTGGCGCTCGTCTCCTCGCGCACCGTGTCGGAACTGGGCACACCATCGACGGCGGCGGCGAAGAGGTCGGGGCGTTCGGTAATCGATCTGCCGATCAGAATTCCGCCTGCGCTCTGGCTCCAGATGCCCAGCTTGGGCATGGAGGTGTACTTGTGGTCAATCAGGTACTGCGCCGAGGCGATGAAATCGCGCCAGGTATTCGGCTTGTTCAGTTTCTGACCAGCCAGATGCCACGCTTCTCCGAACTCGCCGCCGCCGCGCACGTGCGCCACGGCCAGGATGCCGCCGCGTTCAATCCACACGGAATAACGACGCCCGAAGCCCGGCTTCCATACATCGCCGTAGGCGCCGTAGCCGATCAACGCCGTGGGATTGCTGCCGTCCAGTTTGGTCCCCTTCTTGTAGATGATCGAGAGGGGAATCAGCGTGCCGTCGGGCGCCGGCGCCTTTTGCTCTTCCGAGACAAAGTCCTTGGGATCGATGGCATTTTCCGGCTCCAGGCCCGTTGCGACGGCACTGGCCGTGGCCGGATTGTAGCGGTAATAATCTCCGGGCTTCGTCCAGGAGGTCATTTTGATCACCGGTCCCGGCACGGTCAGACTCGCGGCCACATCATCAACGCTGCCGGCAAAGGGGGAGCGAGACCGGTTCCAGCTCGGAACCCGGTCGATAGGGAAGACGGAGAACCTTGACCACGCCAGCTTCGGCCTGCTGGAAGTAAAGCGCGTCTTTGGCGGGCCGCAGAATATTGGTCCAGCCGAAACTGCCAATCAGCACCGCCGAAGTGGCGGGAAGCACGACCTCGGCTTTGGAGAGATCGGAATCGGCGGCGCTGACGCGGAGAATCTTGCCGTTGGGCGCGCCTTTCAGCGTGACCAGGTAGAGATCGCTGCCGACCAGGGCGCTATCGACAATATTGTCGTCGTAGCTGGCCACTTTCTTCCAGCTTGTTTTGTTGGCGATGGCGCTCAAGGGAGTGAGATAGATCTCCAGGGCCGGCGCGGCCCCATTGGTGACGACGCCGATGGCATAAGACGAGCCCGGCGCCGGTGAAACGGAGCCAAATTCATCTTCGCCTACCTTCACGCCAGGGCAAACTTCGTAGCCGAAGACCGCCTGATCGGTCTTCCCATCGCTTCCCAGCTTGTGGGCATAGAACTTCATCTTCCGGTATTTCTCGGTAGGCGGCACTCGCGGGAGTTGCTCAGCGGGGGAAGCGAAGCCACAAGATATGGAATAACTTCAATCATTTCTTGTCTGTGCGTCCCGTCACATGCCGACGTGTACGCGGCGGCGCAAAAATAGACCACAAGCCGGCGTTTAGACGCGGGCTTGTGGCGAAGCAAATGGAGACCACCTCCAGATTCTGTTTTTGCAGACGACAAGGACTCTGATGAGGTCACGAACGAGGTTCGGTGACGTTTAAGGAAGTTCCTTGCATCAGGCAACCGCCAGACTAGCGGTGGAAACGAGAGAACAACCAGAAGAGAACGGACAATACGACGCTGATCAGGATGCACGTGCCGAGAGGAAAGAAGACGGAGACATGTTTTCCCTTGTAGGCAATGTCGCCCGGCAATCGCCCCAGAGGCAGGCCGATTCGTCCCGCTACAATCAGCAAGACGCCGGCGATTGCGATCAGGAGCCCGAGACCAAGAAGCGTTTTACCGAGTTCATTCATCTGCAGCCTTCTGTAAAGCTTCCTTGAAGAGGATATTACGCTGCGCTGCTCCGAATTGTTGTTTCCGGCCTCTATGCAAGTGCCGTATACAACGTCTGCCGCGATATCCGATATTCAGCGGCCAGCCCCGCCTTCTTCTCCCCCGCTGTTTGCGCCAATGCAAAAATCTTCATAAAGCCGGTTGAAAAAATTCCGCCACCCACTGAGGCTGAACAGGCGGCACGATTCAGGAAGTGTCATCGGCGACGAACAAGCGGCCTTCGCCGTGGCGGCGTGGCTGCAACGGGCAGACCAAGGCGGTTCTCTGAAAGGCTTTTTAAATCTGCAGTTGACGCCGGAGGAGCGAGGGGTTGCCGCCGTTCAGGGATGGATTTTAGGGGTGGCGTGAACCGGTGACCGATTCCGACTACGCGACACCCTTGCTCCGTTACCGCCTCCCAGCGGTTCGCCATACCTACCTCAACCTGACGAAGCAGGCTCACGGTCTGCTCCGGCGTATGCTTCTTTCCCCCTGCTGTCAAAGGCTCCTTCCAGGCCAGTTTCTCTCATCTCCGCTGGTACAGAATCTGCCGGGCAGGCCAGCGGATGTTTACCCTCACGGTTGACATTTCTTCTTGCATGAACCATCGTTATATCGTAATATAAGGATGTACTATGCAAACTGAAGTTTCCCCGGCTTGCCGGTGGATGCTCACTCCAGAGGTGTTATGGATGAACATGAGTACGAAGAACTACGCTGAACTTGCAGAAGTTCTCAAAGCCCTGGCCCATCCAGTGCGCCTGTGCATCGTCCGCGGCCTGATTGAAAAGGGTAGCTGTAATGTTGGCCATATGCAGGATTGCCTCGGAGCGCCGCAGTCAACTATTTCCCAGCACCTGCAAAAACTGCGGATGGCCGGCATCATCAGAGGAACGCGCAACGGTCTTGAAGTCAACTATCAGGTCTGTGACCAGCGCGTTGTCAAGTTAATCGGCATGCTGTTTTCAAACCGGAAGAAAGGCTGATTCGTATGACAAGGAAAAAAGTTGTGATCGTTGGCGGCGTTGCAGGCGGCGCTACAGCGGCGGCAAGATTGCGCCGGCTGGACGAGCAGGCGGAAATCATTCTGCTGGAGCGGGGCGAGTATATCTCCTTCGCCAACTGCGGACTGCCTTATTATATTGGCGAAGTGATTCAGGAACGCGACAAATTGCTGGTGCAAACGCCGGAGGCCATGCGCGCCCGCTTCAATATCGATGTCCGCGTGCAGAGCGAAGTCACGGCAGTGCATCCGGATAGAAAAGCGATTACGGTCAACAGCCAGGACCGCGGGCAATATGAAGAGACTTATGACTATCTGCTTCTCTCCCCTGGCGCCAAGCCGATCCGCCCTAACCTGCCTGGCATCGACAGCAGCAGGATATTCACCTTGCGCAATATTCCTGACACAGACCGCATCAAGGCCTTCGTTGATCGCGAGGGTAGCCGCCGGGCTGTCGTTGTGGGGGGCGGCTTTATCGGTGTGGAAATTGCGGAGAATTTGAAAGAGCGCGGCCTGGAGGTATCACTTACCGAGGCAGCCCCTCACATCCTGCCCCCCTTTGACAGCGACATGGCTGTATTGGTTGAGCGCGAACTAGAGGAAAACGGCATACAGCTTTTTCTCGGGGACGGCGTAGCCAGTTTTCAGGAACAAGCAGATGGCCTTGCCGTCACCCTGCAGAGTGGCAAGGTGTTGGCCGCCGACCTGGTGATACTGGCAATCGGCGTCGTGCCAGAGACGGCATTTCTGTCCGGCAGTGGAATTGCGCTTGGCCGGCGCGGACATATCCTTGTAAATGACTGTCTGGAAACCTCACAAGCCGGCATTTACGCCGTCGGCGACGCAATTGAAGTTATTGACTTCGTCAGCGGCCAGCCCGCCGCCATTCCGCTGGCCGGTCCCGCGAACAAGCAAGGCCGGATTGCCGCCGATAACATCGCCGGGCTTTCCAGTCAGTTCAAAGGTTCCCAGGGAACCGCGATTCTGAAGGTCTTCACACTTACAGCGGCTGCTACCGGCAACAACGAACGCATGTTGCAGCGCCTCGGTGTCGCCTGCCATGCGGCCATTGTGCACCCCAACTCCCATGCGGCTTACTACCCCGGTGCTCTGCCCTTGACCATCAAACTGCTCTTTGACGATGCTGGGCGTATTCTGGGCGCCCAGGCCATCGGCCTCGACGGCATTGACAAGCGCATCGATGTCATTGCCACAGTTATACGTCTCAAAGGCACGGTCAGGGATCTGACTGAACTTGAGCTTGCCTATGCGCCCCCCTATTCCTCGGCCAAGGATCCTGTGAACATGGTTGGCTTTGTGGCAGAAGATATTCTTTCTGGCCTGAGCGACGTCTTCACATACGAGCAGCTTGCCTCGTTTGACCGCCAGGGAACAATTCTGCTGGACGTGCGGACGGAAATGGAGTTCGAGAATGGCCACCTGCCAGACGCGATCAACATTCCCGTCGACGATTTGCGCCGGCGGCTATCGGATCTGGATAAAGATAAATTGATTCTGACTTACTGCCAGGTCGGTGTGCGCGGCTATATTGCCTCGCGCATTCTGAGCCAGAATGGTTTCCGCGTCAAGAACTTGACCGGTGGCTATAAGTCCGCAGTGGCGCAACTCGCCGAGCCACCAGCAACACCGTCCGGCATCGTGCTGGATACGGAAACACAAGTCATGCGCCAGGCGCCGGTCAGCCGTGTGGCCCACTGCACCTTGAACGCCACCGGCCTTGCCTGCCCCGGCCCGTTGATGCGCGTGAAAGCCTCGATGGATGAAATGGACGAAGGTCAGGTATTGGAGATCACGGCCTCCGATCCTGGCTTTTTTGCCGACATCGGCGCCTGGTGCCAAAGGACTGGCAACCGCCTGATCGAGGTAAGGAAGGAAAAAGGCCTTGTCCTGGCCTCGGTTGAGAAAATAGGTCAGAACTCTGCCTCACAACCGTTGATGGCCGCTGCTGGAAAAGACAACAAGACGATCATTGTTTTTAGCGGCGACTTTGACAAGGCAATGGCTGCCTTTATTATTGCCAACGGCGCGGCATCCATGGGTAAAAAGGTGACCATGTTCTTCACGTTCTGGGGTTTGAGCATTTTGCGCAAACCCGAAGCCGTGCGCGTAAAGAAGAGCCCGATTGACAGGATGTTCGGCTGGATGCTGCCTCGTGGCGCGGGTGCGCTTAAATTGTCCAAGATGAACATGCTGGGTATGGGAACAAAAATGATGCGCGCGGTGATGAAGGATAAGAACGTCTCTTCATTGGCGGATCTGATTGCTTCCGCCCAGAAAGCGGGCATTGAAATTATCGCCTGCCAGATGACCATGGACGTCATGGGATTACGCAAGGAAGAATTGATTGACGGCGTTGAAGCCGGTGGCGTCGGCTACTACCTCGGCAAAGCCGAAGATTCCAACCTTAACCTGTTTATCTAGGGCCGCGCTCAATCTCGAAGTGCCAGATTTCGTTTCGCGATGATGTCGCATGGGGAAGTACGGCGAGTTGAAACGGGCCCAGGCCTGACGTGGCACTCGCGATAGCCTCCCCACTCGCCGCTCAGCTCGTGATCGCGGTGTCGTGGCTGCAAAGGCTGGTCGCTGGCCAAGGCCGCCAGAACCGGCGCCAAATCCGCATCCAGCGTAGACCGGTGCTCTCCCTTGGCCTCCCGTTTGCAGTCGCGTTTGACGGCCGTCGAGCGCTCAATCGTCCGCATGAAGATCGGCCATCAGCGCCTCTACGCTGGCAAAGCGCTTGCCTTTTCCGGCCTCAAGTTCCGCCATTGCCCTGCGGGTGGTGGCATTGGGAACCTTCACCTCGAAGCCACGCCGGCGAAGTAATCGGCCACTTGCTGCCAGTTATCGACGCGGAGGAAGCCGGTAGCGGTGAGGTTGCGCGGCGCGGTATAGAGCAGGCCCTGGCCCTGGAAGCGAAGAAGGTTTTTCGGCAGGTCGTCGATCAGATAATCGGCGCGCAGAATGCTCTTGTCGCCGCAGAAGACGTAATGCGTGGGCGGGATGAAGGGAAAATGGCGCTGCAGCCAACGGTACTTTGGGCCGAGCGAGTTGGGGACGGCCATGGCCTGGGTGGCGATGAAGATTTCAAAGCGCGCCGAGAGGCTCTGGAGCACTTCCTGCGCGCCGGGGATCAGGTCCAGATCCTCGAAGAAGTCCTCGGCGTCCAGAAAGTCGCGAAGCTGCTGCTGGCGGTCCTGGGGCGCAACCTCCCAGAGCCCTTTGCCGGCCAGGTCTTCGGGGGTGACCTCCTCGTCGAAGGTCTGATTGTAGCGGCGGATGTGCTCGCCCAGAGTGTCCGCCATCACCTCGTCCATGTCCACGCAGATGCGCTGCAAGAGTTCCCCCTCCTCCGTTGCTGTTTCAGGGTTGCCGTTGTTGTTCAGAATTGTGGCCGCCCAAGAAAAGGTTAGCAGGGAAAGGGGGGAGACTCTACTCCTCCGGCGCGGGCTTGGAGGATTTGCGTTTGGGCTTGGCCGCTTGCTGCTGCGTGGAGTCAGCGGCCGGCGCCATTGAAGGGTCCCAATAGAGCAACCGGGAGCAACTGTCGCAAGTGAGCAACTCGCCCTCGCGAAGCTGGTTCCAGGTCTGGGGGCGGACGCCCATGCGGCAGCTGGTACACTGCTGATTTTCAGCCCTCGCCAGCCCCGTGCCGCGAGAGGCGCAGAGGCGGTCGAAGCGCGTGAGCCACTCAGGGGCGATCAGCGGGCGGAGGGCCTCGCGCTGGGCGGCAAGTGCTGCCAGTTCGCCGTCGTACTCGGCCTGGCGGAGGGCGACGCGTGCGCGGGTCTTGTCCAGCGCGGAGGCGAGCAGCTCGATCCGGGCGCGGATGGTGGCCAGCGCCGATTCCTGGGCATCGGAACGTTCCAGGCTGGCAAACTCCTCATTCTCCAGGCGTTCGGCCTCGGCCTCGGCAAAGCTGATCTCATGCTCCACGGCGGCGGCCTGGGCAGGAGTGGTGATCGAGTCCTGCTGGGCGCGATAACGGGCGGCTTTTTGGCGGTGGGCGCCGATCTCGCGATCAAGGCGGGTACGGAGCGAGTCCTCGCGGCTGAGAGCGTCGGAAATTTCGGCGGCCTCGCGCTCGGCCTTGGCCAGCGCCGCCGTGGCCTGGGCGATTTCCGCCGGCAAGGCGCGCACAGCCTGCGTAAGCCGAGTTCGTTCCAACTCCACCGCTTGCAACTTTACGAGGTTTTCAATCTGCGCTTGCATCTGTGCATTGAAGTCTACGGCATTCACCTCCCATTAAGAAAATGGAGAGGATCAAGCCGAGCGGAAAATTGGAGGAGGCGGGCTTGGCCACAACAAAGAACCACGGAGACGAGCATTCCGCCACGGGCGCAAAAACAAGTTGCGCTCTGAATCCGCTCTGATGCCCCCAAGCCCGTATTGCGCAGAGCACAAAGGCCTGGGCGCTGTAACTTGACGGCCTTGGAGGTTGGGTATAATTCTCAATTACTTCTCTA
>PMGP01000121.1 GCA_003156235.1 Acidobacteriaceae bacterium
GGTGTAAGCGCCGTTGGCGTGCGAGGTCAGGTCCACCATCTTCTCGTAGGTTTGCGCGGCCTCGTCGTAACGGCCCAGCACGTCCAGCAGCAGCCCCTCGTTAAAGCCGGCTTCCAGACTGCTGGAGTCCATCTTGCGCGCTTTGCGAATGGTGGCCAGCGCATCTTCATATTTCCCCTGGCGGCGCAGAATCTCGCCGATGCGCACCTGCGCTCCGGCGTTCTCCGGGTCGGCCTCGGCCAGATTCCGGTATTGCTTGAGCGCCTCGTCGAGCTGGTTGTCGTTCAGCAGTGCATGAGCCAGCGCATCCAGCGTGCGCACGTCTCCCGGCTCCAGGTCGTTGGCGCGCTGATAGGCGGCGATGGCATCCTTGGTCCGCTTCAACTGCTCATAGGACGCGCCCAGCGCATCCTCCATCTTGGCCGTCCGGTCGTCTGCCGGAACCGTCTCGATTGCCTTGACGGCTTGGTCCATATCGCCGCTTTCGGCATACAACCGGGCCAGGTTCAGCACCACTTCCTCGGAATCCGGCTCCATGGCTTGCGCCGTCTTGAACTGCTCCTCGGCCTTCTTCTGGTCGTGCTTGACGGTGTAGAGCTGGCCCAGAACCATGCGGTTTTCAACGTCCTTCGGCTGCAACGCGACAATCTTTTCGAATTCCGTGATTGCCAGGTTCAGCACGTTGCCGCTGGGAGAGGAGGTGGACGGCGCGTTTTGCCCTTCGCTCAGCGTGCGAAGGTAGATGCGCCCCAGCAGCTTGTGTGCCTCGATGTCCTCGGGCGCGCTCTTGAGCAGCCCCCGCACCGTGTTCTCCGCCTCGCGCGAGTGGCCGCTGCGGAAGTACAGGTTGGCCAGCGCCAGGTTCAACTGCGGCGAGGAGGGGTCGGCGTTCAGCGCCAGCTTGTACTCTTCGATGGCCCGCGTCGCCAACTCCGGGCGCCCCTGGGTGACAGCCTCCTCTTCATAGCCGCTGGCCAGCGCCATGTGATAATACGCCTGGGCGCGGTCCGGCGCCGTCGTCGGAGGTGCGATCGGCCCTGCCGCTAGCTCAATTCGTCCAAATCGCTTTGGCTCGGCAGGAGCCGGTTTTTCCGGAGCAATCTGGATAGGGCTCGCCGACGGCGCCTGCTCCGGGCTGCCCTGGGCCGGAGCTGCTGTTTCCGGCTTGGACGGAGCTATGAGTCCCGGAACGATCTGATCGGGACTGGTTTGGGCGCAGGTGGGCCTGGCCGGCAGCACGAAGGAGATTGCGGCGGCAAACATAAGCAATTGGGGCAGTAAACGGATTTTTCTTATCATCATCCTGGGGATTCCAAACCTTTTCAGCCGGGCCGTCTGCCAAATTTCAGTCATCAGGGGCCGCGAGGCAGTGCAGGCAGCCGGTGGGAGAAGCTCTGCCTACTGTAAAGACGATTCTAAACTGCATTGGGCTTGCGCGGCGCGATAGATTGATGCATTTTCCTTCCGCCAGCCTAAATCGATGTCGCCGGAGGGTGTAGGTGGCTTTCAGACCGCAGAAAGGTGGCTTTCAGACCGCAGAAAGCGTCGGAGGGAGCAGGGGCTTGATTGAGAACTGGATAAGGAATGTTCTGGCAGTCGCGCCGTAGGCGCAGTGTTTGTTAGCCCCGCGCTTTAGCGTGGGGAAAGTGATTTCCACAAATGCTCTCTGGAGTCCCGTAGGGACGGCGCAAGGAAAGAAGGCGAATTTGCGGGCCTTTAGGCCCGGAGGGATGCTTTTCGCGGATTCCGCTCGATCTCATCACTCTACGGAATCCCCAGAATCTTGTGGGTTTGCAGGCTCAGCCGCCACTGCGGATGGTCGAGGCAATAGCGCAGCGCAAGCTCGGTATAGGCCTCGCGGCTGGGCCCGTCCATCGGCTGCATGAAAAAATGCCGGAAGGCAAGCGCCTCAAACTTCGCCGGATCGACGCCCAATTGGGGAAAAACCAGCTTCAACTCGTCCCCGCTGCGCTGCTTGAGCTCGGCTCCGGCTTTGGGGCTGACGCAGAGCCAGTCCAACCCCTTCGGCGCGGCAATCGTTCCGTTGCTCTCGACGGCAATCTCAAAATCCCGCCCATGCAGCGCGGCAATCAGCTTTGCGTCCAGTTGCAGCAGAGGCTCGCCGCCCGTGCAGACCACGAACCGCTTGCCCAGTCCAGAGCTTGGCTGCCCGGAGTCCGCGGGCCACTTCTGCCCGATGGCCTCCGCCAACTCCTCTGCGGCCTCGAATCTGCCGCCGCCCTTGCCTGCCACGCCCACGAAATCCGTATCACAGAATTTGCAGACCGCTTCCGCCCGGTCAACTTCGTTCCCCGACCAGAGGTTGCAGCCGGCAAAGCGGCAGAAGACCGCCGCGCGCCCCGTCTGCGCCCCCTCGCCCTGCAACGTATAGAAAATTTCCTTGACCGCGTAGCTCATGCGCACTCATAATCGCGAGATTCAGCAGGAATGTGCGGTAGGCTGGAATCGGCCTACCCCGGAAACTCCGCTAACTCGCTAACTTGCTACCCGCGAAGCGGGGCTAACTTGCTGCTCTTGTCAAAATTCCTGTGTGAACCATCCAAATGGGTGCCCCACCCTCGCCGCGTACTTGTTCTTGCGGCTAGGGTAGGAAACCACAAATCTCAATCATTCGGTCATGAAGAAGCCGGTCCCCTCTTATACGCCAGAGAATCTTCAATCCCATTCTCCCGGAATCCCTTCCGCCTGAGCAGGCAGGAATCGCACTCTCCGCACGGCTCACCCGTGGACCCCGGATCATAGCAACTGCTAGTCAGCCCGTAATCCACGCCCAACTCAATCCCCTTGGCGATAATCTCCGCCTTGGTCAGCGCGATCAGCGGCGTATGAACCCGCAGCGCCAGTCGCCCCTCAACCCCGGCCTTCGTAGCCAGGTTCGCCATCTTCTCAAAAGCCGCGATAAACTCCGGACGGCAATCGGGATAGCCCGAGTAATCCAGCGCATTCACGCCAATGAAAATGTCGCTCGACCCCAGCACCTCCGCCCAGGCCAGCGCAAACGACAAAAAAATCGTGTTGCGCGCCGGAACGTATGTGATGGGAATGCCGTGGCTCATCGCCTCCGCGTCGCGACCCTTGGGAACATCGATCTCCGCAGTCAGCGCCGAGCCGCCGAAGACTCTTAGATCGATCTTCGCAATGCGATGGTCTGCCACGCCGACCGCGGCGGCCACACGCCGCGCCGCATCGAGTTCAATCACATGCCGCTGCCCGTAGGAGAACGAAAGCGCGTACAGCTCATAGCCCTCGCCGCGGGCAATCGCCAGCACCGTGGCCGAGTCCAGCCCCCCGCTCAACAACACCACCGCGCGTTTCCGCTCATTCGCCATAGCTCTGTACCCGCAACCCCTCCTCGGCAATCCGGTAAGCCACCACCGCGCCCGCCTCCCGCGCCAGCGCCGCCCGTAACTTCACCGCCGCCTCCACGTCGCGCGCCAGCAGCATCAGAAAGCCGCCTCCGCCCGCCCCAGCCAGCTTGGCGCCGTAAATAAACGGCCGGGCGCGTTCGAGAATCGCATGGATCGGCGCATTGGTGGTATGCGGATCAAGCACCTGATTCAGTTGCCAGTGCCGGTCCAGCAACTCGCCCAGATGCTTCCAGTCGCCTTCGGCCATCGCGTAGGACATTTCAACCGCCAGTGTCTTGATGCTGTGCAGCACCTGAATCGTTGCCGTCTCCCGCGCCAGATAGCGCGAGACCACCTGGCGCAACAGGTCCTTGGCGACCCTTTGAATGCCGGTATTGTAAAGCACCATGTGCTGGCGGAACTCGGCTCTCCGGGCTTCCGTCCAGGTCACCGGCTGCACGCGAATCCTCTGCCGCAATCCGGGCCCGGTAATCAGCAGCTTGGTGCCGGGAAAGATGCCGCCCGCCTGATCCTGCCAGCCGCCGCCGGTGGTCATGCGCTGCTCCAGTTGCATAACCGCCTGCGAAAGAGCGTGATCGCCCACTTCGCGCCCCGACATCACCGCCAGCGCGCGGATCACCGTTGCCGCCAGAATGCTGCTCGTTCCCAGCCCCGAGCCGATCGGCAACCCTACGCGGCAGCGAATCTCCAGCCCCCCGCCCAACTCCGCAAGAGTCTTGGGCAGCGGCTGCCCCTTCACCGGAAGTCCATGCAGCCCCAGCGCGGCCCGCGGAATCGAAAAGACGCTTCCCGGCCCGCACGGCTCCAGCAGCTCTTCAGCAGTACGAAATTCGGCCATCGCCCCAAGACCGTCGGCGAGGCAGCGGATCACCGGCTCGTCGATGCGCCGGATCTCCGTTTCAATCGGATAAGCGCCATCGATCTCCAGCGCGCAATTCAGCACCGTGCCGCCCCAGTCGAAGCAGAAAGGCGGCGTGTCGCTCCAGCCTCCGCCCAGGTCGATGCGCGGCGGCGCGGAGACGTGAACCCGCTCGAAGCGCCAGGCAGACGGCACGGCCTTCGCATCCTCGGCTGTCCCTTCGCGCACCGCATCCTGAATGCAGGTGAAGGCCTCGGCCCGCGCCAACCACGCCTCCTGCTCAAAGCCCGCGCGCTCCAGCAAGCGCTCGGCCTGCATCAGCAGGCTGGCCGCATGAGTCAACTCTTCTGCGCGCCCCTTGCGCAACTCGTTGGCGCGCGCTCTCAGCAAGCGTCCCGCGGCGGCGGCTGGCGCCAATCCGGGCAGGTTGGCCAGCAGCGGCCGCAGGTCCGTGCCTGACTCCGCCAACTCCACGGCCGTCTCCTGCCAAATCCCCTGCATACGGCGGTTGCGCGCCTCGGCCAGAGCCTTCCCATCGGCGCACTGCGCGCTCTCCGCCAGCGAGAGCCGCCGCGCCGAGCGCCACTGGGCAACTCCGTACCCGCTCGCGTAGCCCATCATCCACCGCGCGCAGGCCCAGGCCTCGGCCGGCGTCGCCACCGGAAAAAGCCGTGCATTCCACAGCGTCGGCGCTTCCTCCGCGCCCCAAACCTCTTCGCTCGTCAACCCCAGCAGAGCTAGCGTTTCCAGAATCGGCCGGTTGAACCACGTGGCGTTCTCCAGCGCCTGCTTCGCATCGTCCTCGACGCCATAGACGCGAATCACCCAGCCGTTGCCGCCCTCCGCTTCCACCGGCAACTGATGAACCACGGTCTCTTCGGGAACCTCCACCGCCCCGCTCAACCCCGTCAGTCCATGCAGGATGGCGCCGCGGCCGGCGCGCACATCCCCCTCCAGGTCGCATTCCAGAATCACGGCTTCATGACCGGCCTTGCACGCGCCGCCGATCACGCTGTCCAGCACTCCGCCCGAGGCCGCCGCCAGAGAGCGGAAGTTGCGCGTCGTCCCCGCATGAATGAACTCGCCCTCCACCACCGCGCAGTGAAA
>PMGP01000028.1 GCA_003156235.1 Acidobacteriaceae bacterium
ACTTTGGCTGGGGAACCTCACACCTGGGTCGAAGTCTTGGGGAAGAAGCCCCTCCCGCCGAATCCGACGTCCCACTGCGACTGTCAACTGAGGTGACATTGAAGAAGCCGGTGCCTAGTCGCCACTAGTTCCCCACGTTAACCACGCCATAAATCTAGAAGCGGCGGCCTTCAGTCTCATGGGCAGCGAAGATGGTGGCCCGAATCCTGATGTCGTATATATGGGGCATAATCCCTTGGTGCCAGATAACTACGAGATTGTTGAGCCGAATGCTGCAGCATTGATCGAAGCCCTTCGGGCATTTGGATACACGCCGGAGACCGCCGTTGCCGACTTGATTGACAATTCAATAACGGCCGGCTCGTCTGAGATCAGGATCGACTTCAAATGGAACGGTCCAAACAGTCTCATTTCAATCATTGACAACGGGGAAGGCATGGATGAGGACACCCTCGTCAATGCGATGCGAGCAGGTAGCCGTAGTCCCCGCGACACCCGGGAAGCGAATGACCTCGGAAGATTTGGTCTAGGCCTAAAGACAGCCTCATTCTCGCAGTGCAGGGCGCTCACGGTCGCCAGCAAGAATGTCGATGGTGAAGTTTCGATTCGTAAGTGGGACCTTGACGAAGTGGAGGCCACCAAACAGTGGCGGCTGCTAAAGAAGTGTTCTCCCGATTCGCACGAGGTAATCCGCAGATTGGACACCACTACAAGTGGGACCGCAATTACGTGGGAGAACTTAGATCGAATAGTGAATAACGCCAGTTCAGAAGATGAAACCTCTGAACGACATTTCTACAACACCGCTGATGCAATTTCAGCTCACCTATCCATGACGTTCCATCGACTCATCGGGCGCGGGCTGAAGATCTATCTGAGTGGTCAAGAAGTCAAGAAGTGGGATCCGTTTCTCGAGGGAAACCCGGCCAGGCAGGTGCTCGGCACTGAGAAGATCGAACTGAATGCTTCGATCATCACGGTTGACCCCTTTGTCCTCCCTCATCGGTCAAAGCTGACCCAAGAGGACTTTGAACTGGCTGGAGGTAGCAGGGGTTGGAACGACCTTCAAGGATTTTACGTTTACCGGAATAATCGGCTGTTGGTTGCGGGTGACTGGCTTGGTCTCCGATTTACAAAGGAGGAGCATTACAAACTTGCACGCATTCGGGTTGACATCACCAACAACATGGACGACCTGTGGCAAATTGATGTCCGCAAGTCGGTCGCGATTCCGCCGGTCCCAATTCGAAGCGAGCTCAAGAGAATTGCGTTGTACACCCGCCAACGAGCATCTGAGGTCTACCGACACCGCGGCAAGGTGATCACAACGCTTGCACACCAAGGGGTTGTCAACGTCTGGAACCAGAAGGTCAAACATGGGCGAATCTTCTACAGGATCAACGAAGGCCACGTCGCAGTTGCAAATGCCTTGACTGACCCCACTTCGAAAAACATCCGGACATTGATTCGGATTATCGAGGAGACTGTCCCAGTGCCTCTCATTACCATTTCGGCGTCCGAGAACCCAGAGGCCCATTCGGCTCCTCTTGAAATGGCCACACCAAAACAAGTGGCGGACATTGCGCTCGAGGTCTTCCAGGCTCTCATCTCCAAGGGAACCCCGGTGAAGAGCGCAATTGAACGAGTCTTAACAACGGAGCCCTTCAATATGTATCCTGAACTAATTGAGGTTCTAAGGGAAGCGTCTTCTACTGATGACCATTGAGGATGTACGCAAGGCTCAGACGATCGCAGCAACGCTTCTACCCAATAACGAAGCTGTTGATGAGCGTCAAATCCGTGATGCTGTCACACGCGCGTCAACTCTCGTTAATTTGACTGACCAAGAATTGGAGAGCTTGATCCGTAATCTTCAGGCTTCTTACACAGTAAGCGTCGGGATCGCCGGGACACTTGATGACGACCGGAACCACATCGAGTGGTTGGCAGACAATAGGGAACAGATCGAATGGAAGGCGTGGGAACGCTACAGGCGCTATCTGCAGGACGTGAAGGGGTTTCCGCTGCCGGTCGTCAACCGCCTCGACGAAGTAACCGACCAGATTCTTATGAGATTTGAGAGCCCTCGTCGATCAGGATCATGGGACCGAAGAGGAATGGTTGTCGGCCATGTGCAGAGTGGAAAGACTGCAAATTACACAGGACTGATCAATAAGGCGGTCGATGCCGGCTACAAGATAGTTGTCGTACTGACGGGCATGGACGATGCCCTGAGGAGCCAGACACAAGTGAGACTGGACGAAGGCGTAGTTGGCTACGACACTCGCAAACGAATGGCCGCAGATCAGTCAAACTCCAGGATCGGAGTCGGCCTTATCNNTCGGCGGGGCTTCAGTTGTCAATGTCAATTCGCTTACTAGCAGTGAGCAAAAGGGAGACTTTAAGAAGACGATTGCGCAGTCGCTCGGTGTTAACCCCGGAGGCAAGGATCCGATCCTTCTAGTCGTCAAGAAGAACAAGTCGATCCTCAACAACTTGATCTCTTGGATCACCTCATTTGATGCTCGGAAGGACGAAAGCAATACCAGAGTCCTTTACAACACGCCTCTCCTCGTCATTGATGACGAGTGTGACTTTGCATCAATCAATACCAATCCCAACGATCCCGACGTTGATCCGACGGCCATCAACCTCTGCGTTCGCAAGCTCCTTCGCTCGTTTGATCAAAGCGCTTATGTCGGCTACACGGCGACTCCATTCGCGAACATCTTCATTGCACCGGATTCCCCCGGGGATGAGGAGTTTGGCGAAAACTTGTTCCCCAGGGATTTCATAGTTAGTCTGAAGCGATCCAGTGACTACGTCGGCGCAACTCGCGTCTTTGGAATTGACGAGGATCCGACAACGGGTATTGATGAACTCGAAGCGCTGCCAATCCTTCGCGCAGTCGATGACCAGGAGGATTGGCTCGAGTCAGGCCACAAGAATGGATTCCGGATTGGGCCGGTCCTCCCAAAATCGATGCGCGAGGCGATCTGGAGCTTTGTATTGGTCTGTGCCGCTCGGGCTCAACGAGGTCAAGAACGGGAACACAACTCGATGTTGGTTCATGTGACGCGTTTCGTAAGTGTCCAGAGGGACATCACGCAGCAGATATTGGACGAAGTGAGTCTCTTGAGGCAGAGGATCAGGTATGGCGAGGGTGATCGCGAGTTCACGGCTATGGATGAACTGCGTGCATTGTGGGAAAGAGACTTCAAAACAACGACCAACGGCATCGAAGGCTACGAAGACAAGTACGTACCCTGGGACGAGATTCTTCCGCACATTCAGACGGCGGTGTCGAAGGTCAATGTGCGAATGGTGAATGGACTTTCACAGGAGGCCCTCGAATACTTTGACCAGGAGGGAATCAGTGTCATCGCGGTCGGCGGTTCAAAACTCTCGCGAGGCCTGACGCTGGAAGGCTTGAGCGTCAGCTACTACCTCCGCACTTCGAAGATGTATGACACGTTGATGCAGATGGGCCGCTGGTTCGGATATCGCCCCGGTTATCTCGATCTTTGTCGCCTTTACACCACTGATGAACTTATCGAGTGGTACCGCGAGACGGCCCTTGCAAGTGAAGACCTGCTGATGCAGTTCGATGAAATGACCCTGACCGGCGGCACACCGAGTGACTTTGGTCTGCGCGTCAGGAATTCGTCATCCGGCCTGCTGATTACGCGCGCCGGAGCGATGAGAGAAAAGACGAGAATGAAACTCACCTTTTCGGGAGACATTACGGAGACGATCAAGTTTCGGAAGAATCAAGAAAAGGTCGCTTCGAACCTAGGCTCCATCGAAGAACTGATCAGCGACCTTGATTCACATGTACGGCCAATCGTAAAGAATCACAAACTCGTGTGGTCGGGAATATCAAACGATGCCATTCTCAACTTCCTGAGCAACTACCAAACACATCCCGACAACTATAAAGTCAACAAGAGGTTGATTGCTGATTACATCAAGGCCCGGAATCGTGACCAACCTCCGGAGCTCACCGACTGGACGGTTGCCGTGATCAACGGACCGAACAATCCCTTCAAGATCGGTAATCATGAGCTTGGTCATATTGTTCGCAAAGACCTGACGCCAGGCTCGACCGATTTCACGATCAAGCGATTGGTGAGCCCAACGGACGAACGGATCGACCTCGACGAGATTCAAACCGCAGAGGCCCTGAGACAGACGATGCTCATGTTCGATCGACAATTGCTCAAGACCAAGGACGGAAACCCCCCAACCGAAGTCTCTGGGAGGGCAGTCAGGGCTGTTCGATCCCCAAGCAAGGGTGTGCTTCTCCTCTACCTGATTCAAGCAACGGCGGAAGTTGGAAGCACCGACACAAAGCCGTTTGCCGGTTTTGCCATTAGCTTCCCAAGAAGCGCCCTCGGTGAAGCGTCTGCAGTTGACTACTCTGCAAATGCCGTCTACCGGGAGTCAGAGATGGGCGACGAATGAGTTTCTCCGAAACGTGGGAAGCGTTAGATCGTACTGCGGCCGATGCCCCGGAATCTCGGAGAAGAATTGCGCCAGATTCTGTGGCAGACCTTTGGCTGGTTCTCAAAGGGAGCCAGAAGCTTCGAACGTTGCGCATTGGGGTTACCGAGACCGAGGGGCTGCAGGATCTGCCGAACGGCTCTGGAATCAATGTTGATCTGATTGAAGTTGGCCAAGGAGTCTCGTACCTCGAAGTATCGTTGGTCAATTCGAGCTACTCGGACGTCTTTGACGTCTTCATTTCCGATCTGGCCAACGCCGCGACTTCTGTAAGGGAGCGTACGGAGATTGCTGCGGCGGTTGCACGGAGAATCCATCACTGGCAGGCATTTCTGCGAAAGACAATCGATGGCCTCTCTCCCGAATCATTGCGCGGGCTTTACGGTGAGTTGAAGGTCTTGGACTGGATCGGTAAGCAGTTCAACTACAACGACGCAATTGCGTGTTGGGTCGGACCCGACGGTTTCTCACAGGACTTCCATCTTCGAAACGTCGCAATTGAGGTGAAGACATCTGCCGCAAAGAATCCGCAGAGCATTCTAATTTCGAGCGAACGGCAGCTTGATTCCAAGGGCCTTGAACTTCTTGCTCTGTGGCATTGGTCGGTTGATGAACGCCTGGATCACG
Organism: Acidobacteriaceae bacterium; assembly: GCA_003156235.1. Lineage (GTDB taxonomy): Bacteria > Acidobacteriota > Terriglobia > Terriglobales > Acidobacteriaceae > Telmatobacter. The sequence goes on from PMGP01000028.1 coordinate 5,131, forward strand.
GTGAAACCCTGCCGCTTCTTGTTTCAACCCTCCGATCACTGGTTTCCAGTTCAGCCAATCAGGAACTCTTTGAGAATCGACTCCTAGAGGTTGGCTATCTGAATATCCACGCGTCAAGGTATGAGTTCGGCTTCGAGATTCGAGATCTTCAGATCTTCGAGGTCAGGGATGTCTTTCCCCGCCTGGTTGAGGAAGACTGTCCTCCGGGATTAGGAGATTTGAAGTACTCAATTCAAATTGGGGCAATCACCCAATTTGAGATCAGTGAGAGCTCCCTTCTTGCAAGGATCCATCTTGGAAAAGGTTGATATTGAGCAGTTCTATCTCGATTTCCGGCAAGAAGTCGCGTTAGAGGCCACGCGCGAGGGCGCCGAAATACCGACGACGGAGGCATTCACCGGCGTGATGATCGACGAGCTTTGCGCCGCCAGTGTCTTTGACGAAGCAACGGTTGCGCCCTATCGCACGCGAGGGGTGGAGGTAAGTGGCTACTCGCTCTCCGATGACCTGGAGGGTCTCGCAATACTGGTGTCTGTCTTCAAACAAAGCCCGGGCCTCGAGACCACTACCAGCGCAGAGATCGACACGGCGATAAACCGAGCGATGGGATTCCTCTCCAAAGTCCGAATCGACCTGCTCAAGACGGTGGAGGAGAGCACACCCGCGTTTGACATGATCCTGGCAATAAGCGAGGCATTCCCGGACATTCGGAAAACCAGAATAATCGTCATCACCGACGGCTTGGCTGTCATCAAGGAACGGGCAAAGCTTTCCTGGTACAAGAGGGAGGTTCTGACTGAGGTCTGGGATGTTCGGCGCCTCTTCCAACTCTCGACCTCCGGTAAGCCCCAGGAATCCATCGACATCGACTTTCTCAAGGAGTTCGGTCAAGCGATCCCATGTCTGGCTTCGCCGGTCTTCGACCCCGACTATCAGGCGCATCTGGCGATTCTGCCGGGGGCGGTACTTGCAGAGATCTATGAGAAGTACGGCGGTCGCCTACTCGAACGCAATGTCCGCGCCTTTCTTCAAGCCCGTGGGAAGGTCAACTCAGGAATTCGCAAGACAATTCTTGATGAGCCAGAACGATTCCTCGCTTACAACAACGGGATAAGCGCCACAGCATCCGGAATTGATTTTGTCGATCTGCCAAACGGGGGGACTGGAATATCGGTGGTTCGAGATCTCCAGATCGTCAATGGTGGCCAAACAACCGCTTCCATCCATCACGTTGCCAAACGAGACCGTGAACGAGCTCGGGTTGATCTCTCCAAGCTCTACGTTCAAGCGAAGTTGACAATAGTACCGGCTTCAAAACTTGACGAGATCGTTCCGCTCATCTCCAGATACGCCAACAGCCAGAACAAGGTTAACGAAGCCGATTTCGAGGCGAACTCGCCTTTCCACGTCGCAATCGAGAACTACTCACGTCGTGTCTGGGCACCGGCAAGAGCGGGCGAACCAAGAATGACGCATTGGTTCTACGAACGAGCTCGGGGACAGTATGCCGATTCATTGAGCAGGGAACTCACGCCAGGTAAAAAGCGCGACTTTAAACTGACCAATCCCCTCGCACAGAAATTCACGAAGACGGACCTTGCGCGTTTCGTGAACTGTTGGAACCAACTTCCCCATATCGCATCACAAGGAGCGGAGAAGAACTTCAGATACTTCACCATGGAGATGGCCAAGGACCGTCAAGCGCAAGCCACGCAGAAGGATTTCCAAGAGGTTGTCGCCATGGCAATTCTCTACCGGCAGACTGAAAAGATAATTACACAGAAAGCTTACGGGGGGTACCGTGCGAATACCGTTGCGTACACGATCTCGTTGTTATCGAAACTATTGGAATCGAAGCTCGATTTCGAGAAGATCTGGATCGATCAAACGATTGATTCAGATCTTGCTCAGTTCCTAGGTGAACTCAGCATATTCGTCCGAGAGGTTCTTGTTGCAGCTCCCGGGAATGGGAACGTTACGGAGTGGTGCAAGAAGCGTGAATGTTGGAAAGCAGTATCAGAGATCTCGATCCCCGTGCCTCAATTTTCGCAGCGCAAGGCCCCAAGTCGGTCGGATAAGCATCAGGACATTGGCGCNNGAGAGTTGAGTCTTGGCAACAAGGAGTGGAGCGTCATTATTCGTGAGTTGACTGACGCGGGACTGGTGGCCAAGATCGGCCGAGCTTCGGAAACCCTCTACTCTGTAACTGTTGATCTCTGAGTTTTATGGGAGACAACCAAGTTCGTCTAGTCGGAACCTGGGCGCCGCTGACTTGGAACGCACCAGGGACATTGTATGGTCACAAGACAACGGTCAATTACGGAACTTCTAGTAACCAACGAGAAGAACGCCTTCAAAAGGGAGCCCAAGTCTTCCACTGCTGAAAATTGCTTCGATGAGGCTTCGTGCTTCATCAAAGCTCTTCACAACGACTTCCTTGCCGGAAGACTGATGCCTATAGTCGATCATCACGCCAAGCACCAGATACTTCGCTCCCACGATCAGCGAGGTCCTTATTAGATCACGGTAGACCGCATTACCTCTAGCTCCTCTGCCCGCTTCGACCTCAACGGCAATTCCCAGTGAATCGTGGAAAGCATCAATCTCGTATGAGACCTTTTCGACGCCCTCTTCGCCAAAAAGCACGGGGCGCCGAATCTTTTGGAGGGCCTTCTTCCCAGTCTCCACTTGGTATCCGAGAGAAGCAAGATCATCCGCGATGAAAGCCAGGACTCGATCACTCGTGAGATTCTCAACTATTCGAGAATCAATGTCCTTACTGTGAAGTGCGATTACGTTGACAAAGTCGTTCACCCATAACGGGGCCTGTACGTAGGACGGAAAGTATTGCCACCTCGGATAGTTCACGNNAGCTGGACCGGTCTGAGTGCCCCCTCCGCTGGCTACCAAACGGGCATCAAATCTGACCAATTCTTGGCGAGTGGAATAGGATCGCTGAATGGCTCCAGTTATGAATCGAGAAGAGGAGACCGAACTGAGTAAGTACGATCCCATTAAGTCCTATCTGCAATCGCGCAACGCTTCTACCGTCGAATTGACCTTCGGGGATATTGAATCGATCATTGGCGAAAAGCTTCCTCGATCTTCAAGAGAACATCAAGAATGGTGGTCGAACGACTCATCCGGAACCCACGTGCAAGCAAGTTCCTGGCTTGAAGCCGGATGGCGAGTCGACACTGTGGACATGAATCATTGTCAAGTTCGCTTCGTGCGCTGAGCATCATCTCACGTTGCAAGAAGCTAAGTTCTCTAACTTTGCGGACTTGAGAAAGAATAACGCTGGCTGTCTTGTNNGTAGAACTCGTGGCACTTGGCACCGTACGCAGACATCGGGATACCCTGAATCGCGAACGATCGCGCAACCCCCGCTCGGAGAGTGGCGCCTTCGTAGCTGAAGGCAATATTTGAGAACTGGTATTCGCCCTTGCTCGTCCCTTTTTTAGTCGCCAGCGGAAAATGGTGATCCGACCGGAAGGTTTCGCGTCCGCTGAGTTTGAGGAGTTCGTCGAACACCGCACCACAAAAGATGATGTAGTCCCGCGGAAAGGCCGCGATTACGCCAAGCACGCGTTCGAAATGAGGCTGAAGCAGATCTGCCGAGAAGTCTCTGGCCGCAAACCCCGTCGACGCGTAGGGGATGAGTTCGAGCTGGAGCTTCCTATCAATCGCGAGAGCGGCGTTCGCACGTTCGTGCCCGGACTCTGTCTCGGGATAAAATTCAATGGATCCGAATGGACGTAGAAAACGTACCTGCTTGTGGTCGAACGCAGATCGGTAAGAAGGGTCCATCTCCCAGTGGTGATAGCCGAAACGACGGTGTGCGTCGTAGTAGGCGTCAAAGTCCCCGTAACGAGGTCCCCCCAATCGATCGCTCAGCTTCGGGTTGAGGTGAACGAGCACGAACTTGGATTCGAATGCCCCGGTGAAATACATGGGAAAGTAGGCAGAGTCGAACGGCACTCCGGTGCGTTGCGCTAATCCGGACGCGCGATCGATTCGGCCAACGGCGAGCAATTCGTTGACGTCAGTACGGGCTTCATTCAGGAGACGCGCAACGCCAGCTGGCCAGTTCTTGACGTCGGCCTCGATCTTGGACATTCCCTACTGTCTATCTTGCGCTGGAAGTTCTCGGACAGAGTGTCGGAAGTGCCAAAGATCTTCCAGAGGAACTCCCGAGGTTCCGCAGAAGGTATTTCAAAGCACAACCTTTGGTCGCGTTGGTGCCGTCGAAGTGCAGATTCGTTGAACTTGATCTACTGGAAGACAGGTCAAAGTGACCAAATCGTCTTCCGACACGCCATTGTCGCGCAAAATTGCAACTGCCTTGAAGAGAAGCTGCGGCGACTCTGGTGGTCCGAGCGGCTCCGGTTCTCGAGTCCTCCATCCACGTGCCGACATCGCCTTGACNNCTTGACGGCTTGTATGTACGCTTCTTCCGACATGACGCCGAGTGTACTCGCTCGATAAAGCAGTGAGGCCATCGAGACACCCCAACGTTTCTTCAACGCCATCAACGCGCTCAACTCAAGCTTGTCCGGAAGAAAGCGGATAATACCGACTTCAGGCATCAAGAAGGCAGCGGCGAATTGATCAGCCTGCTTCTCGGCGGTTCTGGTGCCGACAACGACGGGCTCATGCATCACAAGATGACCCAATTCGTGCGCAGCGTCGAACCTGGAGCGATCGCGTAATCCCTTGTCGGAACAAAGCACCACAACCGGACGGTCACTGAACGCAACGGAAAATGCGTCGATCTTTTCGGTCTCAAATTGCGCCCGAGTCACAACTGCTCCATGCCGTTCGAGTTCATTCACAACGTCGTCAATGGGCTCGACAGGGCTCAACGACCATAACTCACGAACCTTTGCTGCGATGGTTTCAATATCGTCCCTCGAAACTTGACCATCACCCGCAGGCATGCGAGGAATGTCCAGGGCCGGCATCTCGATACGGGCTTCTAGTTCAAGCGTGAAGTCTCGGACGATCTCGGCAAACGCCCGTGCCTCTCTCAATTCCCGCGTGTTTGCCGAGCGAAGACTCCGAAAGAAAGCTGGGACCTCTCGTTGACTATCTGCGACGTCACCGCGAAAATATGCGATCGGAAAACGCAGGACTTCAGCGAGTGCCAGGAGAGTCCGTGCATTGGGCGTCGAACGACCCTTCTCGAACTGGCCGACCGCCGCAGGACTAACCGTGGCCGCATCCGCGAGCGCCTTTTGTGAAAGCCCCCGGAGTTCTCGCACAACTCGAAGTTTGCGACCGTCGAACAAACGCCTGACTTCCCTGGCCTCGCTCAGATCCCCAACACCCATCGTGACCTGAAGTCTAGGCGGGAAAACAGTGGATTGTCACGGATGGTTGCCCGGATAATGCGAGAAACAGACGAAATCCTTGAATTAAGTGATACTATCTGAAGTACACGAGGTCAGGTACTGCCGAAATTAGTAGAACCGCTCCAAATACCACTTCACATGGAAGAGAATCATCGAAACCAAAGTCTGGGGGGACTTGTGATTGAAAGCATACAAGCAAGGTTCGCTAAAGGGGTGTTGGAGCAGTATCGCTCCGACAAGATCTGGTCGACGAAATCAGTGCGCGAGTCTTCGCTCCATGGTTCTTCTTTGACGTCGGCGGGGCACCCCGAATTCGATGGACTCGATATTGGTGAGCGTGCTGCGTGCAATCTGGCAGTCACATTTTTCGACATGAGTCACTTCACGGCACGATCATTCTGGGAACCACTTGAGACGGTTACACGGCTGGCGCAAGCAGTTCTCACGCAGTTCGCATTGATTGTTGAAGAGAGCGGGGGGTTCGTGCTCGGACTGCGCGGAGATGGTTTGATGGCTGGTTGGGGTGGTCAGGGAAGCGAGCCCGAGGTTGACGTTGTCATGTGCATGGCAGCTTGCGCCATCGCCCTCGACTCCGGCAAGGGTGTGCTTAACGATTTGTTGGCCCGCGACGCGATCGAACCGGTTCAGATTCGAGCGGGTGTCGACTGGGGCGAAGTCAATTTCATTCGCACTGGCACCAACAAGCAGAGCGACATGAATATCGTGGGTTTCGCAGCCAACTTCGCCGCCAAGTGCGAAAAGTATGCCAATGCCTGGGAAATCGTCGTCGGTGAGGGCGCCAGCCTTCACCTCGANNACGTACCTCACCTCGCACGCCGACTCGCCAAAGGACTATCAGTACAAAGGCGAGCGCCGAAGTTACTCCTTTAATCAATTCGCGTGGAAGCGGATCGTCGACGACGCGGCTTCGGCCATCAACCAAATAGGTGGTCGACCTACTTCGGCCATCGTGCCTACGTACTAAAGAAGGAGTTTCGAATGACCATCGCATCCCTGTTGAGCAAACTTGGAAGACGGACCCCCCTCTTCGTGACGGTCGCCGGCCAAGTAATTGGCGCCGCCGACGTCGTCAAGGCCGATGGTGAATTCCGTCACCCAAACCACGGTCGGGTCACATCAGTGGCCAAGCACGCCTTCCATGATGGTGACGATCCGATCCCCACAGAAGTCGTGAACGCCTGGTGGATTAACGATCCCTCCGCATTGGAGACCGAGCGCAACAACATGGCCCTGGCGTTTCCAGGGTTCACGGAAGTCACCACCGATGGACGACCTGGTTGGACTGGCGAGATTGACACCGGCAGGGGAAAACACTGGATTGAGCTGGTCCATCGCCGCGACCACGGTCTCCCATCAGTCGAGGTTCTCAGTGCACGACGACTGGAGCGACGGGCTGGAAGGAGATTCGTACGATCCCCACACCTCTTTACGAGCGGAAAACTCTGCGTGGCTTACGCCGATGACTGGAATGCCGATGAACACGATGCTGTGACCGTGGTGGCGTGGGCTGCCCATTGGCTAGCAGCGTATTCAGAGTGGCGATTCACGTCGAAATGGCCATCGGAAGGGGCTGCAGTTGAAGCGGCCTAACGAAGAGGACCAAGTCGAGGAGTTGACCTCGGCAACTGGTGATGACGTAAGCGACGCATTTCAGGCGATCTCCGTCACAACCGCCTACATCAACAACGCCGATGCCAAGGCAGGTTTCAGCGCTGCCGCTGCCGCGGCTATCGTCATCGCCATATCCCAGCAGTCATCGACTCTTGGCGTCGCATTGGGCGCTGAAACGACAATTGAGCAGTGGGCACGGGTGGTACTGATTCTCTTGGGAATCGCAATTCTCTTCACCGTGGTAGGAATCGGACTCACGCTGATACCGCGAACGCCCGACGTCGTGGAAGGTGGCCGATTTTCATTTCCGACAGTGGCAAGACAGCATTGGCGATTCATTCCCGCCAATCGAAGTACGGCCGCCAACGAAGCGTGGGCTGAGTCACAGACGCTCGCTCGAATCGCCAAACGCAAGTTTTCCGGAATGAGAATTTCACTATGGTCGCTCGGCGCAGCTTTCGCATTCTTCTGTTGCTGGACTGTTCTGGCTTCCCGAATCTCATGAGAGCAAGGAGCCCCACATGAGCATCAGCTTTTGTCGTCACCGTAGGAAATGTCATCTTCAGTTTCCAGAATTGCTGCAAGCAGGACGAGGCGCCTCCTTATGATTACGACACAAATCTCTTTTCTCAAACGTTGGACCGACGAGGCAAGCCGCGACAAGGATTATCCGTGGTATCTGGATGATCGTCCCGATCGCGAGCGCCGGCTGACCGTTCTGTTGTACGGACTACTCCGTCGTTCCGGGGCAATGTTGCATATCGCCTTCCTAGTTCTCAGATCGTGGTGGAAACGTCCTCTGGAACCCGATATTCCCACGAACGGGTCTAGCCTTGTTTCCAGTGCCGTGGGAGGCGTGTCTAAGACGGTGTTTTGGATGGCGAGTGTTGCAATCGCTGGCATCGTTGGCTCTGAATATGCTTCGTCGTCTCTCAGTACGAACTCTTCTGAGCACCTTGCTGTTTGGCTTGGGCTAGCAGCCGGATTCGTAGTCTTTTCCGCTTTATATCAATGGTGGAGGTTTCTCAATCGACTTCGGCGAGTACTTGTTGATTGGGTGGAGCGCAGCGACAAGACTGAACTCTCCGCTCGGCGCGAGGAGGACGTTGCGCTCTTTGGTTACACCTTTGGAGATGATTTCAGGCGTGACTTCAAGGTGAAGTCTGTTCGCTTTCTTGCCGTGTTTTCCTTCTGCGGCTTCATGTACGTCGCCTATGGACTTGGACATCATTGATGTCGGGGCGGCGTGTCTGCTTCAGTTTCCATTTCGACGGGGACATCTGGCGTGCTTCCAATGTCCGAACGCCTGGAGCACTTGATGCAATAGCGCGGGTCGGTTTCTCGGATGGATCATTGAGAGAGAGTAAGGAAGAGTAACTGAAATGAAGAGCGCAAGTAGCAGTCAACAAGTCAACGTGCTATTGGGTCGAGCTTGGCACACCGTATGGATGCACGATTGGAAACTCATCGTCGGCGTCGGTGTTCTGTTGGCGCTTGAGGCCGCTTGGGTCGGTTGGCACGGTGCCGCTCCGGCACGACGACGGAGTCACCGCCTCTAAGAAGTATCCGAAATCCAGCGTAGAAGAAGGGATTAACAGTGTCTACCCAAAGGTCACAGCCGTTCCAGTGGCGCCGTGATGTCCGAAACTGGCTCAGTTCGGTCTTGCAGTATCAACAGCAGTACGGTCTGAGTCTTCGATCGGCAGCTCAGTACTCGCAACAGAACGTTCCCGTTAGCGCTCTCGTCGAGTTCGTCGGTCGATATGTCGAAAGGAGACTCGCTGCGTGGGCGGTCAAGAGCGCCTTGCGGGAAGCAGCAGCATCGCTGAACTTCACCCTCGACAACGGCACGCTCGACTTTCTGGCAGAACTCGCCGTGGATTCAATTCTGGCGACCGTGTAGACCGATGGCGCAGCTACATTTCCAACCTGGACAATGTGCGAACTGCGACGGCTCCGACGTCACGGTATCGGCACCACTCTATTGCTCACCGGGATGTCGTCAATCTGCAGAACTGGTCCGCTACGTACGGAAACATCGTCGCGACGGCACAGATCAAGATCCAGACATTGTAGATGTCATCCGGACCCGGATGGCCATGGTGCTCGGAGGCGGCTACCCAGAACAGCAACGTCGCGTGTCGGTGGATAAACGCACAATTGTTTTCGATCGAGCCGGTGGATTATGTGAAGAGTGTGGCCGTGCCTTGGACTTTGATCGATCGAGTGGCGACCCCGATGCAGTCGCCACGATTCAGCACGTCAATGGCAACTCGAACGACCCATCAAACCTCAAAGCTTTCTGTCGCCGTTGCAATGTTTTGGACGCTCAGTCACGATTTGTGCCCGTTGAACCAGGATCAACGGAAGCGGAGTATGCCGCAGAACTGCGAAAACGTTGGATGTCTGAGAATCCATTGCGCCTATGCGATGACGATCAGCAATGGAACGACATATGGCGAATTCTCGCCACCGAGGCCAAAGAGATTGTGCGCATGCACGAGGAGCGGGCCGAGTCCGCTGGTGACGAGGACCTACCGGGCTTTAAAGGGCGGACCGACCAAGGGACGCCGATTCAGGAATTCTGAACGCGTAAGATTGTCAAGGTCGTGTCCAAGAATCAGCTCCCGACCACAACGACAATCACTCACCTTCGGGGCCCTTCGCCAACAAGACTCCTCAAAAATTCATCGTCAAGTCAAGTGTCGATTCACACACAACTTCAATGTAATGTTGTCCAGCCAAGACTGGTCGAAGAGCCAAAACGACTTAGTCGACCTCCGACGCGCTGCGAAGGCCTAGTTCTCCCCGTACGAAACGAAGCAATACGTTCGCTCTTCCGGCAAGATAGGAACCAGTGGTGGTCCCTTGAATGTCGCCGAAGTTATCCAGTACGCTCCACTCGTCTTCAGAAAGGTCCCTTTCATCGACTGACCGAAGTAAGCGGATCCGGCCAAAGAAGTCTTCGACTCGCTCTCGCAAATCGGAAATTGTTGCAAGGCCCTCATCCATGTCAATCATCACATAAATCGTGAGGATGTCCCACGCCCTCGCTAGCAAATGGTCCTTTGGTTGAAATGCCTCTGCTATCACATCTAGCCGATGATTGACTAAAGATGCCAAGTCACTCAAACTCTCGCGAACAGAAGATTCTTCCTCCCTACTGAAATTTTGACCAACATCTGGTCTGAATGACTGAGCAAATCGATCAAGATCAACAATTCGCATGGGCGGAACTTTCCCGAGTCTCACCTCAGAACTTTCGAAGTATAAGAACCTCAGCGCCAAGTCGGAAAACCTGCCTCGCCGGTCCAGAATTTTGAATGACTGAAAAGCATCGTGCTCAGTGAGCTTTTGCAACACTCCTCTCAATAGGGTGCCGCGATTCCTCTTTTCTGCAGCATTAAGCGGCGTTCCTTCATTTAGTCTGAAAAATAGTTCCTCAATAATGCCCAAATCATCGGTCTCAACAGTAACCATTGCAATCTCATAGGCAAGGAATCTGCGAACCAGGTATGGGGCCACCCGGACAAGTTCTGAGTATCTCATTCCTTGAAACCGACTGCTAGAAGACTCTCCAAGTGATCCAATCTCATCCGTGTCGTCAGACAACTCTGAAAGTAGTTGGAAATTCTCGGACAGCGGGAATTCGTCGGCCTCAAAACCGACAATGGCCTCAAGCCTTTGCCTTCCATCAATAACTGCAAACCGGATGAGAGAGTCGTCATTGAACTCAGGAGGGACAATTGAATGGAGATAGATCTTCGGAGAATCGATACCGTTAAGGATGCTGTCAATAAACAACTGCTGCCTGTTGATGGTCCAAATGCTGCCTTCGCGCTGGTAATCAGGGTCAAGGTTCAGTTGCTGATATCTCGACAAGAGATCTCTACAGCTCCAAAAGTTACTCTTGAATCGAATTGTACTCACGAATATCTCTCTTTCACTGAGGCACCGAGGTGGCTCAAATCGGGATAAACGGTGCGCGCCTGAATTCCAACTGAATCCAATTGGCGCAGAATTGAATCCTTTGCATTGCCAGGAACAATATATTTCTTGAGAATCGGAGGCTCCTGCGGAGCCTCTCCAAGCGCCTCATTTCTCGTATGAATCGTGAATGTGCCCCACTGGGCGGAAAGCCGGAGAAAGGATCTAACCGCCAAGCCGGCCGCCGGCGGAATATGTACCGTCATGGAAGTAGCGTGAAGCGGATGGTATTGCTCTAGTACATCATCAACTTCAAACATGGGAATGTCCAATCGATTATCTCGCAATGAGTGGCCATTCAGTGCGGTCGGATTTAGAAGCCAGACTGCCCCATCAGATTCCACATCATCTGCATCTTCCGCAACCAACTCAGAAGCGAAGTAAAGACCCACGAGAGGATTCTCGGTCCAATCAAGAAGGCGCGTAGGAACTCCATGGTGCTGAGCTAGAAAAAGCCACTCCCAGCGATCTCTAGGAGGAACAGAAAGTAGCGCGTAGGCGTCCTGCATGAACCTTCGCAACATGAGTGTCTCGTTGGCTCCCTCTAACGGAGGCCTGAAGATGCTCGGCACCAACTCATATGTTGATTTGCTGCAACCTCGAAACCAGATTGGCGGTTCTCCGTTGGCAATTGCTCCTGCCTCCAACTTCTCCACAAAATCAGAAAGGCTAGATATTTCTCCTGAACTCTCCATTTGAGAACAATAACCCCGCAATGCGCACGCAGATCTTTTGCCCCAAACTCGCACCTAGCGAACCTGGCCGGATGGCGCCAACGTGTCTTACCGCACTGCGCAGCTTCGAAGTCGAGTAGGGACCCTCACGCCGCAGCGGCAATAGAGGTGCTCATCTGAATGCGAATCAGCGGTCGAAGTAATCAACTGACCGTTGCGAAATGTCAGCGTTTCCGTCAGCAAATATTTTGAACTGACACGATCTGCGATGAACGCGCATGCATCAAAAGCCTTACAGAATAGGACTTCTTGAACTTCCGTGAACGTCACTGAACCCAACG
>PMGP01000218.1 GCA_003156235.1 Acidobacteriaceae bacterium
GTACGCATTCGCTCTTGGCTGGCCATCGGACAATCGTCTGTTGATCAAATCGCTCTCAAGTACCGCTCCACACTACGAGCGCCAGATTCGCAAGGTTGAACTGCTAGGGGCAAACAGCGAGGTCAGTTGGACAAGGGGACCGGATGGACTCAGTATCCGGGTTCCGCAAGGTCCGCCCTGCCATTACGCTTATTGTTTCAAGATTCTGTCGGCATGACGCCAATAGCGGCCCGGATATCGGTAATTGGACTATTGCAACGCTTGTCAACCTGCTCCTCTGCCTGCGTGGAGATTGGCGGTGCAATGATTTTGAGGAGATGTGAGATGGGATCTTTGCAAGACCAACATGCGATGAGGCCTATGAGAACATTCCGCACAAAAGCCGGAATAACATTCTCGATAGGGTTATTCATGATTTTCTCTCCGGCTCGCGGACAATCGCTCGTCAACGCCAATGAGCCTGGGCCTGTTCCGATTGAGTATTCCACGGTGCAGCATATTTCCAGCAGCGATTCCAGCGCGGCCATTGCGGAAAAGGCGGCGAAGGTTTTACCGCAGTCCAATCAAACGGACTGGATGCGGCTGGAGCGGACGTTCTTTATCCACTTTGGCCCGAATACGTTCAGGGGCGTCGAGTGGGGCAATGGCCGTGAAGATCCGTCCGTATTCAACCCTACGGAACTCGATGCCGACCAGTGGGTGCGCGCCGTCAAAGAGGGCGGCGGCAAGATGGTAATCCTGGTTTGCAAGCATCACGACGGGTTCAGTTTGTGGCCCACCCGTTACTCAAACCACTCGGTTGCGGCTAGCCCCTGGCGCGGAGGTAAGGGTAATCTCGTCCGCGAGGTTGCCGATGCAGCCAGAAAATACGGCGTCGAGCTGGGAGTTTATCTTTCTCCCGCCGACCTTTACCAGTTGCGGACGAACCCCACAAATCCCAACGGCTACTACGGAAACGAAAGTGAAAAGCTTCGATCTGCGATTCCCACCGATCCAGCCAGCTTCAAGACAAACCCTTCCAATGGACGCGAGCCGGCCCCGGGTTTCAAGACTTTCACTTACCAGGTGGATGACTACAACCGCTACTTCCTGAATGAGCTTTATGAATTGCTGACCGAGTACGGGCCGATTCGCGAAGTCTGGTTCGATGGCGCGAATCCGGACCCGAGTGTTTCTGAGACGTACGACTATGCCACATGGTATGACATGATCCGCAAGTTGCAGCCGCACGCGGTCATTGCTGTCAAAGGACCGGACGTTCGCTGGGTCGGGAACGAAGGTGGAGTTGGCCGGACTATGGAATGGAGTGTCATCCCACTCTCTTCGCCGCCTGACTCCTTTCGATGGCCGGACATGATGGCCGAAGATCTCGGCAGTCTTTCCAAGCTCACGCCGGGCTCTTACCTTTGGTGGTATCCGGCGGAAACCAATACGACCATTCTCCGTGGCTGGTTCTGGGCTCCAGGAAAGCAATGCTTGACGGCGGCGAATCTAATCGACGTTTATTACCAATCCGTGGGCCGCAACGGCAATATGCTGCTGAACCTCTCGCCTGACAACCGCGGGTTGATACCGGACAACCAGCTTGCACAATTGCGCCGGATGGCGCAGGTCGTGGATGAAACCTTTGCCAAAGACCTTGCTGTTGGCGGCATACTTACCGCTGACAATTCCAACAAGGCGAATAGCGCGTCGCTGGCTCTGGATGGGAATCTGGACACATGGTGGGAATCCGCTCCTGGACAGAGGACAGCCACGCTGACGCTGAAACTGCCGAAAGCCGTGACCTTTGACGTTGTTTCGTTACAGGAAGCGGTGGATCACCGCGGCCAACGTATTGAGTCCTTTTACGTCGACGTTTGGGAAGGCTCGAAGTGGGTCAAGATAGACGAGCAGAAAACGGTGGGCCACAAGAGGCTGTTGCGGTGGAATTCGCCCGTTACGACCGACCAAGTGCGCATCCGTATCACCGGTTCGCGTCTTGAGCCGACGTTGGCTGAAGTGGGTCTCTTCAAGCAGGCCGAGTTCGTTCAACCTCCCGTCATCTCCGAGCGCGACGTCAACGGTTCAGTGACTATCGGAAGCTCGAAGGGCCTCCCCGTGGTTTACACGTTGGACGGCACTGTGCCGACTCCCAGGTCCAGCGTTTACCGTTCAGCCATCGCTCTTCCGCGTGGCGGCGAGGTCTACGCCGCCTGCGTGGCTCCGGATGGGCGACTCGGCATGGTGACTTCGAAATACTTCGCCGGTTTAGCGCCGATTGGTTGGAAGGTTGTGAGCGTGGATAGTCAGGAAGCCACCAGTCCTGCTACTTATGCGATTGACGGCAATCCAAACACAATCTGGCAAACTCGCATAAATGCCGACTTGGCATTGCCGCACCAACTTACTATAGATATGGGGAGCGTACACCGGATTGCCGGCTTCACATATCTTCCGCGCCAAGATGGAAGTCACAATGGCGTTGTCGAAGACTATCGTTTTGAAACGAGCGTAGATGGACACGACTGGACAAAGAATGTAGACTCGGGTAGTTTTGGGAACATCCAGAATAATCCCGAACTTCAGGAAGTACCATTTGCTCCGGTCAATGCACGATTCTTCCGTTTCACGGCCTTGAAAGAGCTCGGTACCAACGGCTGGACAAGTGCGGCAGAGATTTCCGTTTTGTCCGCGGAAGACAATGCGGACCGCTGAGGCGTTTGATTGTATCCGTTCGAGGAGTGAACGAGCATGTTCCAACATTTGCATGGCACCGGTCGCCGGTCCCCATAACATAACCGCATATCAACCACACTACTTGGAGAATCACCATGCACGTTGTTCGAACTGTTGTTTGTAAGATTCGTTTCAATGCCTTTGTTCTCTCGCTGTTCGGCGCTGCTCTGCTGGGCGCGTCTCTGGTCTCGGCGCAGGTTGCCATTCCACATGCAGATGTAACCCAGAAAACAGATCTGACCGGCCTGCCCAACCTCTCTGGTGAATGGACCGTTTTCAACGGGGAGAAAGGAGGCGCCAGCGTGCGCGATGGTGTTCTGCGCATTGCGCCCGTGCCCCAAACCAATCTGTTTCATGCGCCTGACGATGGCTTCATTGTGGTGAATGCGCCGATGGTGCTGTTTGCGCCGGAGGGCGACTTTACGTTCAAAGCCAAAGTCTCGGCGCAACTGGTGAATATCTATGACGTGGCCGCATTAGTGGCATACGGAGACGACAAGCATTGGGCCAAGCTCTGTTTTGAGAATTCGGCACTACAAGAAGCGACCGTGGTGACGGTTGTGACACGGGAGCGCTCGGACGATGCGAATTCCGAGACCGTGGCATCGCCCTTTGTATATCTGGCCATTGCGCGCAAGGGCAATGAATACTCCATGCACTTCTCGCGCGACGGGAAGCAATGGCGACTGGCGCGGCATTTCCAATTGCCATCCGAGCCCAAGCTGCGCATCGGCTTTGCCGCACACTCGGATTCTAATTCGTTTGCTGCTAGCTTCTCGGAGATTGTCTATCGCCCCACCGCGCCACCGGACATGCGTCAATTGAATTCCGCCGATCTCAACGGACCGAACATACGCTAGGAACTCGGCAGGGAAGTTTAAGCACCCCACGCTATACTTGTTGCTGGACTGTGGGTCCAGCAACGATCTAACCGTTAGATCGAGGAATTGACGAACATGTTCCAACATTTGCATGGCACCGGTCGCCGGTCAAGAATTCTGACCTTCGTAGGCACGGTGGCTCTGACCATCTCGCAACCTCTTTGGTCTGCTTCATGCATCGGTCCCGCGCCCTTGGAGGCGCGAGTCCACTCCCATCCGGATGCCGACGCCTATGTAGCTTTGGGCATTTGGTTCGGTGAGAACCGCAAGTCCGAATGCGCCGCCCAGGCCTTTCAAGCTGGACTCGAGCTGGAACCCAACTCGCCTCGCCTCTCTTATCTCCTCGGACTGAGTCTCTACACTGCCGGAAAGTTGCAAGAGTCTGTTGCACCCCTTCAGCATTCGGTTGAGCTGAATCCTAAAGAAGAAAATTCGCATCTTTTGCTGGCCTCTGCCTTATCCGGACTGGGCCGCGGAAACGAGGCATTCAGCGAGTGGCAAGCGGCGCTCAAGATCGACCCTAACTCCAAGATGGCGTTGGATGGAATCGCCAAGATCCTTCTCGCCGCGGGCGACAATGAGTCTGTCATCGCCCAGCTCCCGGGTATGCAGCTCGATGAGAACCTCATTCTCGATCTGGCCACCGCTTACGGAAGAACTGGGCTGTTCAACGACGCTGCCCGTGTGTTGAACGAGGGAATGACGACCTACCCCAATTCGGCGGCGCTTGCGTCAATACTCGTGTCCATTTACGTCAAACAGTCGCGCTTTGAAGAGGCCAACAAGGTTGCAGAGCAACTGGCCCTCCGCAATCCCCACGATATCGAGGCCCAGCGCGTTTATCTGAGTGTGCTGGTCTTCGATGCGGAAAACCAGACCGCCGTGCCCCTGGCTCGCAAACTTCTTGCACAGGCCCCGCAAGATGCGGATTTTCTCTATTTGAATGGTGT
Organism: Acidobacteriaceae bacterium; assembly: GCA_003156235.1. Classification (GTDB taxonomy): domain Bacteria; phylum Acidobacteriota; class Terriglobia; order Terriglobales; family Acidobacteriaceae; genus Telmatobacter. The sequence goes on from PMGP01000218.1 coordinate 4,550, forward strand.
GTTGGAGCGCGCTACCGGCGACTTTGCCGCCGCGCGCAAGCACCTCGAGGAAGCGGCAAAGCTCGATCCCAACCGCTACAGTACCCACTACAACCTTGGTTGCATCCTGGAGCAGCTCCAAGACTACGCTGGCGCCAAAGAGCAATTGCAAAAGGCGATCGAGCTCGACTCGACTGAGCCCGAGAGCCGCTTCGAACTGGCCAAGGTTCTGCGCAAGCTGGGCGAATCCGATGCAGCGCAGCAACAGCTGGTTATCTACCAGAAACAACTGAAGGATATTTCCGACCACTCCATCGCGGCGCAGAAGTCCACTCAGGCCGCGGAAGCGGTGCGGACGGGAGACAAGCAAAAGGCCGTCGCGCTTTATCGGGAGGCGATCGCGGCTCTGCCTGACAACGCAGGATTGATCTATCAGTTGGCTCTGGTCTTGAACGACCTCAACGATTTGGAAGGTGAGCGAACCGCTCTCGAACAAGCTGTCAAGATCGATCCAGCCTTTGCCCCGGCACAATATCAGCTCGGCAACTTGGACTCTCGCGATGGCGACACAGGCGGTGCCGAGCAGAAGTTCCGGCAGGCTATCAAAGCCTCTCCCGGCTACGTGCAAGCGTGGATTGCTCTGGCCGCCACATTGGCCATGGAGTCCCGCTTTCCCGATGCGCTGCAAGCCGTAGACAACGCGCTTAAGATCGCTCCAAACAACAGCGAAGCGCTTGAACTCCGCAAGAGCCTGGTCGCCGGTCAGGCAAAACACTATTGATCCGGCCCAGAAGTTTTGAAACGCTGTGCCCCATCCATTCCGCGCTTTTTGCGGAATGGGTGGGAGGGAGTGTTGCATTTCTTTGGGGCCGGATCAATAATCGGGCCGGCACCGTCGTTTCTGGAAGATGATAGCAGCCATGAGCAAAAATTCATTTGGCCCCTGGACCCGCCGCGAACTGCTGAGGACCATTCCTGCCGCGGTCCTGTGCTCTTTGTTCTCCAGAGAGCTCTGTGCGGCTCCTGGATCGGCCAAGTCTCTCCCGCCCTTTTCGCGCTTCGTGGATGTTGCGCAAGCTGCCGGTCTGACTGAGCCTACTGTATGCGGCGAGCAGGACAGCTTCACTTATATTGTCGAGTCCATGGCCACCGGTTGCGCCTTCTTCGATTACGACAACGACGGCTGGATGGACATCTTCATCCTCAGCAGCCAGAGACTTGAGAACACCCCAGCCGGCGCCACCAATCGTCTCTACAAGAACAACCGCGACGGCACATTCACGGACGTCACCGTCAAGGCGGGCTTGGTCGATATAGGATGGGCGCAGGGTCTTTGCGTTGGGGACTACAACAACGACGGCTTCGAGGATCTCTTCCTCACCTATTACGGCCAAAATCGCCTCTATCGCAACAACGGCGATGGCACCTTCACCAATGTGACCGAGAAAGCTGGGCTGCTTCACCCAAGGACGCGCTTCAGCAGCGGATGCACTTTCGTGGATTACAACCGTGACGGCCTGCTCGACCTCTTCGTCGCCAATTATCTGGAGATCGACCTGGCCACCGCGCCCAGGCCCTCGCTCTCGGTGGTCAACTGCAATGCTGAAAACGTGCCGGTCAACTGCGGTCCCAACGGTCTGGCCAAGGCCCAGAACTATCTCTACCGCAACAATGGCGACGGCACTTTTACAGATGTGTCGAAGGAGTCCGGGGTCAGCGGCTTTCGCGGATCGTACTGCTTGACTGCAACCAGCTTCGACGCGGATGAGGACGGATGGCCGGATATTTTCGTTGCTTGCGACTCCACGCCATCCTTATTGCTGATGAACAACCATGACGGGACCTTTCGAGAAGAAGCCTTGATTCGCGGCATCGCGCTCAGCGCCGATGGCCGCCAGATGGGCGGCATGGGCGTTGGCGTCGGTGACTATAATCTCGACGGCCACACCGACCTGGTCAAGACCCACTTCATCGATCAAGCCCCCGGCATTTATTGCAACGACGGAAAGGGCAATTTCGACGACGTAACGACTCAGGCTGGTCTCAACCACGAAACGCGCTACACCTGCTTCGGCGCGGGCTTGGTCGACTTCGACAACGACGGATACCCGGACATCCTCATCAGCACCGGATCCGTCTATCCTGAGCTGGATCGCGTCGCGCCCAAGTACGCTCTTCGCACTCCTCGCGTCCTCTTTCGCAATCGAGGCGACGGCACCTTCGCCGAGATGGGTTCAGAGGCCGGTCCCGGCATCGTCGCCCGCCACTGCGGCCGTGGCATGGCCTTTGGCGACTTCGACAACGACGGCGATATGGATGTCCTGATCATGAACGTCAATGAGCCGCCGTCGCTGTTGCGCAACGACGCTCCTGCCGGCAACCGCTGGATCAAGATCCGTCTTGAGGGAGTGAAGAGCAACCGCAGCGCCATCGGGGCACGCGTCCTGGCTCGCTACGGCGGCAAGGTGCAGGTGCAGGAGGTACTGAGTCAATCCAGCTATCTTTCCGCCAGCGATCCCCGTCTCCACTTCGGCCTCGGCGCTGCGACAACCGCAGACTTTGAGGTCCATTGGCCCCTCGGTCTCGTCGAGAAGTACCACGCACTTGCCGCCGGTCAGCTTGTTACTATTCGGGAAGGCGTAGGAATAGTAAAGAGAATTTCATGGCAGAAGCTAGAAGCTGTTTCATAACCTGGTTTTGAAAGGGCACGCCTTTAGCCGTGCCGCTGAAGGAGCAGAAAAATCGCGGGCTTTAGCCCCTGAGGGAAAGCTCAAAGACGGACAGTATTCGGTTATGAAACAGCTTCTAGGGAACCTCTGAATAAGTCGATGTTTTGAAGGGGCACGACTTTAGTCGTGCCGCAAATGCTACAAATCAAAAGTCGGGCTTTAGCCCCTGAGGGAATGTTGGACCGCAACAATGACTTGATCAGAGGTTCACTAGAGGCGAATTCAAACAAGTCACGCGGGCATCCGGGATGCGAGCGGCATCCCGTAACGTATGCGGGCTTGCCGGCCGGAACGAAGGAAACATTCATGCTCACAAGAATGGAGGAAACATTCATGCTCAAGAAAGTAGCAATTTGCTTTGCTTTATTGATCTCTTTGTTTGTGCCGGTCGCGGCACAGCTTCCCTCAACGCCGTACTCCCCCTCGCTGTTGCTGGGGGCGGCATGGTATCCGGAGCAGTGGCCGGAGTCGCGCTGGGAGGCGGACCTGTCGCTGATGGAGGCGGCGCATATCCATTTCGTCCGCATAAACGAGTTTGCATGGAGCAGCTTGGAGCCGCGCGAGGGCGACTATGAACTCGATTGGCTCGATCGTGCCGTGCGCGCGGCCGAACGCCATCACATCGCCGTTGTCATCGGCACGCCCACCGCCGCGCCTCCCGCATGGCTGACCTCGAAGTATCCCGAGACGCTGCGCACCATGGCGGACGGACGCAAGGATGGCCATGGCAACCGTGCGCAATTCAACTGGTCCAATCCAAAATATCGCGAACTGGCTGCCAAGATCGCTGCCAGGCTGGCCGAGCGCTTCGGGAACGATGCTAACGTGATCGGCTGGCAGATCGATAACGAGTACGGCAACGAGAGTTATGACGCACAGACCCAGGCGCAGTTTCAGCAATGGCTGCGCGGGAAATACAAGACGCTTGAGAACCTGAACGCGCGCTGGACGACGGCCTACTGGAGCGAGACCTATCAGGATTGGGCGCAGATTCCGATTCCAGTGGGCTCCGGAAATCCCGGCCTGCTCTTGCAATGGAAGGAGTTTGTCAGTGATACATGGCGCAGTTACCAGCGCAATCAGATTGACGCCATTCGCGCCCACGCCGATCCCCGGCAGAAGATCACCACGAACATGATGGGATGGTTCGATGCCTTCGATCATTACACTGTTGCCCAGGACCTCGACTTTGCATCCTGGGATAACTACGTCGGTACAGGTCATCTCGACCCGGTTCGTACAGGAGCCACGCACGATCTTACGAGAGGTTTCCTCAGAAGGAACTTCTGGGTGATGGAGACTCAGCCCGGCGTGGTGAACTGGTCCCCCAATAACAACATGCTCGACAAAGGCGAAGTGCGCGCCATGGCCTGGAACGATATCGGCCACGGCGCGGATGCGGTCGAGTTCTGGCAATGGCGCAGCGCATTGAACGGTCAGGAGCAATATCACGGCGTGCTGCTTGGAGCCGACGGAACTCCGGTTCCGGTCTACGACGAAGTGAAGCAGATCGGAGCTGAGTTTGAAAAGGCTGGGCCGGCACTGGACGGCACCTCGGTCGACTCTCAGGTTGCGATCTTACAGGATTATGAGAGCCGCTGGGCGATCAATTGGCAGCGCCACAACAGCGCCTTCGATCCGGTGGATGCCCTGGTCAGTTACTATGCTTCGCTGCGCGCGCTGGCCAGGTCGGTGGACATCGTGGCGGACACTGCGCCGCTTGGCCGGTACAAGCTGGTCGTGGCCCCGGCGCTCAACCTGCTGACGCCTGAGGCGGCAAAGAATCTTGAGGCATATGTGCGCAGCGGCGGACACCTCGTCTTGACGCAGCGCTCGGCGCTGAAGGATGAAGACAACAGCCTGTATCCCCAGCGGCAGCCTGGGCCGCTGGCGGAACTGCTGGGCGCGCGCGTCGAACAGTGGTATTCGCTCGACAAGCCGGTTCCCATCGACGGTGAATGGGGCGCCGGCGAGAACCGCATATGGGCGGAGCAACTGAGCTTCAGTGCTCCGGAGACCAGGACGCTCATGCGCTATGGCAAGAGTAACGGATGGCTGGACGGTCAGCCGGCGGCGGTGACGCGCTCCGTCGGACAAGGCAGCATCACCTACATCGGTGCTGGGCTGGACGGGAAAACCATGAAGGCCGCGGCCAAGTGGATGATGAGGGAAGCAGGTCTCAATCCAATCATGAGCGATCTGCCGGACGACATCGATCTGGCCATTCGTTCCGGCAACGGCAAGCGGGTCTTCATCTTCACCAACTACGGCGTTTCGCCGCGCACCATTACGCTTCCCAGCCCGATGGAAGATGTGCTGACGGGAGGAACGGTTTCAAGCGTCACGCTGCCGCAGTATGGCGTAGCCATCCTGCGCTGAGCACTACGCAAGCCCATGAGCGAGGCTCGAGTGCTGCGCTCGAATCAAGGGCGGACAAGGTAGTTTTCAGAGTTTTTCGCACTCCGTACAACCCTGCCCGTTGGCAAGGTTTTAGGGAACCTCTGATTAAGTCGATGTTTTGAAAGGGCACGACTGGTAGGTCATGGCTTTACAGGCTGCGGAAAAACTCATTCGTCGTCGCAATAAGCGTCAGGGCACGACTTCAGTCGTGCCGCAAGTGCAACAAAAAAATGTCGGGATTTAGCCCCTGTGGGAATGCTGACTCGCAATAAAGACTTAATCAGAGCTTCCTTAGCAGCAAATTGCGGCTAGGTCTCTGACCGCTTGAACATATATCAGTTCCGTGCCCCATCCTTTCGCGTTCTTTCTGGCGAAAGGGTGGGAAAGCACAAATCTCAAGGAACAAAATCATGCGGTCAGAGACCTAGTACTACAGTTGTAGTTCGTTTTTCCGGAGGGAGCAGGGGCCTT
>PMGP01000416.1 GCA_003156235.1 Acidobacteriaceae bacterium
AATGCCGGTTTCTTGGTTATTTGGCAAGAGGATCCCCTAACCCCTATTTTCGACTGACCCCCACCCCTACCATGTGGAGGCCATTTTCAAGCCTTTCAGTTGCCTATAACTCATGTTGTATCAGCACCTTGCATTTTTTACCTGTTGGCGAATCAGTAACTGAAAACCCCCGATTATGCCCCTTTTTAGCCCCAAAAGACTCCGTTTTGGTTCAAAAAGCCCGTTTTTTCGCAGGTTTTGGATGCTCCAGAGCCTGCACTGAACGAAGACGAAGAGTCTGGATTTTCAAACCTGGGATTCCGACAACTGGCAACCGATCTCACGACGGTTTCCCCTTGACAACCTTCCGGTGCGACAATCGTTGCGCCGGGGGCAAACGCTCCCGGCAAGGATTTGTCCCCAAGGAGAGAACCATCATGAAGCGTCTATTGGTCTGTACGAGCCTTCTGTTCGTCGCCGCCACATTGTTCGCCCAGCCAGCTCCGCCGAAAGCCCCGCCAAAGGGTCCGCCGGCCAGCCCGTCGGCCACTGTGACGGCGACCATCGCCGGAAAAACCATCACCATCAACTACAACTCGCCCAGTGTGAAAGGCCGGGCCGGCCACATCTTCACCAAGGATGGCCTCATCAGCCATGATTCCACCTATCCTGTCTGGCGCGCGGGCGCCAATGGGGCTACCATGCTGGAGAACGACGGAGGTATCACGGCCGGTGATCTCAAAGTGCCCTCCGGAAAATATTCGCTGTACGTCGACATCTCCGACCCCGACCACTGGGTGCTGATCGTGAACAAACAGATCGGCCAGTGGGGCACCAAATACGACAAGGCAGAGGACCTGGGCCGGGTGAAGATGACCATGAGCAAGCCGCTCGAGACGGTTGAGAATCTGAAGTACACTCTTGAGGCCCTCGGCGGCACAACCGGCAAGCTCACCCTGGAATGGGAGAACCACGCGGCATCCGTTCTTATCGCCGTACATTGAATTACGGCGTGAGAGGGTGATTTACGGCAGGGCGGCATATTGCAGATAATTACCGTCCTGCCGGTACAATAGGATTAGTGTGTGATTTTGTCCCCGAGGTGTAACAGACTTGCCTTTATATGCCTATCGTTGTACCCAGTGCGGCCACAGATTTGAAAAAATCCAGCACTTCAAATCCAAGCCGGAGCTTGTCTGCCCCGTTTGCCAAGGTGTGCTCGAGCGTCCGCTCACCGCGCCGCGCCNNGGCTTTTATATAAACGACTACGCGGCCAAAAGCAACGCACCCGCCTCCGAGTCCGCACCGGCAGAGATCAAGACCCCCTGCGGCGGAAGCTGCGGAGCTGCCTGCCCCGCCGTCGCGGCCGCCTCGCCTGCTTCAACCGGCGACTCGCCGAAGAAATAGCGCGCCTAACCTTTTGAGCGGATTTCAGCCACTCCCTACCTGATTTATTGATCCGGCCAGAAGTTTTGAAATGCTATGCCCCATCCATTCCGCGCTTTTTGCGGAATGGGTGGGAGGGAGTGTTGCATTTCTTTGGGGCCGGATCAGAAAGCGCAACTGGCCATCGCCGTAGGATAATGGTGTCCTTGAAGTCTCAAGGCCCATCGATGACGCCAACCTCCACGCCGCCTCCTTCGCAATCCGGTCACGCGGGTATTCGCGCGCTCGTTCTGGCCGCCGTTCTGCTCTTCGTCGCGGGCCTTGTTGCCGGCGTGCTTTACCCCCACGCCGAGTTTGCCGCCATCCTTCGCTGGACCGGCCTCGGCCTCTTCGTTCCCTTCGCCGCGCGACGCCGCTCCCTGCTGATTTGGACCTTCTTCGCCATGCTGGCTGGCGCGGAACTGGGCGTAGACGCGCCCCAAATCGCCGTGCAGAGCCACTTCCTTGCCGACATCTTTCTGCGGCTCATTCGCATGATTGTCGCGCCGCTCATCTTCGGCGGCATCGTCACCGGCATCGCCGGCCACAACGAACTGCGCGGCGTAGGCCGCGTGGCCGTCAAGTCCATCATCTTCTTTGAAGTCGTCACCACCATCGGCCTGATCCTGGGCGCCGTCGCCATCAACCTCACCCAGGCCGGAGCCGGCGTCACGCTGCCCGCTTCCATCCAGGCCGCCGTGCCCGCCGCTCATGCGGAAGGTTGGCAGCAGATTTTGCTGAATGTCTTCCCGGAGAACATCGCCAAGTCTGTTGCCGAGAATCAAATCCTTCAGGTCGCCATCTTCGCGCTGCTCTTTGGCGCCGCGCTGGCCATGCTGCCCGAGCCGAAGCGCGCTCCGCTGGTTTCCGTTCTGCAATCGCTGACCGAGACCATGTTCCGCCTCACCCGCATCATCATGGTCACCGCGCCTGTAGCCGCCGGCGCCGCGCTGGCTTACACCGTGGGCAGCATGGGCTTGGCCACGTTGCTGCCGCTGGGCAAACTTCTCGTCACCAACTACGTAACCCTGACCATCTTTCTGCTTCTGGTTTTCGCGCCCATACTGCTCGTTGCGCGCATCCCCATCGGCCGCTTTGCCGCCGCAGTCGCCGAGCCCGCCGCCATCGGCTTCGCCACCACCTCATCGGAGGCCGCGCTGCCACTGGCCATGGAGCGCATGGAAGAGTTTGGTGTGCCGCGCTGGATCGTCTCCTTCGTTATCCCCACCGGCTACAGCTTCAATTTGACCGGCTCCACAATCTATCTCTCCATGGCCGCTCTCTTTGCCGTTCAGGCCGCCGGCCTTCATTTCTCCGTGGGTCAGCAGATCGTCCTTCTGGCGACTTTGGCGCTCACCAGCAAAGGCATCGCCGGCGTTCCCCGCGCCACGCTCGTCGTCTTGTTGGCCACAGCCGGTTCCTTCCAGATTCCCGCCACTGCCGTGCTGATGCTGCTCGGCGTGGACACGCTGATGGACATGGGCCGCACCGCGCTGAATGTCATCGGCAACTGCATGGCCGCTGCCGTAGTTGCGCGCTGGGAGGGAGAGCTGAAACTCACCCCGTAAAATCCCTTAATTCCCGCTAACTTGCTAACTCCGCATAGCGGTGCTAACTTGCTGCCTTTGCGTCGAATTCAGCCGCCAATACACCGCCGCTAAGATCATCGGGAAGCACAACCGCAAAGTGAACGCCCCACACCCGCTAAGATAGTTTCAGCACAGAAAAACGATGCCCCTGCTTGATCCCATTCCGTCGCCTGTGTTGAACGCCGACTTTGCCGCTCTCGAGTGGGAGGCACTTCTCGCGCTTTGTTCTTCTTTTGCTGCCTCGCCGGTGGGACGGCAGGCTATTCTTGACCTCAAGCCCTCCACCGATGAAGCCTGGATTGCCAGTCAGCACCAGCTTACCGGCGAGCTTCGCCTGTTGCTCGAAGAACAGACTTCCATCCCCGTCGGCGGTCTCTTCGATCCCACGCAACAAGCGACCAAGGCGCAGATTCACGGCGCGGCCCTGGAAGCCGATGAGCTGCAAGCCATCGCCCGCCTGGCCAACGACGTGGCCTCCTGGCAAGCGCTGCTGCAATCGCCGCCAGCGCGGCTGCTCGGCAAACTTCCCGGTCTATCCCAACTTTCGTCTGCGCTTACCGGCAGCCTGCGCCCTCTGGCCGAGTCTATCGAACGCACCATCCAGCCCGACGGTTCGCTGGCCGACAATGCCTCGCCCGAACTGGGACGCATCCGCCGTGAGCAGGAGCGCCAGAAAAAACAGATTGAAGAATCCCTGCGCGCCACCCTGCGCAAGCTCGCATCGGAAGGCGCCACACAGGAAGATCTCATCACCATACGCGGCGACCGCTTCGTGATCCCCGTCCGCGCGGAGCTCAAGCGGCGCGTCAGCGGCGTAGTTCACGGCGTCAGCTCCTCGGGCCAGACGGTCTACCTGGAGCCTCTGGAAACCATCGAGCAAAACAATGAGCTGGTTCGCCTCATCGAAGAAGAGCAGG
>PMGP01000107.1:0-5087 GCA_003156235.1 Acidobacteriaceae bacterium
GTGCCCCATCCATTCCGCGCTTTTTGCGGAATGGGTGGGAGGGAGTGTTGCATTTCATTGGGGCCGGATCACTAATGCCAATGAAATTTTTGCCTCATAAAATCAGGCCCAAACCCGCCAATCCGCTCCTTTTGAACCTTTCTTTTCAATACAAACAGCCTGATGCCATCCAAATGGCATATAATTCGTGCGTGAAATTGATTCGGTTGTAGATGTCTCGAAAGGACGTCCGCAACTGCGGAGGCTACCATGTTGAAGCCATTGCTGTTTGTTTCTGCTCTTGTATTGTTTGGGATTACTGCTTTGTCCACACCGGGGTCCATCTCGCAGGTCTCCGCCCCGGCCCCTGCGGCCGGCCAAAAGAATCCAGTCAAGCCTACCGAAAAGTCGCAGGCACGCGCCAAGGAGCTTTATTCGCAGGACTGCTCGTTGTGCCATGGGGACAACGGAAATGGCAAAACCGATCTGGCCAAGGACATGGGACTGACGCTCGCGGATTGGAGCAATCCCGCGACGCTGGCCAATATGCAGGACCAGGATCTGTTCAACGTCATCCGCAACGGCAAGAGCAAGATGCCTGCCGAGGAGGCGGGCCGCGCCAAGGATGACGAGGTGTGGAATCTCGTTATTTACATCCGCGGCCTGCACAAGCTGTCACCTGCACCCGCGCCTGCCCCTGAGTCGGCCCCTGTGCCCGCTGCACCCGCGCCTGCTCCTGCACCCGCGCCTGCGCCTGCGCCCGCTGACGCCGCGCCCGCGCCGAGCAACTAGTACTGTGACCGCTTGAATTTGTAATGGCAGGAAAGTAGCGCCGACCTCAATGTAGCGCCGGCCTCCTGGCCGGCTGTAGCGCGGGCGTCCACGCCCGCGCTTGTTCAGGCACAATTACCAAATCACACGATCTTATCCCTAGAACCTCAGCCTCAACCCAAACTGAATCTGCCGTTCACGGTAGAAGTTGGTTGCGTTGATGTTCAGCGGCTGGCCGAATGCCGTGGTGTTGGCGTTGGACACGGCGCCGGTTGTGGGGTTGGTCATGGGGCCGGCGAGGAAGTTCAGCGTCGGCAGGCTCGACGCGCTTCCGGACCCAACGTAGTAGCCGGTGGTCTCCAACTCGGTAACATTCTGATGGTTGAAAAGGTTGAAGCTCTCGGCCAGCAGTTCCAACTGGCGCAAATGCCCCAGGTCGAAGCGCCTGCCCAGCCGCAGATCGGCCTTCCAGGTGGCCGGATAGCGGTAGGTGTTGCGGCCTATGTTATAGACAATGTTATCGTTGCCCGTTCCGTAGACGCGGTTGTCGCCGCCCGATCCGTTCATTCCCGGCCCTAGTCCAATGATGGCTGCGCCGGTGGTTGCGTCAAACTCTTCGGGCAGCGACCCCGAGGTGTGCATCGTGTAGGGCAATCCGCTGCGGAACTGCGCGACGCCCGAGGCCATCCAGCCGTTGCCAAACTTCCCCGCCGTGCCGTGCAGCTTCCAAGGCGCCTCGTAGACCACCATGGCGCTGGCCGAGTGGCGCACGTCCAGGTTGCTGGTGCCGTACTCATGGCTGAAGTCGGCCGGGTCCAGCACGTCGTTGCCGGCCACTTGAGAGCTCTCGTTGGGATTCCAGTCCATGGCGTGCGCATAGGTGTAGTGGGCGTGCAGGCTCAGTCCGCGGCGGCCATAGCGAACAACCTTCACCATCATCGCCTCGTAGGTCGAGTTGGCGCGGCTCATGATCTGCGTAATCTGCTGGTAATCCGGATTGAGCCGCCCGGCAAATCCCGTCGACGAAGTTGCCGATGGCCACGAAGCGTAGAAGGGAACCGTAATCTGCGCTGCTTTGATGGGTCCCGCGCCGGCGCCGTCCACCACGGCATAGGTAATCGTCCCCGGATTGACTGCGGGATCGAAGTTCGTGTCGATGGAGATCGGCAGCCGGCGGCCCAGGCTCACCATCGCGCTGGCGGTCACCTCCACGTGGCTCGGCAGCGTTTCTTCCACGGCGACAACGGCCTGGTGAATCTCGGAATTGTGGAAGTTGGGCGCAAACTCCACCGCTCCCGGCTTTACCACGCTCCCCGGAGTTCCCTGCAGCACGTAAGGAAACGGCGGAGCGCCGCCGCCGCTGTTCGGAAGGTCGTCGGTAGGCCGCATGAAAAAGTTCAGGTCTCCGTTCAGGGAGCCGGTCTGGGTCAGCGCCGTCTCCAGCGTCAGATTCTCCGTGCGCCCAAAGTACATCCCGTAGCCCAGCCGCAGCACCGGCCAATGTTTTTCGCCCGATCCCACGGCCACGCTCACCCGCGGACCCCAGTTGTTGCCCAGGTTGGGCAGCTTTTCGGTCAGCGGCAGATTTGTATTCTGGAGCGCGGCGAGCGGCGGCGGCAACTGCTCCCGCTCCCAGCGCAATCCGGCGGAGAGGACCACGCGCTTGTTCGCTTCCCACTGAGCCGTTGCGTACCCAGCCCAATCGTTGGTGCTCAAATGCCAACTGGACGGGCCTATGGTCTGCGAGTAGTAGGAGTAGCAGGGCAGGTTGCCCAGCCCGCGCAGATTACCTCCCGAGTCGCGCCACGTCTTGCCCGTCTCATCGCAGTTGTGCTGGTTAAAAGGGTCCAGCGCGTCGGTCAGCCCAAACTTGCCGAAGACCACCGCGTCGGAGATGAAGTTTTCCACGTTGGAGTAGGTATACGTCCCCGTTTGGTTGCGCAGCAGGCTGGTTGCGTCGCTGTTGTGGCTCACCTCGAAGCCGGCCTTCACCAGCAGCTTGCCGCGAATCCAATCCACCGACTCCTGCCCGTGGTAAAGCTTCTCGTCTGGATAGCTGCCTGTTCCGAAGCGCGAGGGGTTGCCGATGGTGAATCCGTAGCGATTGTCCACCACGATCTGCGGCAACTGACCCCACACATTTCCGCTAAGCAGCGTGTGCTCATAGGTTGAAGGAGTCGAAGGCCGCGCCTCCTGAAGGCCGCGTCCCACCGAGGCCTGGGTCACGGCCAGCAGGTTGGGGGTCAGAAATCTCTCCCAGCGTCCCAGCAGCCACTCCTCGCTCGCCTCGCTCGATCCGAAGCTGTGGTTCCCATAGGTTTCAGCCACGCGGGTCAACCCTCCGCCCGGCGAGTTCCATCGCGCTCCAATGCCCTCCAGCGTGAAGCGATTGCGTTCCGTCGCCTGCCAGTCAAGCCGCCCAAAGCCGGTCCACTGCGTAGCCGTGCGCGGCGCCGGGCCGAGCAGTCCGGCCAGCGTTTCCAGCATTGTCGAATAAGCCGCCAGCCCTTCTCCAACCGGATTGGCGCTGCTCAACCCCAGCCGCGCGCTCAGCACCTGCATCTGGTCGTTTGTGGGCTGAGCAAAGAGCCCGATTATTTGGCTACATGGGGGGATCGCGCATGTGTTCGAAGGCTCTAGCTGTAGAAGGTAGGGATGTTTCACCATCGCCAGCCCCGGATCGTTTCGCTGGTAGCCGTCCAGCGCCGCAAACCAGAAGAGCTTGTTGCGGAGGATGCGGCTGCCCACGCCGATGCCCCAGGTCGTTTCGCGGTCTGGCGGGGTGTAGGACTCAGGCGTGAACACCGGAATCGGAACGGTGGTCCCGTTGGCCGGCGTGGTCTCCTTCACCCACTGCGTAAACGGATTCTGCGCGCCCCAGGAGTTCTGGCGATCAAAGACGAATCCCTGCCCATGCAGTTCATTAACGCCGCGCTCGGTCTCCGTGTTCATGCGCCCGCCCGCCGCCCTGTCAACCGCAGCCTCTACGTTGCCGGCCACCGTCTCCACTGTGCGGATCGCCGCCTCGCTCACGGCAAGCCCGTGCCCTCCGGAGCCCACCTGCGCCATTCCGGCTGGATTTTCGCCCTGACCCAGCATCCCACGTCCCGATGAGCCCTGCCCTGATTCATTTGTCCGGCCAAAGGCCAGCCCCCGGCTCACTCCGTCCACCGCAATCTCCGCAGGCTGTCCCGCGCCCCGCAATGAAATCTCTCCCTGGCCGCCCGACGGCGTCGTGGATGTGGGCGTATTGTCCAGCACAAAATCCTGCCAGCGCCGCCCGCTCACCGGCAAAGCCTGCAACTCGGCAGCGCTCATCGTGCTGCTCAACGCCGGAGCCGCCGGTTCACTCGCCTGAGAAGCTGCCAAGGCCGGTTTGCTCGGAACCATCCCTGGCTGCGCCGCCGCTTGCGTTCCCTGGGCTGCTACCGCCGCCGGTTCGGGCGAATGCAATGGCGTCTGGACTGCTCCACTTGCCGCCTCTCCAATCTCATTTGCGCCAGGAAGCAGAGTGGCGGGTGCCCCAGGTCTCGCNNCGCTTCTGAGACCTGGGAACCAAGCACAACTGTGCGCGCCGAGTGTGAAACAGCAAGCTCCGGTGGTGCTTCATTCGGCAGGCTTCGTCCCGCCAGGGGCAGCAAGAACAACGGCTCGGCAGCCAATGCGGCATCCGTCGCTGGCTGTGCCTCCGGCTCCAGAACGGGCCGGTTCAGCCTGGTCGGCTCTTCGACTTTGGGCCGTTCTTCGCCTCGCAATGCCGCCAGAACAGGACCGGGCGCAAGCGGCGTCAACTCTATCGCCGTCAGCACGCGCGCCTCGTGGCCGCCATCAACCACAATCCAATCCACCTGGCCACGCCCCAGTTGCGGACTCTCGGCGATGACCGAGTACTCCCCCGGCGTCAGCCCGCTGAACCGGTAAATCCCATTTTTTATGGTGGTTGTGCGCGCCTCTGCTCCGGTGTCCTGTTTCCGCGCAACCACCTCCACGCCTTCCAGGGGATTGGAGTGCAGGTCGGTCAGTTTGCCGATCAGTGAGCCGGTTGGCCCATCTTCGACCAAATGAGTCCGGGCCGTTTGGGCAAAACCCGCCGTTCCCGCGCCCAAAAGCAGCACGGCAACCGCCAGCGTTTTCGTCCAATTGCGCTCGACCCCTGCCATCGAGACTCCGCTCGCGGCAGACCCCGGGAAAAACTACTCCAAGCTTCAACTTCGGCCCACTCTCAAGGCGGGTCCGGATGGGGCAGAGCCCTGCGGCCATTTGCAGAAAGAAAACTCTCTGCTTTTGGCATTCTAATTACCCCAGCAACACATTCCAAGCGATTCTATGCCCTTCTC
>PMGP01000107.1:5119-5510 GCA_003156235.1 Acidobacteriaceae bacterium
AAAATTCGCGTCAAGGCCGGCGACGGCGGCAACGGCTGCATGGCCTTCCGTCGCGAGAAGTTCGTTCCCCGCGGCGGCCCCTCGGGCGGCGATGGCGGCCGTGGTGGCGATGTCGTCATGGTCAGCTCGCAGCGCCATAACACCCTGATCCACTTCCGCTACAACCCGGAACACAAGGGCCAGCGCGGCGAACACGGCATGGGCTCCAACTGCTCCGGACTCGACGGCAACTCTACCATCCTGCAAGTCCCTGTCGGTACATCGCTGTACGATCAGGAAACCGGCGAGCTGGTCCACGACTTCAGTGAGCCAGACGAGCGGGTCGTCATCGCCAAAGGCGGACGCGGTGGTCGCGGCAACCAGCACTTTGCCACCAGCGTCCATCAGGCTC
>PMGP01000260.1 GCA_003156235.1 Acidobacteriaceae bacterium
ACGAGCCACACCCAGATCCGGGCGACGATTTCGACGCTGACTCTCAACAGGACGACGGTCCCAAATAGGACGAGAGCTCCACGCCATGCGCGAGTAAGTAGGGAGTTCGGCGAGTCGTTGCTCATCTTTCATCACGGCTCCTTGGCTTCTCGGTAGCCGAAACGGGTGAGCGCCCCGGCACCGGATAGCCCGGAATGTCGATATCGGAATCAACTTCATTTCCCCAGACGTCCCAGCCCGGTTGGCGACGACGGGCGAAGAGCTCGAGTCGTGGTCCGTCTGTGCCGGAGACGCGATCAATGACGGCGTACTGCTCCTCCGGCTTGTGGGAATGCTCCTGGAGCGGCGCGAACATCCACGTCGGTTGGCTCTTGAACTTGACCGGAGCCCGACCTTTCGTTCCCAGAATGAGGTGTTCAGTGGCGTTTCGGAGATAGACGCCGAGGGTGATGCGTGGCTTGATCCACGTCAGTGGCGACCGGGGTGTAAAGCCCCATGCTTCAATGACGTCGTATCCGTCGCGCAAGGTTGCGTTCGTCACCCACAACCACAGGTGTGCATTCTCGGCCGCAAGCTCCGCGACCGGCATTGCCTTGATGCGGTCGAGGGTCATTAGCTTGTAGTGCCGCTCAGCGCCGTACCCGCCCTTTTGCTGGACGTCCCACGGAGGGTCGGCCATGATCACCGAGTAACGCTTCGGCGAAGTTCTCGTAGGTAGTTCATTTCGTGTATTCATAATTTGTTGCTCCTTTCGATGTAGAGAGACGGCGATGTGCCGCGCTCCTTGCTTCAGTTATCCGCTTTTTTGCTCTCGAGATAAAGAGCGAAGGCTGCAACATTGCTGCTCGATCTGAACGAGCGATCAATCTCGCGCAAATCAGAGCAGTGACGTACGCCACGCCACCGAAGTGAGCGCGGTAGCCGCTGTTGTCAGAATCGCAACGATGCGAACTAGAACGACTCATCACGAACTACCAGTCCCAACGAGCCAACACGAACCACGCCGCTGGCTCTCCAGGTGCAGTTGACACCGCCGGAATTACACCGAAGATGATCGGGTCTAACGCTGCAGATGCGACAGCTCCAGCGAGAAGAAAGGGCGCTGCAGCGACTGCGCCGATTATTGGCACGGCCTTGCCGAGTGCTGAGAAGACTTGGTGAGCTCGCTCGCTTAACCGCTCTCCTATCTCAACTGTGCCCGCTGGAGGGGGAATTGGGCCGACGGACTTCTTGGCGACTGCTTCTGACACGTCTGCCGTTGTCCCCACTGGCGAACCGCCCGTTTGAGGAACGTTCCCTTTTGGGATCTCGTGCGCGATGAAGAGAGTCGGCATGTGGAATCCGGACTCTTCCAGCCGTTCCAACTTTCGACGCTGCGCCCTCGGAATGTAGTGAGCGTCCTCGGCGGTTGCGGGCCCAAGGACCCAGTCTGACGTTGCGCCTGAAAAAACACGCGGGCCGTTAGGTAGTGGAGCTATGCCCAGGTACTGAATGTCCACGTTGGCCGTATTTGCTAGATCGACCAAGTGCGGTGCCTCGCGTTCGAGCGTGATCACACGACTCGCCATTGCCGGTGTCAAGTCTTTCTTTGACCATCTCTGCATTCCTTCGATTGGTGTGACGGGAAGCAAACGCGACATTGGGGACAACGTTCTGTCCTCGTGAATAGCCTCTCGTTCTTCAATGATGTTTTTCATATTGTTCCTTTCTTGGTTGGTCACTACAGATTGAGAACCGCGACGATGACAGGCAGACTTAGGCCCAACAGCAGCGCCGCGAAGGTGGCTCGCATGGCCCAAGCAGGCGCAATTCGGAATCCTCTAGTGAAGACCGCGAGCGACGCGACTGAGATGAGCGCCAATAACGCAACCATCTCGCCTGCGACTGAACGGTGGGTTGCATCCGTAACCAGCCACAAAGTGAATGAAAGTGCTGCAAGAAGACCGGCGCCTATCCAACCAGCAATCGTGAGACCTCGAGGAAATTCGGCGGGAAGAGATTCATGCGGTCGCTTGCTTCGCATCGAAGCTACAAAGTCAGTGAAATCCGGCGTCATGGTTCCACCGCTTCGTGTTGATGCGTCGGGTTCGTTGCTGTATTGAGATCGTGGTGAGGACTCCCCGTACCATTTCGCTTCCTCTTCAACGATCTGAGCGTCACGTTGGGCTTGGATGCGCACACGGTTCAGTGCCTCGTCAGCAAGGGCCTGTTCGTTGAGACGACCTCTTTCAACTCGAGCCTGAAGATCAATCTCAAGGGCCGTGACACGCTCTCGGCGCTTGTAGCTTGAGGCGATGGCTTCGTACGAGGATTCACTGAAAGCGAGATAGAGGCTCTTGATAATCAGTGGCATCATGTCCAGCAGAATCAATGCACTTCTAATGAACCAGACCTGCACAAGAATCCCCGGATGAGCACGCTCAATCTCAGTTAGCGCATCCTCCCGTGCGATGAGTCCAGTGCTAGCCCTCGCGGATGAGTCCAAAATCTGCATACTGTTTGCCTCAGACGAATTGATTCCAGCAATCGCCGTCTGAAGCTGACGGATTCGATTCTCGTCTCCAGGCCTTACCGCGTCGAGCTCTTGTTGTAGTGAGGCGGCTACCTGCCTGTAGTGCAAGCAGTAAGCGCCGCATCCGAGCTGATGAGTAGTTGAGCAGTTCGCATCGGTGGACTCGCAATTCGAGAGGAACATGTCCTCATTGATTTGGGCGACGAGCGAGTTCTCCGATGACTGAATGGTCGCCACGGCCCTTTGGTCCCTGGTGATCTGGGGACTGTAGAAATTGGTTGCGACCTTGGTCGAGGCTTGAATCCCGTGCTGAACGTCGCGCTGCATCTGAGCGTTGATTTCGGGGGCGTAGATCCAGAGAGTTACAACTTCAGCGATCATCGCTCCGATCACGAAGGAGATTACGATTCTTGGGAGAAGGGCCAGTAGTAGACGACGTGTCGCTGTCAACATCAAGAGCAGCCTGTCCAAATTGAGGACAATCAGAGACCAGACCACCGTGACCGGCCAAAGATGTGTGGTCGATTCACGAAGCGTGTACCCGATAGCGATAGAGAGGGTGAATCCACTCACAAGTGCCGTTGCGATAACTGCCATTCCAAGCCCGTTATAAAACGGGGCTTCTCCCGGACACTGTTCCAATACTTCATGCCGGGTGCCAGCAAACCATGCCAACAGGTACCAGTGAGTGCGAGGGCAATCATCCTTCTTGAATGACTCGGTCATTTTTCCTCTCATTCGGTGCGAGAACTGATCTAGTAGGGCTGATTCCATCGAGGCTCAACTGGGTCGAACGAAACCGAAGGGCAGAACTTCAAGACGGCGTGCCAGCGCCTCACTTCGTCGACGGTCGCCCGACGAACGACGATGATCGGGACTTCGTTTCCGTAGTCATCGGCGACGAACGTGTCGGTGACTTTGGATTGGCTCTTGGTGTCTTCCGGTGAGATGTTCATGAACTAAGGAGACTCGTGGCAGTTGTCTGACGGGTATATCTATGGCAAGATCGGTGACAGTTGTCAGGCGGACAGTGACAACTGTCACGGAGGTGGCAGGACGGAGGTTGTTGCCATGGACTCTGGAATGCAAAATGCTCTCGTGAGCGAACTTCAGAGCTATGTGAGGGGAACTGCTCTCTTAGGGAAGGATCTAGCGGATAAGGCTCCCTTATTCAATAGGGAGCTCATGAGGTGCGCGTCGTTGCTTGGTGCGACAACCAGCGCTGGAACGCTAGGCGCGGTCATCAGTCGGATTCGTCGCGACAATGCTCTCGAGTTCCTTTCGGAAACAGATCTTGCCCATAAAGCGACCGGCAGGGATTGGGCTGCCGTGCTGGAAATGCTTTTCAACACGAAAAAGCTTGATGATGAAATTATGACGCGGCGATCGAACTTCCAACTCCCCAAAAGAATCGCCGAGTCATATTCGATTTCGAGCAATAAATCTTCAAAATTGAGGTCCGTTGTCGAGCCTGACGCGATCAGAGTCCTCGTGATGCGAGTGGCTAGCCTCTCAACTCCGTCTCGGCCAGTGGATTCGATGATGAGTCAAATGGACCCAGTGTCCCAAATTCGAGGAACGATTCGAAAGCTCGTTGCAACTCACGGTCTCAACGATCCGCAATGGACCAAGGCGGTTTCGTCACAGTACTTTGTTTGCTTGCTGGCGCGCCGAATGGACATGACTCATCGAGACGATTACAAACTGCTTCTCAACCGCTTTCTGGAAAGTTTCACTTATCGATCTGACGACACGATCGACTTGAATCCTCAGCACGTGTTGGTCACTCCCGAGGAACTCGCCTCCATGAAGCAACAGATGGAACACGAAGANNTATGGACGCTCTTCACCTCAACTACTTGTACGGTCTCACACTCGGCATAACGGCAGATGGCAAGTCCAAGATCTTCAGGACGCTTCGCGACGTTGCGATCTCACACCTTGCCGATCGTGATTCAACGGGACGAGTGATTGACTTGGATGGAGGCTGGATTCCTTATCGAATACCTTGGCTAACAGCACGGAACCTAATCAGCTTCGCTCAACTATCGAAAGACGAGATCGCCACTGAAGGCTGCGAGGAACTAATTCGAAGTGCGCTTGCATCACTATTGGATCGGCTCACCGACGATTTGACCTGGCGTAGCGGCGTTGGCGATTGGGTTTCCAAATGGGAGTCGACGGGCCTATGTCTGGAAGCGCTCTTCTCTTTTTGGGAGTACGTAGATAATCCAGAGGCGGTGATCTTGGTGGCTGAGTATTGCTGCGATCAATTCTCGTCGTGGGCTGTAACGCCGGACTTTTCATCCGATTCAGTGTCGAATGAAACTCTTGCTGCCGTGATTCTTGCCTCGGTGTTGTTACTGGCCTCCGAGAACGGTCGGTTCGAGTTATCGAGGGATTTGAAGAGTGAGATGCAAGGCTTAGTCGCTCAATCATTGCGGCTGGCTTCGGATACCCTCCCGCCCGCGACTCGGCAATTCTGCACTATCCCTCAGATCGCGTACTACGCCACATACCTCTTGGGTCAGGCTGCAGACTCATGAGTGGTTGGGGTGCGGAACTCGCGGTCTATTGGAGAAACTATGTCCCACCTTGTCGCCCTTCTCGATTCGAACTGAATCGTTTAAGCGATATTGCGAAAGATTTGAAGCTGAACGTGAAGAGTCGTCGGCTCAGGGTATTGATCCTTGGTTCTACGACTGAGTTCCGCGACTGGGCATTCGAGGAGCGCCTTGAGGCAGTCGTCGTTGATAGCAGCCTTGAGTTTCACAGGGAGGTCAGCAAGGAACTGACGCACGAAAATGTCAATGAGTCGGTCATTTTTGATGACTGGCGTTCGATGAAGTTCGATCAGGAATTTGACTTAGTAGTTGGCGACCTCGTTGTCGGAAATGTTCCTCGGGTGGACCTACCTCGATTTCTCGAGAATGTTCATAGCTCTCTTCTGCCGCATGGCAGGTTCGTTACGAAGAGCTTCTTTGCGAGAGACGATCGGAGCGCAAAGTCAGTCGACGAAATCATTGAGATTATGCAGCAGTTTGATCCCTGCGACGATCCCTTTCCGGATCTGATTTATGAATTGGCTATGGCTTGCACCGATCATGACAAAGGGATTCTCTCCTTCGAAAGAATGTTCAACGAGATTGAGAGGGCATGGCAACAGGGACGGATTACCGATGATCAGTTGAATCGGTTCACTGAATTTGGCTGGGGCTCGAAGATGAAGTTTGATTTCCTGATTCCGACGAAGAGCGAATGGTCAAATCAATTCCTGAGGTTCTTTGATCTTGAAGTCCTTCACAGGGATGAGGACTCATTCCTGAGCAGTTTCCCGCTTTACGTATTGAAGCCTCGTCAAGATTTCTGTATAACTACAACTGAAAGGATTTGAAATGGAAAAAGGTTCCGTCGTAGTACTTCATGGCTCATTCGGAAGTCCCTTCGAGAATTGGTTCGGCTGGTTGTACTCGCAATTGGCCGCAAATGACATCAGATGTTTCGTTGTTCATCTTCCGACTCCAATGGGGCAAACGTTTGAGAACTGGTCCCGAATCCTCTCTGCCTACCGAGCCTCCGACTGCATTGACAGTGGCAGCACTCTCGTGGCCCACAGCTCCGCTTCTCCGTTTGCAGTTCGCTATATCTCAGAAGAATCCTTATCGTTGGCTCGACTGATCACGGTCGCTGGATTTGATGCTTTTGCATCAGGTGACAGTGCGTTTGACTCGATCAACAGTGAAGTCTTCACACGCGGGGATGGAGATTTCGAAGATGTGCGAAACCTAGTTTCGAGCAGGTTGGCCTTCTACTCACGTAATGACCCTTACCTTCCACTTGATTCGCTGAAGGCGTTTGCAGAGAAACTAGATGCCGAGAAGGTTGAGTTCGAATCCGCTGGTCATTTCAACGATGCGAGTGGATATCAGGAGTTTCCAGAATTGCTTGATCGGTTGATTCACTAAGCGTGTACACGTGCTTTACTTTGATGGTCTCTGGCCACTCTCTACGAGCGAGTTCACGACGACCAGGCACTTACGATTTTCTCCCTTTTGGCGTAAAATATGTTATGACGATCCGTCGTGAGTGTTACGAGGTTTCACGACGTTGATCAATTCCCTGAGGTAGCGATGACATGTCTCCCGACGTCCACCTGCACACCCTCGTAGGGTGGTGACCAGGGTCGCGGAGATTTAACAATGACGAGAGGAGGAAGTAATGGCACGAGTGGCAACAAATCAACAACAGAGAACGCTGGAACAGCGCTCTTGGGAGACTTTCGACGTTCTGCGCGGTAACCATGACGTTGGATATGTGGAGTCCTTTAGATGAGCCCCACGACGAAGGAAGCTCAGCGCGCAGAGTTGCATAAGACGATTTGGAGAATTGCCAATGACCTTCGAGGCAGCGTTGACGGTTGGGACTTCAAGACCTACGTGCTGGGAATGCTTTTCTATCGCTTCATCTCAGAGAACCTCACCGCTTATATCAATACAGGCGAACGGAAAGCCGGGGAGTCCAATTTCAACTATGCACTGCTGAGTGACGCGGGCGCAGAGTTCGGTCGCCGCGAGACGGTAGCAGAGAAGGGCTTCTATATTCTCCCAAGTGAACTTTTTGCGAGTGTGCGCAAACGTGCCGCCACCGATGAAAACCTCAATGAAACGCTAGAGAGAGTCTTCAAGAACATCGAGGGCTCAGCGGTAGGAGCCGACAGTGAAGATGACCTGAAGGGCCTCTTCGACGATCTCGATGTGAATGCCGCCAAGCTCGGAGCAACGGTCGCGAAGCGAAACGAGAAACTGGTCAAACTTCTTGAGGCGATTGGCGATCTGCCACTCGGGAACTTCGACGACAACACGATAGACCTCTTTGGAGNNTGCCTCGAGCGCAGGCAAGTCTGGTGGTGAGTTCTATACACCACAGGAAGTCTCTGAACTCTTGGCTCGGATTACAGTAATGGGCAAGACTGAAGTGAATAAGGTCTACGACCCCGCCTGTGGGTCCGGCTCTCTGTTGTTGAAGTTCGCGAAGGTGCTCGGCAAGGAGAATGTTCGACAGGGCTTTTTCGGCCAAGAGATCAACCTGACTACTTACAATCTCGCCCGCATCAACATGTTTCTGCACGACATTAACTACGAGAGTTTTGACATTGCCCTTGGCGACACTCTGATAGATCCGGCGCACTGGGACGAAGAGCCATTCGAAGCAATTGTTTCAAATCCGCCCTACTCGCTCAATTGGGAGGGCGACAGCAATCCCCTGCTTATTAACGACCCGCGCTTTGCACCGGCGGGTGTTCTCGCACCCAAGTAGAAAGCTGACCTGGCCTTTACGATGCACATCCTCTCCTGGCTCGCAGTCAACGGCACAGCTGCCATTGTCGAGTTTCCCGGAGTTCTCTATCGAGGAGGAGCAGAAGCCAAGATTCGNNATTGACAACAACTACGTTGACGCGGTCATCCAACTTCCGCCGGACCTCTTCTTCGGCACCACCATTGGTACGTGCATCATCATCCTAAGAAAGTCAAAATCTGACAACAGCGTCTTCTTCATTGACGCATCCGCTGAGTTCGTCCGCATGGGGAACAAGAATAAGCTTTCCGCAGCGAACCAGAAGCGAGTGCTTGATGCCTTCGCCGCTCGGGAGGACATCGACCACTTCGCCAGACTCGTGCCAAACGCGGACATTGCAGAGAGCGGATACAACATCGCTATCTCATCCTATGTCGAGCAAAAAGATACTCGCCAAGCGATTGACATTTCCTCGCTGAACTCGGAGATTGCCCACATTGTTTCGCGACAAACTGAAATCAGAGCTCAGCTAGACGCAGTCATCGCTGACCTGGAGAGCGAATCGTGAGCCACATCGACCAACTGATCGCCGAGCTTGCGCCAAATGGCGTCACCTACCGTGCACTCGGTGATGTGGCGACATTCCGCCGCGGTACCTCCATGACCAAGAAAGTTACGACTGAAGGTGAGATCCCTGTGATCGCAGGGGGCCGGATGCCCGCCTACTATCACGGCGAAAGTAATCGAAGCGGTGAGACGATCGCTGTTGCGGGCTCGGGTGCGTACGCCGGCTTCGTTTCCTATTGGAACGAGCCGGTATTTGTCTCTGATGCTTTCACCGTGGATCCGAATCCGTTGTTGTTGGCGCCGAAATATGTGTACCACTTCCTTCTCGCCAATCAGGAAGCGATCCATGCGAAAAAGAGTGGTGGTGGTGTACCGCATGTCAAGGGCAGTGACCTAGCACTCCTTCGTATTCCAGTCCCGCCTCTCGAAGTGCAGCACGTGGTGATAAAGGTGCTTGATCTATTTAAGGAGCTGGAAGCGGAGCTGGAAGCGGAGCTGGNNTGGAAGCGGAGCTGGAAGCTCGAAGGCACCAACACGCCTTCTACAGAGAGCGACTACTTACCATCCTTAAGGAGAGGGTGGGCCTGTGGACCACCGTGGCCGAGATTGCTGTCAATCTCGACTCAAAGCGGAAACCCGTTACAAAGTCGGCACGTGAATCGGGAGGTTATCCGTATTACGGAGCCTCCGGAATCGTCGATTATGTTGACGACTACATCTTTGACGGTGACTATTTACTCGTTTCCGAAGACGGCGCAAATCTCTTGGCTAGATCAACTCCGATCGCCTTCTCCGTCTCTGGCAAGGCCTGGGTGAATAACCACGCGCATGTGCTCAGCTTTTCTTCGTACGCGGAGCGGCGATTCGCTGAGATCTACCTCAACTCAATCGACCTGAGCCCTTTTGTCTCCGGTGGTGCTCAACCCAAGCTCAATCAAGCGAACCTCAACCGCATTCCTATCCCCTGGCCTAGTCGAGTCGAGCAAGAGCGTTTCGTTGCAATCCTGGACAAGTTCGATGTGCTCGTGAACGACCCGGGCGCCGGTCTTCCCGCGGAGCTATTTGCTCGCCGCAAACAGTACGAGTACTACAGCCACCGACTTTTGACCTTCGAGGAGAAGGTGGCATGAGCGAAGCCAAGTCGACGCGCTACGAACCAATCGCGATAAGTGCGGAAAGCACGGTCGTTGCCGAGTTCATGGCAGACCCTAACGAGTCGACTACCTATCAGTCTGAGGCTGAACTGGAACGTGACTTCGTTCAACTTTTAAGCGATCAGAAGTATCAATACTTTTCTTTTACGAGCGAGGCACAACTTATTGCGAATCTGCGAACGCAACTCGAGAAACTGAACGGAATTCAGTTCTCAGAGACCGAGTGGGATCAATTTTTCACGGAGCGAATCTCTGGAACCAACGACGGCATCGTTGAAAAGACCATGCGGGTCCAAGAGGACTACGTCCAATTGTTACGTCGCGACGATGGGTCCTCAAAGAACGTGATTCTCATCGACAAGTCGAACATTCACAACAACCGGCTCCAGGTCATCAATCAATATCAAATTGGTCAGGGAGAGGGTGGCGCGACAAGGACTAATCGCTATGACGTCACCGTGCTCGTCAATGGATTACCAATGGTGCACATCGAACTGAAGCGTCGTGGCGTCGACATCCGTGAAGCTTTCAACCAGATCGACCGTTACCAGCGTGACAGCTTCTGGGCAGGCTCGGGTCTCTTCGAATATGTGCAGCTCTTCGTCATCAGCAACGGCACCTTGACGAAGTACTATTCAAATACAACTCGCCGTCAGCACCTCAGTGAGGCAGCCGGTTCGAGACGTGTCCGAAAAACGTCGCACTCTTTTGAATTCACTTCGTGGTGGGCAGACGCTACTAACAGGCCGATTCAAGATCTCACTTCGTTCGCAAAGACCTTCTTTGCTCGTCACACGCTGCTAAACATTCTGACGAAATACTGTGTGCTCACAGCGGACCGGATGCTCCTGGTGATGCGGCCGTATCAAATCGCAGCGACGGAACGGATGCTTCAGAAGATCGCCACGTCGACGAACTACAAGCAACTCGGCTCGATCGCTGCAGGCGGATATGTCTGGCATACAACCGGGTCGGGAAAAACGCTCACGAGCTTCAAGGCGGCACAAATTGCGAGCAAGTTGTCGGATATCGACAAGGTGCTGTTCGTCGTTGACCGCAAGGACCTTGATTATCAAACGATGCGCGAATACGACCGGTTCCAAAAGGGCGCAGCGAATTCGAATACCTCTACCGCCGTCCTGAAGCGTCAGCTCGAAGATCCAAACGCTCGAATCATCATCACAACAATTCAAAAGTTGTCGACATTCATTACTGCAAATAAGGGTCACGCCATCTACTCCGGTCACGTTGTGATCATCTTCGATGAGTGTCATCGATCCCAATTCGGCGACATGCATACATCAATTACGAAAGCCTTTAAGCGTTACAACCTATTCGGCTTTACCGGCACCCCAATTTTCGCCGTTAACTCAGGTAGTGGCGGAAACCCACAGCTCAAGACTACGGAGCAAGCCTTTGGGGAGAGACTGCACACGTACACGATCGTTGACGCAATTAGTGACAAGAATGTTCTGCCGTTCCGTATCGACTACGTGAACACAGTGAAGTTGCCAGATGGCATTGCCGAAAAGCAGGTCTCGGCGATAGATAGGGAGCGGGCTCTACTCGCACCGGAGCGCGTTCAACAGATCGTCGGCTACATCCTGGAGCACTTCGACCAGAAGACGAAGCGGTCGAGCTTCTACAAGCTTGGTGACCGACGCCTTGCTGGCTTCAACTCCATACTGGCAACCTCATCGATCGTCGCTGCCAAGGCTTACTACAGCGAGTTCCAGAGACAGCAAAACAGTCTGTCCGTTGCGCAGCGCCTAAAAGTCGGTTTGATCTACAGCTTTTCTGTTAACGAGGAAGAGTCTGACGGGTTTCTTGGCGAAGAAGGATTCGAGACCGAGGCACTAGATACGAACTCCCGAGACTTCTTGGAATCGGCCATCAACGACTACAACAAAACGTTCGGGACGAGCTTTGATACCTCCGCTGACAGGTTTCAGAACTACTACAAGGACCTGTCCTTACGAATCAAGAGTCGCGAGACCGATCTCGCCATTGTCGTCAATATGTTTTTGACTGGATTCGATGCCACGACACTCAACACTCTGTGGGTGGACAAGAATCTCCGCTCTCACGGCCTCATTCAGGCTTACTCGCGAACAAACCGCATTCTCAACTCAGTCAAGACCTTTGGCAACATCATTTCATTTCGTGACTTGGAACAAGAGACGAACGAAGCCATTGCCCTCTTTGGTAACAAGGATGCCAAGGGTGTGGTGCTCCTCAAACCATATGGCGACTACTACTCCGAATACGACGACAAGGTCGCCCAGTTGCTCCAAGCCTTTCCACTTGGAACCCCGATCACAGGAGAATCTGCGCAGAAGGAGTTCATCATTCTGTTTGGATCAATCTTGCGACTTCAGAACATCCTCACGTCATTCGACGACTTTGTCGGCAACGACATTCTCACCGAGCGACAAGGACAGGATTATCGCAGCGTCTATCTCGATCTGTACGCGGAGTTTAGGCGTGGTTCTGAGGCTGATCGAGAACTCATCAATGACGACCTTGTCTTTGAGATTGAGCTCATAAAGCAAGTTGAGATCAACGTTGACTATATCCTCATGCTCGTCCAGAAGTACCGAGATGAACGCGGTGATGGTGACGATGTTGAACTCCGCGCGACGATTACCAGGGCTGTAGATGCTAGCCCGAGCCTTCGCAACAAGAAGGATCTCATTGAGGCCTTCGTCGATTCGGTATCGGCCACGGGTGAAGTCGACGAGGAGTGGCATGCGTTCATCGCGGCCCGGCGTAATTCAGAACTTGACACAATCATCGAGTCAGAAGGACTTCGCCCCGATGAGACGCGGAGGTATATAAAAACTGCCTTCCGCGATGGTTCGATTCAGACGACCGGCACCGCCGTCACGAAGATCTTGCCACCAGTGTCCCGTTTCGCTTCTGACGGTAGTCACAGCGAGAAGAAGCAGCGTGTACTTTCTCGTCTCGCTAATTTCTTCGATCGTTTCTTTGGAATGAGCCAGGGCGGAGGAGTCGAATAGTCATGAATTGTTCTTCATCAAGAAAAGACGAGTGTGTCGCGACAGTTCAATCGAAGGATGGAACATGAGCACGTGGGCAAGATTTTGGCCGATCGACTTGCATGTTCACACACCAGGTTCATCAGATGCCAAGCTCGAAAACTTTGGTTCGCCCGAAGAAATTGTTAAAGCTGCGATGGATGCAGGTCTGGCAGCGATTGCCATTACAGATCACAACACTGCTGAGTGGTGCGATCGGATGGGCGACGCTGCCAGAAACACTCCACTTATTGTCCTTCCGGGAGTCGAAATCAGCACTGCCGAGGGTCACTTGCTGGCAATTTGGGAAGAAGGAACGTCGAGTACGATCATCGACGAATTGCTTGTAACTGTCGGTATCAAAAAAGCTGAGCGCGGGAGGCTCGACATTTCAGCGAAGAAAGGCTTCGCTGAGGTGGCGCAGGAAGTTGCCGTATGCGGAGGCGTGGCGATCGCGGCGCACGCCGATAAAGAAAAGGGTTTGCTCAGTCTCGCGGTTAAATCTCATTTAGTCGAGACTTTGATGGACGACGCACTGTCTGCAGTCGAAGTAGTCCAACTCAGTAAGACAGGAGAGGTCGCCAAAAAGGTTGACAACAAGCGGATTCTTGCGTGCGTACGCGGTTCTGACACGTGGGATGCATCAAAGAATATTCACTCCCTTTCGGGAATTGGCATTCGTCGCACATGGCTTAAGGCAAGCCGACCAGATCTTGTCGGTCTGCGTCACGGGCTAGCAGACCCAGAGCTCCGCATCAGGCTTGATGAGCCAACAATGAATCCGTCCTACCCTCGTTTGGAGCAGGTTCAAATTTCAAGCGGCTTTCTTGATGGGCAGAAGGTCATATTCAGTCCCGATCTGAACTGTCTACTTGGGGGGACGGGAGCCGGGAAATCCCTGGTACTTGAAGCAATTCGCTATGCGATGGACCAGCAATTGGATCGCAAAAAGTTCCCGAAGCTTTGGGAAGAAGTTCAATCAAGACTAGAGACCGCACTGACCGAGTCCGGTGTCGTTCAACTGCACGCATGTGCAAACGGACAGCTCTATCGCATTGAACGAGCGTTTTCGAAGGATGGCCAAACTCAACCGTCCGTGCTTCAACAAATTGCTGATGACTGGGTGGAAGTCGACTTAATACCGGGAGACTTGTTTTCACTTGCTGCATTTTCGCAGGGAGAGATTTTGGAATACTCGCGCGAACCTGTCGGTCGAATGACTTTGGTCGACTCCGGGATTGACCTCACTGGACACGAGTCAGAGATCGCAACGACTACCGAGGCTTTAAATGAGAACGCCCTTCAACTCATTGCCCACCGAAAGAAGGTTCGGAAGCTGCGTGACGAAGCGGGGCGAGAGGCAGAACTCAAAGAACAGGTACGATCCCTCGCTGGCCTATTCGATACTGAACTGGTTAAGCAACAGGCTGGATGGCAAAAGGAGCGGTCCCGCCTGCGCAAGACCACCGGAGGTCTTTCCGGTCTTGAGAAGCCGGTCTTCAAAATTCCCAAATTGTTACAGCCAGCGGACGTTGAAGACAACGCGGACTTGCTCGAAGCAGTAAACAAGGCTCTGGACATATTGGAAAAGAGTCTCAATGCCGCTTCGACAGCAGCCGAGACTGCGTTGGATCAAGCGAAGACCGAATTTAAGAGAATAAATGAAGAGTGGGACGGACGATTTGAAGAGATTAAGAAGAAGCTGGATGCTGAGCTTGAGCGAGTAAACCCAGGATCTTCCCTTGCTGCCCTCCGGGAACGTCTTGCATCGCTTCAATCGAAGCTGACAGACGCTGAGACGGCGAAGGAGGAATTAGATAAGGAGGCGATTCCTGAACTTCAAGCATCCCTCCAAGAACGCGAAGAGTTGATCAAGCGATTAAGTGCGGCACGACATGCGCGGCGGGAGCTCCGTCGCTCGAGAGTCGAAGAACTGAATGTTAAGACGGCGGGCTTTGTAAAACTCGATATTCCAAGTTACGGTGACTTCAACGATTTCAGGGCCGCACTTGAGAAGTTAAAGGTCGGGTNNCATCTCGAGGACGATTCATCCGCTTCGCTTCGCCAGGGCTCTCTGGGACCAAAAGATCGATGAACTGGTTGACGACGAAAATGGGATTGACGCCGCAAGCATCGGGCGTCTACTTGGAAACATTGACGAGCGAGACTTGTGGGAGGAGTTGCTTAAGATCCAGGTACTCGACCGCCCCGACGTACTGACCGTTAGGTTTCGAAAGCCAGACGACCAAACTTACGTGCCGATTGAGCAACTTGCGCATGGCCAGCGCTGCACGGCAATCCTCGTAATTCTCCTTGCGGATGGAGACACGCCGGTGTTGGTGGACCAGCCTGAAGATGCGTTACACGCTCCCTGGATTGAGGAATATCTCGTAGACCGCCTGCGTTCGCTACGTGGTTCTCGGCAGTACATTTTTGCAACTCGAAGCCCAGGCATTGTGGTAAGCGGCGACGCTGAGCAGATAATAACCATGAAAGCAACTGCAGGACACGGAGACATTGAAGCAAGCGGCTCCCTTGAACGACATGACTTAAACCGTCTGACCCTTCACCATCTTGAAGGCGGACCGGTTCCGTTCAAGAGACGAACTCGAAAACTGGGTGTTTCGACGGACTGAGGGCGAGAAATCTGGGGAGTGGCGTTTGTGATGCTTGCCGAACAGCGATTGCCTTTTTCGGGGGGCGAGTCGATAATGAGAGAATGACAAATGTAATGAGGCGAATGTGACTNNGGGGTGAATGGTACGGAAGTCATCCCCTTAATCGAATCGACCGAGCGAGTGATTCGTGTTGAGGCTGGCCCAGGTGCTGGCAAGACCTTCGGTTTAGTGAGGAGGGTCGAGCGATTAGTTCACCCAGACGGGGAGAATCTCAGTGGCCGTGAAATTTTGATTGCTGCGTTCAATCGAGTGATTGCAGAATCTCTTCGAGCAGATGTCGAGAAAGAGTTAAACCGAGTTGGTATAGACGAGACGCCAGTGATCCAAACGCTTCACGCGCTTTGCCTACGCATCGTTGGCCGAGAACTCCGTATTTTGATGGATCACGAGCGTGACGCAATGATCTTCGACATTCGGCAACAAAATCCTCAATTGTGCCAAGATCACAGCCTGCCTTCGCATACTGATCAAGCGCTGAGAGATCACGAAGCTGGCCACATTTTGAATCCATTTTTGTGGAATGCAGTTCAGCAATGGCTTAGGCGACATCACGCGAACTTGATCAGTGAACTTCCAACCTTGCTCCTCGCGCGTCTCGATGCCGGAGACTTCCAGGCGACACGCTATTCGCATGTGATTGTTGATGAGTTCCAAGATCTCACGGAGGCGGAGCAGCGATTGATCGTGACGTTGATGAAGGAGGATGGCAATCTCGTTGCGCTGGGTGATCCGCGTCAATCGATCTACAAGTTTCGAGGCAACGACCGCGAAGGTTTGAGCAAACTGGAATCTATCCAAGGGCAACCCATAACAGATGTGCCAATGGTTGAATGCCAGCGTTGCCCAGCCACAGTGGTTGCGGCAGCGAATCAGTTGATGGTTCTCTATCCGTCGGCTCCCATGATTTCTACAAGTAGCCGAACTGCCAATCTTCGTTTGGTCACCTGGAATACGCCTCTCAAGGAGGCGAGAGGAATGGCACAAGCAATCATCGAGAACTATCGCGCTCATCCAGAGGACAAACACCTCGTAATGGTCACGCGCCGAAAGTTTGCATTCATGCTTCGAAAGGAGATGAGTGCAATAGATCCCACAATTACTGTCGATCTCAATTTCTCTGAGTCGCTTCTTGAGAGATGGGCAGTTAGAGAAGCATTCATTTTCTTTTGCCTACTTGTCGATCCGGATGCGGTCACTTGGCGGGCTTGGTTCTCGTACCAGAACTCCCAGACGGGAGAGAGATTCAAAGCTAATAATCGAAATGCAGCGGCGTACTTACAATTCCTAGCGGCTACCGGCGATGCCGTTACATGGGAAAACGTTGCTGCGCTCGCAGCTGAGAGCAGAGGTACCAACAGAGGATCTGGAGGAGGAATTCTTTGGGATCGGGCGACTCGAGCATTGGCAATTCGAAGTGAAATTTCGGAAGCATTTGATGATCCTGAAACATGGATAGTCGCTCTGTTCGACGATGCACTCTGGGCTCCCACGTCCACGATTGACCGTGACGATGCCGTCGCTGATTTGAAGCTGGCTCGAGATAAGGCCCTG
>PMGP01000399.1:0-5614 GCA_003156235.1 Acidobacteriaceae bacterium
ACGCAGTGGTTCACCAGGTCCGCGCCTACTGTGCGGTGCATCCCCAGTTCGAAAGCCACCTTCAGCTTGGCTCCCACCCCATTGGTCGAACTCACGAGAATGGGATTTTTCCAGCGCTGCATGTCCAGCCGGAAGAGTGCGCCGACGCTGCCGGCACCGCTTAACACGTTGCGATTAAAGGTCTTTTGCCCCAGGTATGCGATGTGTTCCTGGACATGATTGCCATCGAGGAGGTTCACGCCTGCTTCGGCGTAGGTTGCGGATTTGGGCTTGAGTTCGTCAGACACGATAAGGACTTTCTAAGTTTGGATTTCTCTTACGGCACTGCTGGCCGGGAATGTCGATTTTAGCAGCTTTTGCAGGGTGCTGGCTTCCATTCGACAAAGCTGCTCGCCACTCGGTTCTGCCCCAGATCGCGGTCAGCATAAAGCTAACATTGCATTTTATGCAATACTCCGTCATACTAAGAATTATGCGAACCACTAAAGTCGTCTCCATCACTCTGCCGCCAGCCATGTTTGAAGAAGCTCAGGCCCTTGCCAAGCAGGAAAACCGGACTATGAGCGAACTGGTGCGCGAAGCGTTGCGGCGCTACCAGTTTAACCAGATCATCCAGCGAACTCGCGCCCAGATGGAAGCGGTCGCGGACGAAACCGATGTTCATACAGAAGAGGATGTCGTACGCGTGATTCGTGAGTATCGCAGGGAACAGAGAAGCAACAAAAGTATGGCGCGACAAGAGCCGTAAAGTGGCTCGCCGCATGAAGGCCAGAATTGATTGTGGAAAACAGAGTGCCGCGATAGGACATTCTTGAAACAAGCTGTGGTATATTACTGCCAGATTTCCCTGGACGAAATTTATGAAGAAGAAAATTTTCATCGCGGCTGCAATCTTAGTTGGCCTGACTATATCCGGTTTCGCGAGCAGTTATGTCTTCAAAATGAAGCAATGCAGGCAGTGGAGAATTGCTCTCACCGATAAGAAAGTAAGCGGCGTTCTCTATAACAGCCCGAACCACAGGCTCTACAACGCAAAAGATGGAATGGAATTTCTTGTTATCAGATTGTCCATAGAAAACCTGGGAGGCTGGACAAATCACTATACCTTCAAGGATGTTTATTTGACCGACGATGCCAGCAATCAAGCCTATACCCCCTTAGGACTCATGCTACCCGCAGCTTACGGTCCCTATGCCAACTCTCAGCAGTCCGGCCTGGAGATTGAAATGGGCTCGTTTTTCAAGGATGCTATCGCCGTTGGTGCGCATGAGACCATCCATTCTCCCTTTGAAACCTCCTTTGCCTTTCTGGTGCCCAAAAGCAGCCGTAACTTCAAAATTCGCCTTTGTCCGGGCGCCAATTGGATCGTGCCGTTGGCTTGTGACACGCAGCCCGTCGAGATTACAAAATAAGGATCGCGCGTCGCGCGGCAAGCTTGCGGAGCGACTTTCCCCCTCTATACTGAACCCACCATGAATTCCCTACCGCCTGCTCCTACCCGCCCCCGTTCCCAAGCCCTCCAACAGCGCGCCGAGCGCTTTTTCCCCGGCGGGGTGAACTCGCCTGTTCGGGCTTTTGGCGCGGTGGGCGGCGCGCCGCCGTTTGTGGAGCGCGCCGAGGGCGCCTGGCTCATCGACGCCGACGGCAACCGTTACATCGACTACTTTGGCTCCTGGGGGCCGATGATTCTGGGCCACGCCTTTCCGCCGGTGGTCGAGGCTATTGAGCGGGCGGCGCGCAATTCAGCCAGCTTCGGCGCATCCACAGCCGCGGAGGCGGATCTGGCCGAGCGCGTCACAGTATGTTTTCCGGCCATCGAGAAGATGCGCTTTGTAAGCTCCGGCACCGAGGCGACTATGAGCGCCATCCGGCTGGCCCGCGCCGCCACCGGACGCAAGATCATCGTAAAATTCGAGGGTTGCTACCACGGCCACGCCGACGGGCTGCTGGTCAAAGCCGGCTCGGGCGTCGCTACTTTTGGAATTCCCGGCTCAGCCGGCGTGCCGGAGGAGATTGCCCGTCTCACCCTGGCTCTGCCCTACAACGACTTGACTGCGGTAGAAGCCGCTTTTGCGGCTCATCCCGGCGCCATCGCCGCAGTGATTCTGGAACCGGTTGTGGGCAACGCCGGCTGCATCGCGCCCGCTCCCGGCTACCTGGCCGGATTGCGCGCCGTCACACAGCGCGAAGGAGCACTGCTCATCGCCGACGAGGTGATGACCGGCTTCCGCGTGGCGCTCGGCGGGGCGCTGGAGCTTTATGGCGTGGATGCGGATCTGGTGACTCTCGGCAAGATTGTCGGCGGCGGGCTGCCCGTGGGCGTCTTCGGCGGCAAGCGTGCCTTCATGGACCTGCTGGCGCCGCTTGGACCCGTCTACCAAGCCGGAACCCTCAGCGGCAATCCGCTGGCCATGGCCGCGGGCATCGCCACGGTCGGCTATTTGCAAACTCATGCAGCCGAAGTTTATCCGCAGCTAGAAGCCACGGCCAAAGCTGTTACCGAAGGCGTTGCCGCTGAAGCAGACCATGCAGGCGTTCCGCTCACGCTCAACCGCGTGGGCTCCATGTGGACCTGGTTCTTCACTGCTGGTCCGGTCACCGACTACGCTCAAGCTGCCCGCAGCGACACGGCTGCCTTCGGCCGCTTTCATCGGGCGATGCTGGAGCAGGGTGTCTGGCTGCCGCCTTCGCAATTTGAAGCGGCTTTTTTGAGCACAGCGCACGGCGCGCAAGAAGTCGCGACGACGATTGACGCGGCAAAGAATTATTTCTCGGCGGTGGAGTGAGGCGGACCCTGTTGATACACTCACCCCGTGGGCCGTCTCATCCTCAATGCCGACGACTTTGGGCTGACCGCCGGGGTCAACCGCGCCGTCCTCGAGCTGCACCGGGCCGGAGCACTGACCAGCGCCTCGCTGATGGCCAGGGCCGCGGCCACCGATGAGGCCATTGAGCTGGCTCTCGCCACACCTTCGCTGGGCGTCGGCTGCCATGTGGTTCTGGTGGACGGCGAGCCGGTGCTTCGCGCGCAGAACCTTCCCACGCTCGTTGATCCGCGCACGGGCCGCTTCCATCCAACGCTGAGCGTATTCTTCAAACTATTGATTATCGGACGCATCCGTTCTACCGAGATCGAAGCCGAAGCCGTCGCGCAGATCGCCCTGCTGCAAAAACGCGGCCTGCGCCTGACACACATCGACACGCACAAGCACGCGCACATGTTTCCGGCCGTGCTCAGGCCGGTGTTGCGCGCGGCGCGGGCGGCGGGAATTCGCTCCGTGCGCAATCCCTTTGAGCCGGAGTGGAGCAGGAGCGTCACGCGTGGAGCGCCGTGGATTCGGCGGGCTCAGGTGCGGCTGCTGCGGCTGCTGGAGCCTGCTTTTCGGCGCATAGTGGCGGAAGAGGGCTTTACCACTACCGACGGCGCCGTCGGCGTGTTGGCGACGGGAACTCTTGATTCGATAACAGTTAGTTCCCTGCTGCGGAACCTGCCCGACGGCACGTGGGAGTTGGTCACGCATCCCGGCTACAATGACTCAGACCTTGCCCAGGCCCATACCCGCCTGCTGGCCTCGCGGGAAACTGAGCGGGAGGCTCTGCTCGCGTTGGAGCAGTTTTCGGAGATTGAGCTAATCTCGTTCGCGGATTTGCATTCAACAGGATAGGAAGGATTTATGCGCATCGGCATTACCTGTTATCCCACCTACGGCGGCTCGGGCGTAGTGGCCACGGAACTGGGGATCGAGCTGGCGGCTCGGGGACACGAAGTACATTTCATCTCGTATTCGCAGCCGTTCAGGCTGAGCGGACGCGACAACGGCATCCTGTATCACGAGGTTCCGGTGTCGAGTTACCCGCTCTTCGAGTTCCCGCCGTACGACCTGGCGCTGGCTTCGCGAATGGCGGAAGTTGCAGAATACTATGAACTTGATCTGCTGCATGTGCACTACGCCATTCCCCACTCGGTAAGCGCGTTGCTGGCGCGTCAGATGCTGGCCGCGCGAGGGCGGCGGCTGCCCTTCGTGACCACGCTGCACGGAACGGACATTACCCTGGTGGGGATGGACCGCAGCTACCTGCCCATCACCCGGTTTGCCATTCAGGAGAGCGACGGGGTCACCTGTATCTCCAACTATCTAAAAGAGGAAACGGTTAAGCACTTTGGCATCACGAAGCCCATCGAGGTGGTCACGAATTTTGTGAACTGCGACGAGTATGCGCCTATAAAAGATGAAACCGCGCGGGTGGAGGCGCGCGGGAAGCTGGCCGCTCCAAACGAGGCGATCCTGATGCATCTCTCTAATTTCAGGCCGGTTAAGCGGGTGGTGGACGTGGTGAAGGTGTTTGCGCGGGTGGCGCGGGAGCTTCCGGCGCAACTGTACCTGGTGGGCGACGGGCCGGAACGGTCGGCTGCGGAATGGCTTGCGCATGACCTGCAAATTCATGAAAAAGTTCACTTTATGGGCAAGCAAGAGCGGGTAAGCGAGCTGCTGCCGCTGGCCGATCTGATGGTGATGCCCAGCGAGCTGGAGTCCTTTGGGCTGGCGGCTCTGGAGGCCATGGNNGGGGTGACGGGGCTGCTGTATCCCGTTGGGAATGTTGACGATATGGCCGCCGGAGCGGTGAGCCTGCTGAAGGATCGCACGCGGCTGGAGGCCATGCGCGATGCGGGGCGCAAGATGGCGCAGAAGCGTTTCTGCTCGTCGCTGGTGGTGCCGCACTACGTGAAATATTATGAAAAAGTGCTGGGCGCAAACTGAGAGCAGAGAGTAATTCGCATTGCGAAAATGGTGCGTTAGAACGCACTGGTTTTCGTAAAACGTGAAGCTATGGCGCACCGGAAAAAGGTAAATGGTAGCAAATCTCTCAGGGGGCCAGGGGTAAGCTTGACGTCTGGCCGGCGGGGTCGAGGGCGAAGACCGGGGTGAAGCCTAGTTGCCGCCAGAAGTGGTCCAGCAGGGCTACGGTCTCCGCAGCGGTTTGCGGGGTGGTGCGGAGTTGGATTTCCCGGCTGGGTGGACTGGAGTCGATTGCGGCGTCGGGGTTGCCGGTAAGGCTGTTGGCTTCGGCGGCTATGGCTATGCACTTGGTTGGGCGATAGGTGCAGCTGGCCAGGTCGGCGATGGAGAGGCGTGTGGTGGGCGTGACCAAGACCGTGCGCGGCGGGGCCATGCGGTCGAGGAGCCAGAGAATTTCCAGCTTGGATTCGAGCTCGTCGGGGACGCAGTCGATGACCAGGTCGGCGTTGCGAACGGCTTCTTCGATGGTGGAGACGAAGGAGACGCGTCCTTCCGGGGCTAAAGCCCGCGATTTTATTGTGGACTCAATGCGGGGGTTAAAACCCCCGCCTCCCTCCGNNCGTTTCAATAATTGCATCCGGACCGAGAACGGCCCGAAGGGCCTCCTGGGCGTGGTGAAGGTTGACGGGCATCACGTCTTCAAGTAAGACGCGAAACCCGGCGCGGGCGGCGGAGAGAGCCAGCCAGCGGCCTAGCGGCCCTGCTCCGATGATGGCGACGGTGACGGCCAACAGGATTACCGAGGAGCCAGGGCCTGGGCAATGTCCTGTGCGTTGGGCCTGGTATTGATAAAGTGCTCGGCGACGCGGGCGCGC
>PMGP01000399.1:5701-7989 GCA_003156235.1 Acidobacteriaceae bacterium
CCACTGAAGATGGGTGCCCCAGCGTGGTCTGTGAGCCTCTCGTCCCACCGCCGTTGGCGCATAGGTTTGCAGATAATTTCACATCCTGGCGCACAATCAAAGCATGAACATTGTCGAGAGGTGCGGGCTTTTACTGATCACTGACTAATGATCACTTACCACTGACCAATGACAACTGACCACTGTCCACTGTCCACTGATCACTGACCACTGAAACTGAACTGCCGGGGACAACCCTCTCGCAAATGCCTTAGAATGCTCTCTAGCGCGCTGAGCGTCTTTTTTGTTCCATTCTGTCTAGGAGTAATCGATGCGTCTTCCCGCACTTGTCGTTCTAGCACTGGGCCTGGCCGCCGTGGCCGCCGCACAAACCACCGATCAGAATGCCGCTCCCTGGAGCTACCTGGGCAAGACCGGCCCACTGGTCTGGGGCAGGCTGGACTCGGCCTATCAGGCTTGCTCGAAAGGGCATGAGCAGTCGCCCCTGGACATTCGCGGCGCTCACCTGAACAAGTCGCTCGCGCCCATCGAGTTTCACTACATTGCCGGGCCGGTGACGCTCACGAACGACGGTCACACCATCCTGGCACGTGTGGACCCCGGCAGCTACATCGTGGCCGGCGGAGTGCGCTATGAGCTGATTCAGTTCGACTTTCACCACCCCAGCGAAGAGGCGGTAAGGGGCAAGGTGACCGACATGGACGTGCAACTGCTGCACCGCGGCAAGGACGGCAGTCTGGCCGTGGTGACCGTGCGGATGCGCGAGGACGCCGGTAACCCCAACGCGGTGCTGGCCGCGCTCTGGCAGCATTTGCCTAAAAAAGCCGGCGCGACCGAAAAAGTTACTGAGATGGTGAGTGCCGCCGGCCTGTTGCCCGCCGACCGCGGATACTGGACCTTCATGGGTTCACTGACCGCGCCGCCCTGCACCGAGGGAGTGCGCTGGTTTGTCTTTGAGCAGGAGCTGAGCCTGAGCCGCGACCAGTTGCGCGCCTTCACAGCGCTCTTCCGGATGAACACGCGCGGATTGCAGGATGCGCACGGTCGTCGCATCGAGGCCAACGAGTAGGCACCTGCCACATGCGGTGCGGCCAACTGATTTATTGATCCGGCCCAGAAGTTTTGAAACGCTGTGCCCCATCCATTTCGCGCTTTTTGCGGTATCGGGGTCCCCAACGACAGGTCTTCGTCGTTGGGGTGATTAATGGGTGGGAGGGAGTGTTGCATTTCCTTGGGGCCGGATCAGTATGGCTGGCTACATATACCCACCCCCGGTATACTATCCCTATGCATCTGCACGCGGCGCCTTCCCGCTCCGGCGCAAACAGAACTCAATCCGTGCTGCGCTTTTCGCTGGTGGCAACCCTGGCCTACGTGGCTGTCACCTTCGTGGCCGGGTTGCGCGCGCATTCGCTGGCGCTCCTTTCCGAGGCCGGCCACAACCTCTCCGATTTTCTGGCACTGCTGCTCAGCTATACCGCCGTCTACTTCCAATCCCGCCCCGCCGGACCCTCCAAGACCTTTGGCTACCAGCGAGCGGGTGTGCTGGCCGCCTTTCTCAACGCTGGTACACTGATCGTAATTTCTATCTGGATTGGCCTGGAGGCTCTTCACCGGCTCAGCTCACCGGTTGCCGTGCAGCCCCGGCTGATGATGATCGTGGCCGCTGCCGGCGTTGTAATGAACGGCGTGATCGCGGCGTTGCTGTGGCGCGTGGCTCGCGACGTGAACTTGCGCTCTGCCTTCCTGCACATGGCCGGAGACACACTTTCTACCGCAGCGGTGATTGCCGGCGGCGCGGGAATTCTGCTGACCGGGCGGAACTGGATTGATCCGGCTCTCTCGCTGCTGATTGCCGCGCTCATTCTCTGGACCAGCATGGGCATCGTCCGCGAGACGCTCAATATTCTTTTGGAAGGCACGCCCAGCGGCATCTCGCTCACGGAGATTCGCGCGGGGATGGGAGCCGTTGAGGGAGTGGTCAACGTTCACGACCTGCACGTCTGGAGCCTGGGCTCGAATTCCAGCGCCCTGGCCTGCCATGTGACCATCGCCGACATTCCGCCGTCGGAGAGCGCCTGCATCCTGGCGCGGCTCAACCAGGTGCTCAGAGAGCGATTCCACATCAGCCACGCCACCATCCAGTTCGAACACATGGGCTGTGCGGAGCTGGAAGGCTGTGTCGTGCCGATGGACGAGATGTGCAGCAGCCGAGGACACCACCACGGCCATACGCATTAGTTCTACTTAGTCCTCCACCGGCTTCTCCGACCCGCTGCGCATGAAAC
>PMGP01000466.1 GCA_003156235.1 Acidobacteriaceae bacterium
AAGAGAAATCTCTTGCGAAATGCAGGGGTTAGGTTGATGATTCCATTGCCATCTTCAAACAGTTTTGTCGGTTTTGAATCGTAAGGAGAAGACTCGTGCGCAAGAATATTCTCGCAATTGTATTTTTGGCATTTTGCAACATGCTCGTGGCCCAACAGGCACTTAACAATGACTCTGTCATCAAACTGGTCAAGGCCGGTTTGTCGGAAGATCTGATTGTCTCCACCATCAACGCACAGGCGGGAAGCTACGACACCTCCACGGATGGGCTGATCGCTCTGAAGACCGGAGGCGCCAGCGACAAGGTGGTATCGGCGATTGTGACTAAGGCCGCGACTGCACCGCCGCCTGTTCCCGCACCGCCGCCGGTTCCCCCTGCGCCGGTTGCACCCGCACCTGAACCGGTTGCTCCCGCACCGCCGCCTCCACCCGTGGCTCCCGCTCCACCGGCTCCGCCCGTGGCTCCCGTCCCGCCGGCTCCCCCTGTGGCAGACGTTCCCGCGCTTCCTCCCGGGATCGACATTGTTGGCGTCTACTACCAGGACCAGAGCGGCGCATGGAAGCCGATTCTGCCGGAAATTGTGACTGCAAAGTTTGGCGGGTTTGAGATGAACCCCCTTCACCCCAAGGATACTGGGAGCAGGTCAACGAACGGCCATGTTGCCAACGCCAAGGCCCAGACGGCCGCAACCCTGCCCATGGTGCTCGCTGTCTACGTGCCGGAAGGCCGCACCATTGCGGATTACCGGCTGCTGCGGCTGACGATCAAATCGAACGAGCGCATCTTTCCCATCACCTCCGGCACGGCTACCACGGACAATGATGAGTTGGACAAGAACGCGGTGGGATTTTCCTCGGAAAAGATTGCGCCTCGCGTCTACCAGATCATGTTGAGCGCACATCTCGGAAAGGGCGAGTATGGGATGCTGCCGCCCAAGCCGCGCGACGCCTCCGAGGGCAGCAATTGGAAGATCTATAGCTTTAGCGTGAGCGAGTAACCGCAGGAAGTTTTAGCCAAATACGATCGCTTTTATCAGAAGAACAGGCAGGGCCGCTCCTGGGAACGGGGATGGCCCTGCGGCTTTTTGAGGCCAAGGCAGACTCCTGGCCAGGCTTCAACGCCTGGAGTGATAGGGTATTTCTGACGGGCTTTTATGAACAGACGCACACGCAGAACGGTGTGGATAGTGGCCGCGGTCCTGTTGTTACTGGCCGTGGCCATCTTCCTTCGCTCCAAGGCTCCGCCAGAGGCCGCGCGCCTGCTTCCGGAGTCCGACGGCATTCTTTACTTCAACCTCAAGCCTGTGCGGGCCTTTCTGCCCCGAAATCCCAAGCCGCCAGAGCGCGTGCAGGAGTACCAGCAGTTCATTGACGCCATCGGCATCGATCCGGAACGCGATCTGGACGAGGCGGCCATCGCCCTGCATCGCATGGCGGACCCCAACGGACCCAACGGGCCGGTGGCTTATTCGATGGTGCTGGTGGGCAAGATTACCGGCAAGAAGCTCAACGCCTGGCTGGACGCGCACGCCGTAGCCCGCGACTCCTACGCCGGCCACACCGTCTACAGCATTCCCTCCGAGGGCCGCACCGTGAGCGTGGCGCAGATCGGCTACGACATGGTGGCCGTCTCCAACTATCCGACGCCGGAGATGATTCACTCCATGCTCGACCGGCACGCGACCGCGGCGTTGCCCTTTGCTAACTCGACCATGCTCCGCCAGTACTACCATGAAGTGCCGCTGCTCTCGCCGGTCTGGGGAGTGGGCCAGATCGCGTTGCCTTTTTCAGACGATCGCGGCGGGGCAATCAAGATCTTCGGCTTCTCGCTGCCGCTGGAGCCCGACTCGACCATCATCGCCAGCGTTACGCCGGCCTTGTCGCTGGGGGGCTCGCTGAATGT
Organism: Acidobacteriaceae bacterium; assembly: GCA_003156235.1. Lineage (GTDB taxonomy): Bacteria > Acidobacteriota > Terriglobia > Terriglobales > Acidobacteriaceae > Telmatobacter. The sequence continues at coordinate 1,904 of PMGP01000466.1, forward strand.
CAAAGTGGTGGAGATCGCTCCCACAGAGGAGGTGGCTATTCGCCAGGCCTCCGCGCTGGCCATGCTGATCACGCTGTCCCGCGGCTTCTCCATTCCCCTGGCCGACAACTCCGCCAACAACAGCCTGAAAGAGCTACTGAAGACCGCCGAGGTCACTCGGAAGCGCGACCGTGTGGTAGTCACGGCTACCATCGACCGTTTGTTCTTCAGCAGCCTTGACGCAAGCCCGAAGAGCCCGGATGATTCCTTTTCCGGTCCCGGTACATCCAAATAGCAACAACGAATACGGGCGCATGCGCGTTCATCCGCCCATCCATTATTGTCAAGACAAGACCGCATTCCCCGCGGAGGTTTTATGATTCGTCCGGTTCATCCATCGAGGGCTGTTGCCCTTGTTTGCACACTTGCCTTTCCGGCCATACTTCTCCTCCTGATTGGCGAAAGGCCGGCCAGCGCGCAGCACCAACCGCCCGTCCTTACTGGCCAGGCTGCATTCACCGACGCGGCCCACGAGTCTCCCGGCATCCGCCGTCACCTCACAGTGGCCGACCTGCCCACCCCGGCGCCGCAGGAGTCCGTGGACAATGGGCCGAAGATTGTTCCCCGGCCTGCCAACATGCTGCCCATCGCGCCCACAGGCTTCAAGGTGGAGTTGTATGCGACTGGCCTGGACAACCCACGGCTGATTCGCACCGCTCCCAATGGCGATCTGTTTCTGGCCGAGAGCGAGACCGGCAAGATCAAGGTCTTCCGTGGCGTGAGTCCGGACGGCAAGGCTGCGCAGGTTTCGGTCTTCGCCGACGGTCTGCACCAGCCCTTCGGCATCGCCTTTTACCCCGCCGGTGCGCACCCCGCGTGGGTTTACATCGGCAACACCGACGGCATCGTCCGTTTTCCCTATAAGGACGGGGACCTGACGGCTACTGGTCCCGCTGAGCACCTGGCCGATCTGCCTGGCGGCGGACGCCTGCGCGGCGGCGGCCACTGGACGCGCGATGTGGTCTTCTCCCAAGACGGCACAAAGCTCCTGGCCTCGGTTGGTTCTCATTCCAATGTGGACGACGCTGACACTCATCCTGAGGAGTTCCACCGCGCCGACGTGCTGGAGTTCACCCCGGAAGGCAAGTTCATCAAGGTCTATGCATCAGGCCTGCGCAACTGTGTTGGCGAGGCCATCAACCCTATCACCGGCGAACTGTGGTGCTCGACGAATGAAAGGGATGGCCTGGGCAACAACTATCCGCCCGACTACATCACCCACGTGCAGGAGGACGGCTTCTACGGCTGG
>PMGP01000239.1 GCA_003156235.1 Acidobacteriaceae bacterium
ACGCAGACACTAAAGCCCCCTGGAAAAAGGCCAAAATCTAACGGCCTTTAGGCCCGGAAAGCGGTGATCTGAAACAAATACAACTGTAGTACTGGAACGGAAGAATTGTGCAAACAGAACAAAATAGAAGACTATGCAGAAGCAGTATGAGTCCAGTTTCGCACAGGGACAACCCAAAGCCGATGCACAGTCGATCGGCTTGATTCAACAGCAGATCGGTGTTTTCATGAGCCACAATTACTGATTAGAGTCCTCTCCACATTCATCGTCCTGTCATCTCATTGTCACTCCCGATTCACGTCAGCAGTAGATACTGCTGCTAGCGAAGCACCGTGGTACTCGATCGCAGCGCCTGCGCCAACCTGCTTGACGCAATGCGCGTCCTTGGCGGGCGAAACGTGGCGCAACAGCCCCGGATGAGAAAAATCGAAGGGAGCACGACGTGAAAGAGAATCCGGTTCGCGTTGCGCTGTTTCCGGACTCGTTGCACGAGGTTAACGGCGTAGCGAACACGTTTCGGCATTTTGCCGATTATGCGCGAATGCGCGGCTTGCCCTTGCTGGTTGTCCATGGCAGCGCGCCGGACGGAATTCGAGAAGCGGGTTCTGTAAGATATTTCGGGCTAAAGCGTGGGCCCATCTCCTTTCCAGTGGAGAAGGACCTGCGCTTCGACATGGCGTTTGCGCGTCACCTCGGGCGTGTGCAGGAGGAATTGCGCCGATTTCGGCCGGATGTCGTGCATATCACGGGTCCAAGCGACATAGGATTACTCGGCTCGATTGCGGCGCATAGACTCAATATTCCGCTGGCTGCCTCATGGCACACAAATATCCATGAATACGCGGCGAGGCGAGCGGATCGAATTCTGCCCAAGTGGCTGATACGGGGCGGGGCGCGCTCATGGATACTGAAGAGGCTGGAAGATACAGCGTTTCAGCTCTTGATGCTTCACTTCAAGTTGGCGCGTTTTTTCTTTGCGCCGAATCCCGAACTGGTTGAGCGGCTGCAAACAGCGACAAAGAAGCCATGCTGGCTGATGGAGCGCGGCATTGACTTGGATCTCTTCGGGCCGCAAAAGCGCACGCGAAAAGATGAGGTCGAGTTTGTCATCGGATATGTGGGCAGACTCTCAACAGAAAAAAAGATTCGCAGCTTTGCGCCGCTGGCTCAGGCCCTGAGCCGGGCTGGGCATCGGAACGTGCGCTTCGTCTTTGTGGGGCACGGAAGTGAAGAAAAGTGGCTGCAAGAAAACATCTCCGGCGTCCGGCTTACAGGTGTGCTGAATGGTGAAGCGTTAAGCCGCGCTTATGCCGATCTGGATATGTTCGTCTTCTTTTCAGAGACCGACACCTTCGGCAACGCGGTGCTGGAAGCTTTAGCTTCGGGCGTACCGGCAATTGTGAGCGATAAAGGCGGCCCAAAGTTCATTGTCAAGAGTGACTGTGGATTCGTGTGTGCAAGCGATGACGAGTTTTTGCGGGCCGCAATGCTTCTGATTGAAAACCAAAGCCTGCGCCGGGCAATGTCACTGGCCGCTCGCAAGCGGGCAGAGCTCGCCTCATGGAATGCGGTTTTCGATGCCGTATATCACGCCTACGAATGCGAGTTGCGGGCAAAAGACGGCGCATTCGACAAAAATGCGCTTGCGTCTGGCCGCCTCACGCAGAATGCGTAGGGATGGAGGTCGTATGATAATGCCGAGCGCTCAAGTAACCCGAGTGGTCCCGGTCGCTGTTATTGGATCCGGTTATGTCGGCCTCGTAGCCGCCGCATGCCTTGCCGAGATTGGTCATGAGGTCATTTGCGTTGACGTTGATCAAGCGCGCATTGAGAGGCACATGCATTTGCTGAGGACAATCCGGCAATGATGGAGAATGGATTGCTTAATAACAACTGTCTACTTGGCGGCCATGGTCCATGCCCTTCGTAGCGTACCCGCCATCTGCTTGATTTAAAAGCAGATCATATTTTTTCCGAGAAGCGCGTCTGATATTGCCAACTTGTAACATTCTATTCATATATTCTCTGTAGCCTAATCTTGGTGAATGTTAGCGTGCAAGAGATACGTCTCTCCAAACTCAAGTTTCAGACCGAGCCGGCGCAACAGAACGGCGAGAACCATCTGGAAGCCGTTTCCGCCGAGGCCGCGCAGATTCGCGCGTACCTGTTGTCGCGCGGCAACTCGGCTATTGCCGATCGCGGATTCCGTTGGCTGATGGTGCTGTGCGCGCTGAGCATCTTCGGCATCGTGGTGCTGATCGCCACCGAGCTGGTGGTGCGGTCGAGGCTGGCCTGGGCCCTGTTTGGCCTGGACTTCTTTTATAAGGTCTTCATCGACACATACACGCATAAGCCCATCTATTGGGATCCGGTCAACGGACACTTCAGCGCCCTGCCGTTTCTATATGGAACGCTGGTTTCGTCGTTTCTGGCGCTGCTGTTGGCGGTACCGCTGGCCATTGGCGTGGCCGTGTTTCTGACCGAGATGTGCCCGCAAATGCTGAGGGCGCCGCTGGCCTTCATCACCGAGCTTTTGGCGGCCATTCCCAGCGTGATTTATGGGTTTTGGGCAGTCATTGTGCTTGTTCCGCTGTTGCGCGATCACTTGAATCCATGGCTTATCAAGGGATTCGGCTGGACCGGCTTTTTTGGCGACGACAATCCCACCGGCCTGGGTTTTCTGGCCGCCGGCATCATTCTGGCCATCATGATTCTGCCGATTATTTCCTCGCTGACACGCGAGGTGATGACGGCGGTTCCGCAATCGCAGCGGGAGGCGGTGCTGGCGCTGGGGGCGACCCGCTGGGAGATGATTCGCGTGGGCGTACTGCGCAACGCGCGCATTGGCATCGTGGGCGCGATCATTCTGGGACTGGGGCGAGCCTTGGGCGAAACCATGGCCGTGACCATGGTGATCGGCAATAGTCCCGAGATTCAGCGTTCACTACTGGCGAATGGAAGCACCATGTCCGCGGTGATCGCCAATGAGTTTGCCGAAGCCTCCGGCGATCTGCACCTGAGCGCGCTGATGGAACTTGGATTGGCGCTGTTTATCGTAACCATTATCGTGAACGCCTTTGCACGCCTGATGGTATGGGCTGTGACGCGCGGAACGCCGTCGTCGATACATTGAAACAGGAACGAGCGCAGGAGAAGAGAAGCTGAAGAACGAACACACATTGCGCGCGCGAATACGAACGCTGAGCGATGGCGCGGCCACGGGGCTGGCGGTGCTGGCGACTGTGCTGGTGGTGGCGCCGCTGGTGGCCATCTTCGCATACCTGATCTATAAGGGCGCCAGTTCGCTTAGCTGGGCTTTCTTTGTGGAGACTCCGAAGCCAGTCGGCGAAGTGGGCGGCGGCATGGCCAACGCCATTCTCGGGTCGGCCATTCTGCTTGCGGTCGGCAGCCTGATCGGTGTTCCGGTGGGCATAGCCGGCGGCATCTTTCTGGCCGAGTTCGGGCGCGGCACCAAGCTAGCCAATGCCGTGCGCTTTACGGCTGACGTGCTGAACGGCGTTCCGTCTATTGTGATGGGCATTGCCGTTTACTCATTGATCGTAGTTCCCCAGGGACACTTCTCGGCCCTCTCTGGAGGCGTGGCGCTGGGCATCATGATGGTTCCCACCGTTTGCCGAACCACGGAAGAGATGTTATTGATGGTGCCCAATGCGGTGCGCGAGGCGGCCTTGGCGCTGGGCGTGCCGAACTGGCGCTCAGTGCTGGCCATTACGTTGAAGACTGCTTCGCCGGGCATTATCACCGGATGTATGCTGGCTTTTGCGCGCGTTGCGGGAGAAACGGCTCCGCTGATCTTTACCGCATTTGGCAACGTGGGCTGGAACACAAGGCTGGACGAGCCGATGGCCGCGCTGCCTTTGCAAATTTATGTCTATGCGCTCTCGCCTTACGATGACTGGCACCGGCTGGCGTGGGCGGGGTCGCTGGTATTGATTGTTCTGATTGTTCTGGCCGTTTCGCTGGTGCGTTTTGTCACCAGCCGCGGCGTTTTGAAAGGGGCTAGCTAAGTGGGCGTCGGCATTGAGGTAACAAACCTGAATGCGTGGTACGGAGCTAATCACGCGTTGCAGGACATCAACCTGAACATTCCGGCCAACCATGCTACGGCGCTGATTGGGCCGTCGGGTTGCGGAAAGAGCACCTTTGTGCGCTGCCTGAACCGCATGCACGAGACCATTCCCGGTGCGCGGGCAACGGGCACCGTGCGCATTGGCGATCTGGATATTTACAAGGACATCAAGCCGGTGGAGATTCGCCGCCGCGTGGGCATGGTTTTCCAGCGGCCTAACCCTTTTCCCACGATGTCGATCTACGACAATGTGGCCGCGGGGCTGAAGCTGAACGGCTACAGCAACCGGCATGTGCTGGATGAGATCGTCGAGCGGTCGCTGAAAAACTCCGCATTGTGGGACGAGGTAAAGGACAATCTGAAGAAGGAATCCGGCGCCAGCCTCAGCGGCGGCCAGCAGCAGCGCATGTGCATTGCGCGCGCCCTGGCCGTGGACCCGGAGGTGCTGCTGATGGATGAACCTGCCTCCGCGCTGGATCCGGTTTCCACCTCCAAAATCGAGGATTTGATCTTCCAGTTGAAGGCGCAGTACACTATTGTGATTGTGACTCACAACATGCAGCAAGCCGCCCGCGTGGCAGAGAAGACGGGCTTCTTCCTGAATGGCCGGATGGTGGAGTTCGACTCGACAGACAAGATCTTTACCAATCCCAGTGACAAACGCACGGAAGATTACATCACAGGCAGGTTCGGATGACGCGCATACGCTTTCAACAGAGTCTTGAGAACTTGAAGGAAAAGTTGCTGGTGGAGGCCGGGCTGGCCGAGCAGGCGGTACAGCGCGCCATCGAGGCCTACCGCAAACGCGACCTGTCGATTTGCGAGCTGGTTAGCCGCGGCGAGATCGACATCAACATTCTGGAACGGGAGATCGACCAGGCCGCGCTGGACTTGCTGGCCATGGAACAGCCCATGGCCGGAGATCTGCGCTTCATCTTGAGCGTCATCAAAATTAACGCCGAACTGGAACGCGTGGGCAACGCCGCGAAAACCATCAGCGAGCGCGTGCGCCACATGGAACGGATGGCTGCGGCTGAGTTGCCGGTCAATATTCCCAGGATGGCGGAGCTGGCCTCCGAAATGGTGCGCATGAGCCTGCAGGCATTCATCGAGGCGGATGCTGAGGCGGCGCGCTCCATTCTGACCATGGACGATGCCGTGGATGCCATGAACAAAGCGGCCTTTAAGGCGCTGATTAAGGTAATGGAAGAGCAGAGTCACCTGGCTCCGCAGGCGCTGAATGCGCTGATGATCAGCCGCGCCCTGGAGCGCGTAGCGGATCATGCCACCAATATCGCCGAAGATGTGATCTTCTGGGTGCTGGGCGACGATGTGCGCCACCACAAGAGCGTGAATCTACTCCAGCAACAGCAGGACAAGGGCGAAACCAGCGCGTAGTAGTTGCGCGGTGATTGACTGGCTGCTGCAACCCTCCGTATCAGCCAATTGAGTAGCGCATAAGGCCCGCGTGCCACGCGGGCTTTATCATTGGCAAAAGAGTTGTCCGTAACCCTGCGGCTCACAACCAGGCATGATAATTTGAATTCGAATGCCCACATGTCGCTATTGGTGGGTTTCGCTTCCCCCGGAGGGGGAGTTGAGAATAGCCCAGGACAAGCAACGCGCAGTCCTGGGTGAGCAGTCCCAAAGAAGCGTTGCGTCCCGTAGGGCCGCTGTGAATCTCCTCCTCAACCTCACAGGTATTTTCAAAAGAGCATAAGCCAGTTGCCGGCTGATTCATCGCTGGCAATGCAACACGACAAAATGGGCAGCCCATATTCTGGGCTGCCCATTTTGTCGTAGCCATAATCGCTGGTTGGCGGATTAGGGCAGGTAGTAGCGGAGGGTAGTCCAGATCATATTGTCGATGCCCTTGGCGCCGTTCAAAGGTGTGGACAGGGCGCCTGCGGTACCGCTGCCTGACCAGCCCTCGCGGACCGCGTAGCCGTACTGGATGCCCTGGCGGAAGCGCCCGCGGTCGCCCTTGTAGATGTCAAACCAGTAGCCGCCGGTGAGCTCCTGCACGCTGCGGGTGTTGTTGCCGCAACCAGTGCCGCCGGGCAGGTAGCCGGTCGAACCGGATTGATAACCGGGCGTGCCGGCCGCGGCGGCGCAGGTGGCCGAGACACTGGCATAGCGCGAGCCGTAGCCGATGGCAGTCTTGGTAGGCGTGGCTGTCCAGTGCGACCCCCATGTGCCGCCACCGTTGGTTGTGGCTAAGGGGCCAGTTGCTGAGGTGGCGCATTGGGCGCTGGCGGTGGCAGCCGTTAGTCCTGCCGTCTGGCAGAAGTAAGGCTTGGGATCGCCCAGCGTAATGTCCGTGGATGCGTAGTCGGCACGCGCCGCGTAGTCGCCGCCGTAATTTAGATAAATCATCAGGCGAGGCGTGGGCGTGGCTTCCAGCGTGAAGAGTCCCGAAAGGTTGTGGATCGGCCTCAGTTCGCCCGTGGCGTTGTTGGTAACGTCTGACAGCGTGGTGTTGCCGTAGCGGCCCACACCAGGTCCGTAGAGGCCCTTGACGCCGAATGTCAGCTTGTCCTTGATGATCGGCAAACGCGCGCTGGCGCCGAAGCCGCCCAGAACGATGCTGTTGACAAAGTAACCAGCTGTGGTCGACCCCGCCCAAACTGCCGTTCCAGGGTTGGCGCCGTTGAAGCCATAGATGTCGGTGCCGCCGCCGTACTTGACCGAGTTCTGGGTCACGCCTGGATAGACCGTTTCATGAGCAAATCCAGCGATGCCGAGTATTTCGTAGTGTCCCCAGCCCGGATCGAAGGCCGCCTTGACGATAATATCGGGCGCCTCGTTGAAGGAGATGTTTGTGATGTTGGTGTTGGCCGTGATCGTGGCATAGGTCGGCATGTAGGTGTTGATCAGGGCGCCTGTGCTGGCGTCGTAGGTCTTCACGTTGGCGTAGCTCTTGACGTAGGTAGTCGACCCAACGGTGCTGACCGCGGCGTTGTAGTTGCCGCCGTTGGCGCCGGCAGAGCCCAGGATCGCGTAAGGTGTATCGCCGGCCAAGACGGACGAGTAAAGCAGTTGCGGATTCTCAACCGCGATGCCGAAGGCCGCCTTGTCGAAGCTCTTCACCACCCGGAAGCCGTACTGGCGGGTCCAGACAAAGCCCGGAACGTAGTTCGGGTCGATGGTCTGCGGAGTGAGGATGTCGCTCGGGTTGCTGCCGATGCCCTTCTTGCCTTCGGTGGCCAGCGACCACATCTGTCCGCCGGCAACTGTCAAGCCGCTGTTGGTCTTCGCCTCGGCGTAGAGTATGCGCTGGCGCAAAACGTAGCTGTTGGACTGGTTGTTATTGGAGGTGATGCCGGTGCCCAACCAGTCAGCCTCATAGTAGCCGCGCAGGGTGCCCCAGCTTACTTTGCCATCGGCCGACAAAGTGATGCGCGATTGGCGGGCAGAGCCGTAGAACTCGCTCAGCGAATAGGCGTCCGCGCCCTCGTAGGGAATCGAACTGAAAGCCGTGGGAATGTCGCCGCCGGTGGCCTTGGTGCGGTAAACAGTTTCACCCGCCAGGAAGCCGCCTGGTGTGAGGTTGATGCCCTTGTAGTGCAGTGCGCTGGGATTGGAGATTTCCTTCCTGACCTTTTCCGTCTCTTCGGTGACCTTGGTGGCGAGCGTTGCCTGGCTGCCCTTGAGGTCGGTCACGGAGGTTTGCAGAGTGGTCACGGCGGACGTGTTGTCGGTCACTGCCTGTTGCTGGACTGAAGCTGCGGCTTCCGCCCTGGATGCCGCGGCTCGGGCGTCGGCTGCCGCCTGCTGGGCTTTCTGCAACTGCTCGTCCTTGGTGGCAAGGTCGGTCTTCAGGCTGTTGATCTGGTTTTCAAGATCGTGGCGCAGTGCCTGAATCTGCTCTTCTACCGTCGGCCTCGCGGGCTCCTTGGTCTTCGCGGTTGCAACATGCTTCTTTGCAGGCGGATTGGTTGCGCTTGTTTGTCCATAAGAAGCGACAAAGCTGACTGCCAGGATTGCCGTGGCAGCAATACTGAGTTTGAATTTCATTGGGCCTCTCTTTGTTTCTCTTGAATTTGGTTTGTTCCATGGCGGCATCCGCTTTCACGGCGAGTGCCCGGTCTTCCCGCATCATCGAAATCATGAACAAAAAGCCGATATTCGTCTCGGGCGGTATGCGGGATATACAGGAAAGCCGGACTAAGGAAAGCAGCGTAAATAGAAACCTCCTTAGGTGCTTTCGCTCTAGAATCGCAGAACTATGTTAAAAACTGATAAACTTACATGCTTTTAACAATCGCCTTGCTTCCATTTTTGTTCGTACTTTTTTAGCCGCATGTAAGTAATCTGGAGTCGGAAATATTTACATGATTTTCACAAACGAGAAACGTTGTTCATGGCAAGTCTCATAAGAGCCTACAAGAGATTGTCATTGCTAATCCGCACCTGAAAAGGTGAATCACTGTATCAAAAAACGAGGCTATCTGATCGCATAAACAAGGCAGATTATATTGCGCGCAACAATAGCATCACTAGGGAACCTCTGAATAAGTCGATGTTTTGAAAGGGCACGACTGCATAGCTTGCGGAAATATTCATTCGGAGATGCAAGAAGCGTCAGGGCACGTCTGTACAGCTTGCGGAAAAATTCATTCGGAGATGCAAGAAGCGTCAGGGCACGACTTCAGTCGTGCCAAAATGCAGCAAAATCAACGCGGGCTTTAGCCCCTGAGGGAATGTTGGACCGTATCAAACACATAATCAGAGGTTCCCTAGGAAAAAGTTATGGTCCGGCATCGTTACCGGACCATAGCTCTTGCCTAATTGCAGCTCTGGCATTATTTCAAGGAATAAACCGTCTTAAGCACTTTTGCGGCCACATTCTTGGGCAGCGGAGCATAGGAGAGACCCGAGGCTTCGCTCTCGCCGGAGGTGATGATCCAGTTCAGCAGATCCCTGAGCACCTTGCCTTTGGCCGCATCGGGTGACTGCAGAGGCACCAGCATCCAGGTAAAGCTGGAGATGGGATAGGCATGTTTGCCGGGCGCGTTGGTGATCGAGACGCGGTAATCATCGGGCATCTGCTTGACGCTGGCCGCGGCTTCGGTAACACCCTCGATCGATGCCTTCTCCCAGTTGCCGGCGGCGTTCTTCACTTCGCCGAAAGCGATCTTGTTTTGCAGAGCGTAGATCAACTCAACGTATCCTACGGCGCCCGGCAACTGGCGAACCTGGCCGGCCACATTCTCATTGCCTTTGCCGCCCACGCCCACTGGCCAGCTGATCGAAGCGCCCTTGCTGGGGCCTTTGGCCCAGTCGGAGCTGACCTTGCTGAGGTAGTCGGTAAAGATAAAAGTGGTGCCGCTGCCGTCGGAGCGGTGGACCACGGTGATCTTCTGGTCGGCCGGCAGCTTCACGCCGGGGTTGTCTTTGGCAATCCGGGCATTGTTCCAGTTGTCGATCTTGCCCAGGAAGATGTCGGCCAATACGTCGGGACTGAACTTGATGTCGTCGACGCCGGGGACGTTGAAGATGGGCACAACTGCGCCCAGCACGGTGGGTATGTGAGTAAGTTTCGTCTTGGCTGGTGCCAGTTGTTCGTCGGTTGCCGGCATGTCCGTCGCGCCAAAATCCACCAGGCCGGCTACCATCTGACGGATTCCGCCGCCGGAACCGATGGACTGGTAGTTGATCTCAACTCCGGGATGCGCCGCGCTATACTCGCTAAACCACTTGGAATAAATCGGATAAGGGAAGGTCGCGCCTGCCCCGGTTAATTTCTGCGCCTGGGCGGAACTCAAGGCAAAAACCAGCAACCCAAACAAAATCAATGTCTTTTTCACTGTAATCCTCCTTACAGACCACTTTCTTTAGTCAACTATCTGCTGGGAATGTTACAGGAGTTTGAATTTTTTGGTGATTTTTGAATGAGAGGCGGTTTGAGTGCGGCTTTTCGATTGAGAAGGTAGTGTTCGGTAACTACGGGTCGTCCCGTACGCAGTGCCGAGTGAGTTGCGAAATACTGGCGGACACCTCTCTTCTCGCGCAGCACTTCTTCGACTCTGGGGTGAAATATAGTAGAGCGTGTTTCATAAACCCGCTTTGTATCAGGGCACGACTTTAGTCGTGCCGCAAGTGATGCAAAATCAACGCGGGCTTTAGTGTCTGCGTG
>PMGP01000434.1 GCA_003156235.1 Acidobacteriaceae bacterium
ATTCGCGAGATTCGCATCAACCAGAATCCATTTTCCGCGGAGTTCGACCATATCGGCTATGGGCGCATCGAGATTCTCACCAAGCCGGGCACCGATAAGCTGCATGGACAGTTTTTTCTTCAAGGCAACGACAAGGCCTTCAATACCGGCAACCCCTTCACCCCGGTCATCCCCCCGTACTACAGCTACCAGTTCAACGGCACGGTCAGCGGCGCGCTCTCCAAGACAGCTTCGTTCTTTGTAAGCGCCGAGCAGCGCAACACGGAGAATGTGAACGCATGGCTGATTCCCGATGCGGTGATAGCGAACACCTCCGGCGTCTACGTGGATAACCAAAACTACGGCGTCAACCTGTTGAACCGGCGCATACGCGACAACGCCTCGGCGCGCATCGATTGGCAACTGGGCGCTAAGAACACGTTTACTGTGCGTTATGGCTTCTGGTCTGAGTCCGAACATGGCGATTTAAACTCGGGATCGCTCGCCACTGCATCCACGCACGAATCAAACACCGACCATACCGTGCAGATGAGCGACGCGATCATCATCAACGATCACATGGTCAACGAAAGCCGCTTCCAGTACGAGCGCCAAAACGAAAATCACTATCCAGACTCGACGGCGCTCACCATCAATGTAGGAGGGGACTTTTCCGGAGGCGGCTATTCTGGCCAGCAGAGCCGCGATCATGCCACGCGGATGGAATTCCAGAATATATCCACCATGAGCCATGGCGCGCACGCCATCAAGTTCGGCACGCGCTTGAGGGACACGCGGGATGCGAACTGGACGAATGCAAACTTCAACGGCAACTTCACCTTTGCCGATACGAAGAACAGCACCTCGACAATCTACGCCTACCAGAAGTACCTGGCAATGGCGAATGGGCTCGATAGTCCAACCGCTCCCAACACCTTTGCAGAACTGGTGGCGGCAGGCGATGGCCCAACCTCCGCCAGCTACACCACCGGCCAGCAATCGTCGCTAGCCAATGTCTTTGACATAGCCCTATTCGCTCAAGACGACTGGAAGTTCAATCCGCGGCTCACGCTCTCCGGCGGCCTTCGCTGGGAGGCGCAGAATCACATCTCGGACCACAGCGACTGGGCGCCGCGAGTTGCATTTGCTTACGCCCTGGATGGAAACGGCAAGGATAAAAAGGCCAAGACAGTGTTGCGCGGCGGATACGGCTTCTTCTACGACCGGCTGGGAAGCGGCAACCTGCTGACCATCAATCGCGCCAATGTCCAGAATCGTGTCGTGCTCAACAACCCGACTTGCAGCTCGCCAACGATCTCGGGAACGATTGCGACTTCACTGGACGACTTCGACATAAGTAAATGCTCCAGCACAGTTGGCACCTCCACAGCATCAACGCCGGTAAAGTACGAGGTGGCTCCTCATTTTCACTCTCCCAATACCGAACAGGCGGGCGCCAGCCTGGAGCGGCAACTGTTTCCCGGCACCAGCGCCACGCTCACCTACCTGCATTCTTTCGGCGAGCATCAACTGGTCACTCGCAATGCCAATCAAGCCACGGGCGGAACACCGCAGAACAACTCCGGCGACTACTTATATGAGTATTATCCCGAAGCGGTCTTCAAACAGAATCAGATCATCGCCAGCGTGAACACCAAGGTGAACAAGAACCTCAGTCTGACAGGCTTTTACACACTATCATTTGCCAATGGCAACAGCAACGGCGGCGCAACAGACAGCTACGATCTGAACAAAGACTACGGGCGCGCCGGCTTTGTTACGCGCAATATGCTCTTCATGATGGCCAACTACCAGGGGCCTTGGGGCATTCGCTTTAATCCCTTTCTGGTAACGCAGTCGGGCCGGCCCTTTAACATCACGCTGCCCACGGACACTTTAAATAACTTTGGCGATCAGCGTCCGACCTATGCAACCTCCGCCACTCCGCTAGCCGACCAGATAACAACTTCCTATGGCGTTTTCGACGACACAGGACTTACGGGCACAACCATCCCGGTTAACCTCGGCAATAGTCCAGCGGCGGTGGCCGTGAATTTGCGCATCAGCCGGGCCGTTGGCATCGGCCCCAAAGTTGCCTCGACGAACAACCAGGCCGACGGTGGGCCGCCTCCGGGTGGACCGCCTGATGGCGGCGGCGGCGGGCGCGGCGGTGGCGGTGGACGCGGCGGACCGCCGGGCGGCGGTCTTGGACCGGGCGGTCTTGGCGGCGGCGGTGGCCGCGGCGGTCCTGGCGGAATGTTCGGCGGCGCCAGCACCGGCCGCAAATATTCACTGAATTTCAGCGTCCAGGCTCTGAATCTGTTCAACGACATCGACTATGGAACGCCGAATGGAACAGTGACTTCGCCGAATTTTGGCAAATCGACAAGCCTTGCGGGCGGCATCTTCAGCACCGGTTCGGCAGCGCGGCGCATCTTCGCGCAGGTCGTATTTTCATTCTGATCGAGACTGCGTTACTAAACCAAAGGCCGGAGCTCGAAGCTCCGGCCTTCTTGTACTTCCACGATTGATTTCCTATCTTGCTGTCATCGTGGCGGGCTGGTTATCGGCGGCGAAAGCGTCGGTCAGGGAAATAACCTTCAACTGCGCCTTCAGCGCTTCGAGGGAAGCTGTGCCGGAGATCTTAATCTCCGCCGTCTCGCCCGGCATCAGGTCAAAGTAGTTGTCGGAGATCTGCACGTCGAGATTGCCAAACGAAAGATATACGCTGCGCGCCAGCACCGGGGACGTAATGCGAATCTTGTAACTGTCCTTCGCGCCGGTGGCTTCGACCTGTAGTTGAGCCGGCTTCAGATGCACTCCCCTGGTCGGCGCAAGATAAACAATGTTGCGCGAAAGCTGCGCTCCGCTCGCGGTCAGCTCGGCCACGATAAAAACCCGCGAAGTGTCTTGCGCGCCCGCGTCGGCCAGTTTCTTGAGCGGCCAGTCAAGATAGACCTTGCTGGTGAGAGGGGCAACACTCACGGCGTGCGACTCCTCCAGCAGCACCTTGCCGTCAAAGTCCATCAGGCGCACGCGTAACGTGGCCGGCTCGGTCTTCACCTTGTCGCTGACGATGTAGACCTTCAGCGCGCCGTCCTCCACGTGCGGCGAGACCAGCACCGGCGCATAGAAGCGCCGCGCATAGTATTGCAGCGCCTTCCAGCGGCCGTAGTAATCAATCGACGACCAGGAGGCCACCGGCCAGCAGTCGT
>PMGP01000049.1 GCA_003156235.1 Acidobacteriaceae bacterium
TCACGGCACAGCAGGGCCGCCGCGCGCTGGCGCTGGCCTTGGAGATTCAGGCCTCGATGGCCGCCCACGCCGAGCGCGCCGGGCTGGCGGATTTCTTTAACCCCGGCGCGTAGTGCGGCTGGGATTCCTAGACCTGGGAGTTGCTTGCTTCTCTGAGTTCGAAAACTTCGCTCACCCCTGATCGCGCCACAACACCACGCCGCCCAGCAGGCCGCTCTCGTTGGAGACGATGGTCACGTTGGCCGGCAGCTCGAAGTTGATCTTCTTTGTGTTGCCGCCGCCCAGGTAGAGGTGCTCGTAGTTGAACAGGAACTCGATCTGTGCGAGCGCTTCTTTGAGCAGCTTGTTCCAGGCCTTCTTGCCGATCTCGTCCAGGCCGCGGCGGCCCAGGAGCTCCTCGTAGGTCTTGCCCTTGCGCCAGGGATGGTGGCCCAGTTCCAGGCCCGGAACCAGTTGGCCGTTGGTAAACAGTGCGCCGCCCATGCCGGTGCCCAGCGTGATCACCAGTTCCACGCCCTCGCCCTTGATGGCGCCATAGCCGGCCACGTCGGCGTCGTTGCCCACCCGCACCGGCTTCTTCCAGCGCTTCTCCATCTCCGCTTGCAGCGGGTAACCGCCCGCCCATTCAGGATGCAGGTTGACGGCGAGATAAGTGGAGCCGTGCTTGACGACGCCGGGAAAGCCGACCGAGACGCGATCGAACTCCGGAAAGCGCCGGCGCAGCTCGTCGAGCGCCTTCAGCACCGCCTCCGGTGCGGGGTCGGTGGGGGTTGGAATGCGCTGCCGCTCGCACAGCGGCTTGCCGGCCGCGTCCAGCAGCATCGCCTTCAGCCCCGAGCCGCCAATATCGATCGACAGCGTGACGGGGCCGTTGGGGTGAATCGAGTCGCGCGAGGCGGGAGGAGGGGCGGCGGTTTTGGCCGGTTTGGAAGTCATCGCATGAATTGTAATCCGTGCGCATGAAGTTGCAAGCAGCGACTTCAGAGCGCAGCAGAGAACAGCTAACTCGCCGCTTCCTCCATGGCCTGGATGGCCTCCTGCTTCGCGAGGGTTGCCAGCAGCGAGATAATGACGTCCCCAAAGACACCCATGGTGTTCAGGTACTCTTCGGTGTACGACTTGTAGCCAATCCCGAGTTCACTCAGCCTGGAAAGGTATTTCAGAGTGGCGAAGGCTCCCTGCCTCGTCAGCCGGTCGAGGCTCCAGAACAAGAGGCAGTCCCACTTCCGCTTGCTGGCATCCACGAACACCTGGCGGAATGTCTCCCGGTCGCGTTCACTCTTCCGCCCGGAGACCTCCTCCTTGTACACCTGAACCACCGTCCAGTCCTGGCGCGTGCAGAACTGTTGCAATTGGAGAAGTTGGTTGGCTGTGTCCTGGCCTTTGTCTTTGGTCGAAACCCTGCAATAGATGGCGACTCGCATACTTTAAGTCTATACGTACATACGTATCTACGCACTATAATTCTTCCCAATATCGTTCGTTAAGCGGCACTATAAAAATACCCCTTGAAGTCCACGCCAAGCGAATCGGGGAGTGAACCCGTTTTATGGTACACGTGCTTGATTGGCAACGACGGCTCAACGAGTACCAGGTTGGCCGCATTCTCGACGGCAGCGTGTACCTCTTCGGGAATTGAACGGGGAGGATGCCGCCCGAATCGACTGTGTGCGTGCAGGTGGCGTTGAAAGGCGGGTGGGTTTCATGACGGATTCGCAGAAGGCAAGGATGCGCGGATAGCTGAGACTGTGCTCGGGCGTAGCCAGTTTGTCACAGGTGTAGGGGAAACGGATCACAGGTCGGCGTTCAGGCGAAGTAGGGAAACTCGACTAAAGCACGGAACCACTGATGTACCCAATTCCCATCGTTTTGTCGTTCTTCCATCAGCAGCCGTGGATTTGTCTTCTCGATCGCTGCCCAGTTGCTGTCGGCAGCAGCGATCATAGCATCTGCCGAGGTCGCCCCTGTCTGGAGCCCAAACTCGGCGTCCGCGAACCAGTACATGAAATGACGCCATACTAGTTCCGCGAGGAACGAAGGCCTGAACGATGAGAAGGGGTAGTAGGACAGCGCGTCTCATGCGTGGCCATGCGCCAGCCAATCGGCTTTCGGGTTGAGCTTGAGCGAGTTGGGAGCGGGTGAAGCTTGCAAGGGAACTCGACGAGCGGCGAAACCACCATCGGCGATGCGTTCTTTGAACTTCCGGCCTCTGTACTGTGCGGCAGGGGATCAACTCATCGAACCGCCGGATGCGGACCCGCTTGTACGGTGGTGTGGGAGGGGAGGAGAGGCGACTCTCCCTCTATCCCGATTTTGAAGCAGTCTACCCACAAAAATCCTTACAGAAGTTACTGCTCTTCGCTCGACCTCCCTCGGCCGCGTCCCTCCGAGCTCTGCATGGCCGGCGTATCCTAGAAAAATGCATGACAAGCGACCTCCGGCATGGCGATCAGTTGTACAATGGCGATACCACGGCGGTCGCCTGACTTGGCGGATAGGTAGCTCAGATGTCTAAAAATTCGGATAAGGCAACCCCTGCAAGGGAAAAGTCGCTCTGGTTCCAAATTGGAAAGTTCCTGTTTTTTATCATCTTGGCAGTTGCCTTTTTTCTGCTTGCCCAAAGCATGGTGCATCACCGTTTCTTTCGAGGCGGCTGGATCAACCAGAACGGCACCCTCAGACCATAGCGGGCGGTGTAAATTCCTGGTCGTGTCTTGGAATGATGCGATGCTACTCGTTCCTTGAAGTGCCGATATTATGCGAAAGACTCAATCGCAAAGTGCCATGTTTCGCGAGTGATGACGTTGTGTTTTTTAAAAGCGAGACGATCTTCCAGGCAAACCCACAATGAAGTAAAGTGGGCGGTGATAGCTTATGGCAGGCGTGTGTCGAGGCAGAATAATCTGGCAGGATGGCTGAATCGCCTTCCTAAACGCTTGATTCTATTAGATATTATACGTCGACAGCTTTTTTACACATACAGTTCAAAATGGCACGGACTTCTTGTTCGTGCGCGGTTATATTTAAGGGTTGGGTTCCGTTCACCTGACGAGGACGCCTATTGACCAGGGAGATTTTGAAATGTAGGTTCACAATTCGGTTGTCGCCGTGCATCTCACGCATACAAAAGCGGATGAAGCGGTAAAGGAGCTTCAACGCTGCGGAGTCGACCTGCATAAATTGTCGATCATTGGAAAGGTGTACCATGGCCTTCGGCCCGGAGGAAGAATATGCTTCACAATCTGAAAACCTTGACAGGTTCGTCCGTGATAGCAACAGATGGCGAGATAGGCAATGTCAGCAACTTTCTTTTCGACGGCCTTTCATGGACGATTCATTATTTGGTAGTTGACGTGGGAACCTGGTTCAAACGGCGAGATGTGGTTCTGCCGATTGCAGCAGTTGACCCGCCCGACTGGACTCAGAAGACCTTCCACGTCCATTTGACGAAAGAGCAGGTGCGCAACAGCCCGGATGTGGATACCGAAAAGCCGGTTTCCCGCCAGCAAGTGATCGCGATGGAGGAATACTGGGGAAAGATGGCCTCTTGGGTGCATACTGCGATGGACCTGGGGGCTCAAATCCCGACCGGGATGAAATATCCTGTTCACAGCCAAGAGGATCCTCATCTCCGCAGCACCTGGGACTTACTTGATTACGAGGTTTGGGCCACAGACGGCGAGATTGGGAGCCTGGAAGGTCTGATCATGGACGAGGCTTCCTGGCATCTCGGCTACTTGGATGTGAAAGCCGGGGACTGGCTGCTCGGCCGCTCAGTGCTGATTCCCACTCGCTGGGTGAAGTCCATTTCATGGGCCAATCTCAGAATTAATCTGCATCACAGCAAAGATGGGATTTAGGGCCAATTCGAAGCGGTAAGTCTTGCCCGCGCAGTCGCAACTCCGCGGGCTCACCCCAACGGACCTCAGCTTCGCGAATGGTTCTCTGCATAACGCTCCTCGTGAGTGGCCGCTCGGCCATTCTTGAACAAAACAGTACAGCGTCCGCGTCTGCGTGAGCTGATACTTCTTCCAGTGGCGGGTCTGGAATGCCTGGATGGCTTGCTGTGTCAGTGCGCCTGCTTTTTTTGAGTCCAAAAGGCTTCAATGAGCCTTCTTCTGTGAGCGCTATCTGAACCCCATGCTCTATTTGGTTTGCGGTGCGGGATTCTGGGGGTGGCTATGCGTGCCCGTTTCCGTTCTGGCGGCGGACTTGGCGATGCGCGCGCTTGCGTATGGCGGCGGCGTCCTGGAGGTCAAAGGCGGCGTTGACCAGCGCGATGTGGGAGAAGGCCTGGGGGAAGTTGCCCACCAGACGCTGGCGCTCAACGTCATACTCCTCGGAGAGCAGGCCGAGGTCGTTGCGCAGGGTGAGCAGGCGCTCGAACAGGGCACGCGCATCGTCCATGCGGTCAACAGCCTTGAGGGCGCTCACCATCCAGAAGCTGCAGGCCAGAAAGGCGCCCTCGCCGGGCGGCAGGCCGTCACTGGATTTTGACGTGTCGTAGCGCAGCACGAGGCCGTCAGGCATCAGCTCGCGCTCGATGGCCTCGACCGTGGAGCGGACGCGGGGATCGTTGCCAGGCAGGAAGCCGACCACGGGCATGAGCAGCAGCGCGGCGTCGAGCTGGTCGGAGCCGTAGAACTGAGTGAAGGCGTTCTTCTTCTCGTTGAAGGCTTGGGCGCAGATCTCGCTGTGGATGGCGTCGCGTGTGGTCCTCCATTGCTCGAGAGGAGCGTCGTAGCCGAGTTGCTCGGCCAGCAGCACGGCGCGGTCGAAGGCGTCCCAGGCCATCATCTTGGAGTAGGTGAACTGCCGCGGGCCGCTGCGCGTCTCCCAGACGCCCTCGTCAGGTTGGTGCCAGATGACCTCCAGCCGCTTGAGCAGCAGCGCGAGTATGCGGAAGTCGTTTTCCCGGTTGTCGTTCATGCTGTGCTGCGCATGGAAGAAGCAGTCGAGCATCTCGCCGTAGATGTCGAGCTGCAGCTGGAGGGCGGCGGCGTTGCCGATGCGTACGGGGCGCGAGTTCTCATAGCCGGCCAGCCAGTTGGCCTCCCACTCCACGAGCTGGCGCTCACCCTTGATGCCGTACATAATCTGCACTTGGTCGGGACTGCCGGCCAGGGCGCGCAGCAGCCAGTTTTGCCAGGCGGCGGCCTCTTCGTAGTAGCCGGCGTTGGTAAGCGCGAGCAGGGTGAAGGTGGTGTCGCGCAGCCAGCAGTAGCGGTAGTCCCAGTTGCGCACGCCGCCGATGGCCTCAGGCAGAGAGGTGGTGATGGCCGCAACCACGCCACCGGTGGGCTCGAAGGTCATGGCCTTCAGCGTGATCAGCGAGCGCTCGACGGCCTCGCGGTACTTGCCCTGGTATTGCAGACGGCTGCTCCAGTGCTGCCAGAAGGCTTCGGTCTCTGCAAGCGTTCCATTCACGTCGATGGTGGGCGGATCGGGCCGGTAAGAGAGGGCGTGGGTCAGCGTGAACCATGCGCGCTCGCCAGCGTTGGCGGTAAAGTCGGCCACGGTGTGAAGGTTCTCGCCGCGCATGGGCACGCTGGCGTGAAGCACAGCCTGATTGGGGCCGGCGATGGCATGGACACGGTCAGAGCGCATCTCCTCTGCGCGCGTGCCGTTTCGTCTGCGAGTGACCCAGGGCACGGTGCGGCCGTAGTCGAAGCGCAGGGCCAGCTCCATGCGCATGGGGACGGTACCGCGAACACCTTCAACGATGCGCACAACGCGCGAGTGATGGATGCGCACCGGCATGAAGTCAATGAGACGTACGGCGCCCTCCGGGCACTCAAAGGTGGTTTCAAGGATCAGCGTATGTTCGCGGTAGCGGCGCGTGGTGGTCCACTGGCAGTGCGACGGAGCGATTTTCCAGTAGCCATTGTCCTCGGTACCCAGCAGCGCGGCCAGACAGGCTTCTGAGGAGAAGTCCGGCCAGCAGAGCCAGTCGATGGAGCCGTTGCGATCGATGAGCGCGGCGGTCTCGCGGTCGCCGATGAGTGCGTAATCTTCAATACGTGCGGCCATGATCCCCTCACTGTTCGAGGTAGTTGCGCATGAGTCCGCCATCGACGACAAAGGTGGAGCCGGTGACGTATGCGGCGTCGCCCGAGGCCAGAAAGGTGACCACGCTGGCCTCATCCTCTGGTTTGCCGAGGCGGCCAAGGGGAATCTTCTCAAGCGCGTTGAGCTTGGGCTTGTCGGCGAGCAGAGTCGTGTTGATGGGCGCGGCGATAGCGCCGGGGGCCACGTTGTTCACGGTGATGCCCAGCGAGCCAAGTCGACGGTCAGGTCGCGCATCAGCATGCGCAGGCCACCCTTGCTGGCGCAGTAAGTGGCGAAGCCGGGGAAGGCCATGTCCTCGTGGACGGAGTTGATGTTGACGATGCGGCCGGGCTTGCCGGCTGCGCGCAGGGGTTGCACAAAGGGATGCGTCAGGAAGAAAGGGCCGCGCAGATTGACTGACATCATCAGGTCGTAGTCGGCCTCGGTGACGTCCCAGAAGTAGGCCTTCTTTTCCACGCCGGCGTTGTTGACGAGGATGTCGGCGGAGCCGAAGCGGGTCCAAGCCTCATCGACAAGCGCGCGCACGTCGCCCACGCGAGTGATGTCGGCCTGCACGATCTCGCCGGCCCCGCCGGACTGCTCGATGACGCGCTCAGTCTGCCTGGCGCCGCCGGCGCTGCCTACGTAATCGACGATGACCTTGGCGCCCGCACAGCCAAGCCGCTCTGCAATACCTTGTCCGATGCCCGATCCGGCACCGGTGACGATGGCTACTTTTCCCTGCAAACGCAAGACGGACTCCTCCGCTGGGGCTGGCGGTTGATTTTCAGTTCACTCCTGCTTGGATGCAAAAGGCGGGGAATCGTCATCCCGCCTTTTGCACAATGTGGCTATCCGTGGGAACCCTGGCCATGCCACGCGGCCAACGGTGGGCGCGCCTCTTCACCCTGCTGCGCCGCCCCACATGCACCGCCGCAAGCGCTCGGCCGGAGAGAATCGCCGTAAGTACATTTATTGCAGCACCTTAATCGACAACCGCCCCAAAGAGGTCGAGCAGCGGCTGGTGCCTGGCCACGGGGAGGGCGGTCTCGTCAAGGACAAGCAAAACCCTTCCCAGGTGGGCACTTTGGTCGAGCGCACCACGCTCTACGTGGTCCTGGTCAAGCTCGAAAATGGCAGGGCCGAGAACGCCGCCTAGGGCTTCCGGCAGGTGCTCAACCGCCTCGACGCCGCCATGCGCCGCTGATGACTTATGATCAGGGCCCGCGAAGGACAAGTCTCGAATGTCCCCGCGATATCGAATCGGAGTGCAAAACTGACCAGAACTTGATAGGAGCATGGTTCATCCTGAAGCGAGGAGGGCTCAGCAATGGCGGAAAAAATTGAGAATTCAGAGGTGACAAAGCTCGAAAACGAGACGGTTTTGGACGCAGCAGCCCAGAAGCGGATTGAGCGGGTTGCCAAAAAGGCAGCGGAGAAGGCTTCGCACACGGAGCAAAGTTACGACCAGGAATCGAACGATCTTTTCAAAGTAAAGTGACGTCGGGGGCTTCAATTTCCGGCGAAACCACTTGCCCGAGCAATATTCCGCGGCTCCTCCATCTCTGACCGTTGCTCATCGCTGGGTATTTGCGCGCGACCGGATCGCCCTCCAAGAGAAGCAATCATCTGGAGTCCTGCTTTTCGGCGATTGGCGCCTGAACAAACGGCCGAATGGCCAGTTTGCTTTGCCTGCATTGCAGCAAGTCCCCAGTCAGCGGAGCAAAAACAGGAGAACATTCATCGTGACATCGAACCCAGATAAGCCCGAGTCGAAGCCCGAGCCCAAGGATGATAAGGATTCCTTGAAGACGCTCGCCATGCCGGAGCTGATGAAAAAGCTGGGGGCATCCCCAGACGGCCTGAGCCAGGCCGAGGCTACGAAGCGCCAGGCGCAGTATGGGCCTAATCAGATCGAGGAAAAGAAGACCAACGAATACCTGAAGTTCCTCTCCTACTTCTGGGGACCCATTCCGTGGATGATTGAAGTAGCGGTCATTTTGTCAGGAATTGTCCGACACTGGCTCGATTTCTTCATCATCCTTGTGCTGCTTTTGTCTAACGCCCTCGTTGGATTTTGGGAAGAGCATCAGGCGGGGAATGCCATTGCCGCCCTCAAAGCCCGTTTAGCGATCAAGGCCAAAGTCAAGCGAGATGGCAAGTGGGAGGATCCGAAAGCGAGCGAGTTGGTCCCCGGCGATGTCATTCGCCTACGGTTGGGCGACATCGTTCCGGCCGATGCACGTTTGCTCGAGGGCGATTCCATCCAGGTAGATCAGTCTGCCCTGACCGGCGAGTCGCTGCCCGTCACTGCCAAGCCAGGTGGGGCTGTGTACTCCGGCTCCATCATCCGCCAGGGTGAAATAGACGCCATCGTCTATGCCACCGCGACAAACACTTACTTTGGCAAGACCGCGCAACTGGTGGAGCAGGCTCATACAGTCAGCCACTTCCAAAAAGCTGTGATGAAGATTGGCGACTACCTGATTGTTCTGGCGGTAGCACTGGTCGCCTTGATTCTTGTCTTCGCCCTTTTCCGCGGAGACAAGGTACTCACCACACTGGAATTCTGCCTGGTGCTTCTGGTAGCCGCCATTCCCGTCGCCATGCCGACTGTACTGTCGGTGACCATGGCAGTTGGGGCACGCCTGCTCGCCAAGAAGGAAGCGATCGTAACCCGCCTTTCGGCCATCGAGGAACTGGCTGGAGTAGACGTTCTGTGCTCCGACAAAACCGGCACCCTCACGCAAAACAAACTCACATTGGGCGATCCCTTCTGCATTAACGGAATCGCTGCTGCAAACGTCGTTCTCTGGGCCGCGCTGGCCTCCCGCGCGGAGGACAAGGACACCATCGACCTGGCCGTAATTGGCGGCGTAAAGGATGACAAGGAACTGAAGAGCTGCA
This sequence comes from Acidobacteriaceae bacterium, assembly GCA_003156235.1. Classification (GTDB taxonomy): domain Bacteria; phylum Acidobacteriota; class Terriglobia; order Terriglobales; family Acidobacteriaceae; genus Telmatobacter. The sequence goes on from PMGP01000049.1 coordinate 8,956, forward strand.
AGGTGCTTCACTTTATGCCCTTCGATCCGGTGCACAAACGCACGGAAGCTACCGTCAAAGGGGCGGACGGGAAGCAGTTCTTTGTAGCCAAGGGAGCTCCACAGGTCATTCTGCAGATGGCGACTAATGCCGCCGAAGTCAAGACAGCGGCAGACAAAGCCATCCTTGATTTTGCCGGCCGCGGCTTCCGCTCCCTGGGTGTGGCCAGGGCCGATGAGCAGGGCAAATGGAAGTTTATCGGCATTCTGCCGTTGTTCGACCCGCCGCGCGCGGATGCCAAACAAACCATCGCGGACGCCGCAGAAATGGGCGTCAAGATCAAGATGGTGACGGGCGATCAAATTGCCATTGCCCGGGAAACATCGAAAGAGCTGGGCCTGGGCGTCAATATCCTGGACGCCAACGCACTTGGCGATACAAAGAAGAAGGAGACGCAGCAGGTAACTGAGGAGATCGAGAAGGCTGATGGCTTCGCGCAGGTCTTCCCGGAGCACAAGTTTCATATCGTGGATGTATTGCAGACCTGCGGCCACATAGTCGGCATGACCGGCGATGGCGTGAACGACGCGCCTGCGTTGAAAAAGGCCGACTGCGGCATTGCCGTTTCCGGCGCGACCGACGCAGCCAGAGCGGCAGCCTCGATCGTCCTGCTCACGTCCGGGCTCTCCGTGATCATCGATGCGATTAAAGAGAGTCGCCGCATCTTCCAGCGCATGAATAGCTACGCCATCTACCGCATCGCCGAGACGCTGCGCGTGCTGTTCTTCATGACGCTGGCAATCCTGGTGTTCAATTTCTATCCACTCACAGCGGTGATGATCGTCATGATCGCGCTGCTCAACGACGGAGCCATACTGTCGATCGCGTATGACAACGTCTTGTATAGAAACAAGCCCGAAGCCTGGAACATGCGGCTTGTGCTGGCCATCTCCACCGTGCTGGGAGTGATTGGTGTTGTCGCCGCGTTTGGACTGTTTTATCTCGCAGAGCGCGTCTTCCACTTCGACCGTCTGCACGCCCAGACACTGATGTATTTGAAACTCTCCGTGGCCGGGCATCTGACCATCTTCCTNNTCCTCTGGATGGCCGTGCTGGGAACCCAGACCATCGCAACGCTTATTGCCGTCTATGGGTTGTTTATGACGCCCCTGGGATGGAAGTGGGCAGGGTTCGTCTGGGCTTATGCAATTGCCTGGGCACTGATCAACGATCGCATCAAGCTGCTCGCTTATAAGATTTTTGATCCCGTCAAGGCGGAGCCAAAGGCCGATACCAAGGGCGAAACCAAGGACGAGCCGAAGCCGGAAACCAAGGTTGATGCACTTAAGCCCGATGCCAAAGCTGACCAGCCAAAACCCGAAGCCAAGGCTGATGCGCCTAAGCTCGAAGCCAAAGCTGATCAGCCAGAGCCGGAAGCCAAGGCCAATACATCTAAGCCGGAAGCTAAAGCTGATGAGCCGAAGCCTGAAGCCAAGGCCGAGGCTAAGCCCGACGCCAATGCTGAGCCTAAACCTGAAGCTAAAGCTGACCAGGCTAAGCCTGAAGCCAAGGCTGACGAGCCAAAGCCTGAGGCCAAAGTTGAGCCTAAGTCAGACGATCAGGCTGAGCCCAAGCCCGAAGCCAAGGCAAATGCGCCTAAGCCCGAAGCTAAAGCTGTTGAGCCGAAGCCTGAAACCAAGGCCGAGGCTAAGCCCGACGCCAATGCTGAGACTAAACCTGAAGCTAAAGCTGACCAGGCTAAGCCTGAAGCAAAAGCTGATCAGCCGAAGCCTGAGGCCAAGGCCGAGCCAGAGCCGGAAGCCAAGGCTGAGCCGAAGCCTGAAGCCAAAGACAAGCCACAGCCGGATGTGACGCCACAGCTCGTCAAGCGGGTCCATGAACTCTACGAGCAGCTAGGGCGCGAGGAGGTTCAATCCGTTCAGGATTGGGAGAAGGCAGAGCCGGAGCGTCAGAAAACAGACTCCCACAAATAAACAGACATGAACAATGAGGCTGGCATGACCGATAAATTGAGCACAATCATCGATTCGAAAGCCTACCGCGTGCCGCCAGACAAGAAGGTGGATCTCAGCAAGTGGCCGACAATTGTTGAGCCCTATGCCAAGTCGAAGAAGCTGTACGAGGAACTTCTAAACCAGCACATTGAGAAGCTGAGTTCGCTGCAGCGGTTGCACTACGCATCCAACCACTACGCACTGTTGGTGATCTTTCAGGGAATGGACAGTGCCGGCAAAGATGGCGCCATTCGTCACGTCCTGTCCGGCATCAATCCGCAAGGCTGCGAGGTCTTCAGTTTCAAGCAGCCCAGCGCCGAGGAACTCCAACATGATTTTCTCTGGCGCAGCACGTGCCGCCTTCCCGAACGCGGCAGGATTGGCATCTTTAACCGTTCCTATTACGAGGAGGTGCTCGTCGTTCGAGTGCATCCGGAGCTTCTTCGCAGCCAGGGGCTTCCTGAGGAATTGTGCGATGAGAAGGACATTTGGGAGCAGAGGTATGGCTCCATCGTGGACCTGGAGAAGCATCTTCATCGTAACGGCACGCGGATTGTCAAGATATTCCTCCACCTTTCTTACGAAGAGCAGCGAAAGCGATTCCTTGAGCGCATCGACGAGCCAGACAAGAACTGGAAGTTCAGCACCTCTGACATTCACGAGAGAAAATACTGGAAGCAATACATGAAGGCCTATGAGGATTGCTTTCGCGCGACAAGCTCGCATCATGCGCCGTGGTACATCGTTCCTGCCGACGACAAGGAGAACGCGCGGCTAATCGTCTCTCAAATCGTCCTTGATGCATTGGGAGACCTCAAGATGGCCTACCCGAAAACCACTGAAAAGCGTCGCATCGAACTGGACGAGATTAAAAAGCTGTTGGCGAAATGACGCCGGAGACCCATCGCGCCCCCAACAAACTGATGTCTCAAAGCTCACGCCGCACTCTTACCAGTTGCGGAGAAATAGAGAGGAACTTTCAAGATGGCTACCAAGAAACGCCCAATCAGCACCGGTCAAGATGGCATTCCGCAATCACTGAGCAAGAACTTCGATCAGACTGGCAACTCCTCCGGATTTATATTTGATGTGAATTTGTCAACCGCGATTGCGGCAGATGGCAAAGTTGAGGCACAAGCTCCGGTACCCAAAGGACCGCTTTCGCCGGAGCTGCTGGATAAGATGAATCGCTACTGGCGGGCAGCAAACTATCTGTGTATCGGACAAATCTACCTCTTTGAGAACCCCTTGTTGCGAGAACCGCTCAAGGCGGAACAGATCAAGCCGAGACTGCTTGGCCATTGGGGAACTTCGCCGGGACAAAACCTCATTTATATTCATCTAAATCGCCTCATCAAAGAGCACGATGCGGACATTATCTATATCTCTGGTCCAGGACACGGCGGTCCCTCGCTGAATGCAAGCTCCTATCTCGAGGGCACGTACACCGAAGTCCATCCTGAGATCACAGCGGATGAAAACGGCATGAGGCTGTTGTTCCGGAAATTCTCGACGCCAGGCGGCGTGCCGAGTCACTGCGGCCCGCACGTTCCGAACTCGATGCACGAGGGAGGAGAGCTTGGCTACTCGTTGGTTCACGCATTCGGCGCGGCCTTCGACAACCCTGACCTTATCGTCGCTTGTGTCATCGGAGACGGCGAATCCGAGACCTGCCCGTTGGAAGGCAGTTGGAAGTCGGTCAACTTCCT
>PMGP01000065.1 GCA_003156235.1 Acidobacteriaceae bacterium
CCCTGGTATCGCGGACTGGGCCGTCCGCAAGGCCTAGCGCTCTCCAAAGAAGGCGACATCTATCTGTCCGCCAGCCTCCACGGCCGCCGCGGCATAGTCCGCGTCACCACGCAAGGCGAAGCCACCCTCGTACTCTCCGGCGCAAACCTCGTCGGCGTGGCCTTCTCTCCGCTCGGAACCACCATCCTCGCCACCAACGACGCGGTTTATGATGTGGACTTGGGAGTCGAAGGTCTGAATCTGTTTTGACAGTTGATAGTTCTCAGTTCACAGTTCTCAGTTCTCAGTTCGCAGTTCGCAGTTGTCAGTTGTTTGCCTATACTGGTCGTAGTAAAAGCAAGGTTTTGAAAGGGCACGACTTTAGTCGTGCCGCAAGGCGCTGATAATAAAGGAAGGGCTTCAGCCCCTGAGGGAAGGTTTTCAGAATTTCCGGCTTTGACCACAGGCTGCGAGGAGAAGGGCCATGACTGAGATGTACAATCCACCCCACCCTGGCGAACTATTACAGGAATGGCTTGAAGGTTTGAACCTAACTGTAACCGAATTCGCCAAACACATCGGAGTATCGCGCGTCACACTCTCTCGTATTGCGAATGGCAAAGCGTCCATTACCGCAGATATGGCATTGCGATTTTCAGCGGCATTCGGTGATCGTCCCGCAATATGGATGGCCCTGCAGACGCAGTATGACTTATGGCAAGCAAGCCGCAAACAAATGCCCAAGATCAAGAAATATCCCATCGCGGCATAATCGAGGTTCATCGTCTCCCAGGTCTCAAAATTGATGCTTGGGGCACCCTTCTTACCGCTTGGGCATCTTCAAGCGGCGGACTCCAAAGGCTTCCAGTTTGTCATCGGTGGTGAGAATCGGCAGATTGTGCTGGATGGCGTGCGCCGCGATCATACGATCAAACGGGTCGGCGTGGCTATCATCGAAACGCGCCGCTCGAACCATGACCTCAGGCTCCAGAGACAAAACCAAATATCCTAGTCGCCCCTCAATGTTCTCCACCAAATCGCTCTCAAACTCCGCCGCCTCGGGGAGTTTGCCCTTTCGAACCTTCAAACTGATCTCGTAAAGCGATGCGGCTGAGACTAGAATCTCGTTGTTCAGGTCGATCAGCAATGCACGCGCCCAGGGTTGAATCGATTCAGGATGCAAGGCCGACCAGAGAACATAGTGGGTGTCAATAAGGATTCTCATTCTGTTTCACCCATCCACGCTTTCAATTCAGCATCCGGCAACTCGTCAAAGTCATCCGGGATGTTGAAACTCGGGCGGTAAAACTGACCTAACACCCGCTCCGTCACCGGCTTGAGGGCGACGATCTGCGCCACCGGCAGCTTCTTCCTTCCGGTGGTCAATACAATCTTTTCCCCGCGCCGAGCCCGCTTCACCAGATCGGAAAGCTGGGTTTTGGCCTCGAACATCGTGGCTTCAATCATCGTACCTCCATACTGCTAAGAATAGATTAGCTAATTTATTGTCAATTTGCAAGGCGCTGGCTATCTTGCTGCCCGCGGCCTTAAAGGGAATAGCGGCAGCTCATCCAGGCCACAAAACCAAAGATGCAGACGCAGTATGATTTATGGCAAGCAAGCCGCAAACAAATGCCCAAGATCAAGAAATATCCCATCGCTGCATAATCGAGGTTCATCGTCTTCCAGGTTTCAAATACGAGACCTGGGCCACCCGTCAATTTCTAAGCATCCTCTGGCGCAACAAGCTTCTTCACTCGATCATGAAACGCGAGATATACTTTAGGCGTCCACACCGCGAACCAATCACAGATATTCTTCCGATTCCCTTCAATATCAGGATCTAGCTTCTCTTCCAGCACGATTTTGGAGCAGGTTTTATCGGGCATTTGGCGCCACTGTAAAGGCTTTCCAACCTCCGCCTCGATTTCCGGGGCTTCCAGTTGTAACTGTTCAAAGGCTGAATCTTTCCACCCTGCCGGTTGAACGATCATTTCAAGCACCACGCTCTGGTTCTTTGGCGTCAGAAGCATGCTCACATGGAATCCAGATCGGCCTATAGCGATGCTGGACCAATGGCCTGGCCCTGGCTTTTGAAGCCGGAAGGGGATTTTCTCTCCCTTCAATCGGTGATGGATTTCCTGCCAGAAGGCGATACGCCATTCTCTTCGCTTACGATCCCCTTCCGTAAGACCGGCGTTGGTCTGCTTCATGGTCACATTGGGGCGGCAGACCAGATCGAGCATTGGAGCGGCGGCGCTCGCTCCAATGGTGTAAGCCTTCAACTCCGCAAGGTAGAGGGCAACCGTGTCGGGCGTGTTCTCGTTCAGCCAGTCGATTACCTGACGGTGATCGTCCGCAACTTCTTCTGCGATCCAGATCCCGGTCATGGCCTTGTGGGCTGCGGCATAGGTCAGGAGTTTGGCCAAATGGTCATGATTCGTCCGCCCAAACTGGTTTTCAATAACTACAATATGCTTCTCGTCGCCCACGAGATTCGCCACGACGTCACATGAGAAGTTCGACCCCTTTGCTTCCCGCCTTGGGTTCTCGATCTCAACTTCCAGTTCCTGTGCAATAAGCTCAATGCCCTCTTGCGTCGTCAACCAATCGGAGAAGTCGGGCTCCTTCGGCCAGACCGACCGAATGTTCTCAACAGGTGTACGCTTGGCAATGGAAAGTTTAGTCATGGAAAGCCTCAAAGTGCAACTTGTCCTGAAAGAAAGTATCTCATGGTAGGTGGCCCGTTCATCAGCCCCAAAAAATCCTCCTGAGCCTTGAAAAGCTGTGCCCTGTTCATCACAGTCTTATCGCGATTACGGTACACTGACGATGATGAGCTACAGGCTTTTAACTGTGAACTGAGAACTGCTTTTATGAAATCCGAAATCATCGCCGTCGGCTCCGAGATGCTCACCCCCTTCCGCCAGGACACCAACTCCCTCTA
>PMGP01000247.1 GCA_003156235.1 Acidobacteriaceae bacterium
GCGCTGAACTCCGGCGGCGGCGGAAAGACGCGGTCCTCGCGCAGTGTCGAGTCGATGTCCTGACTGGCCACGGCCAAAACAGGGTTGGCAACGACAGAAACAGGGCTGGCAACTTCAAAAACGGGCAGGGAATTCATACGAACCGTCCTTAGGGGAAGAGGATCGAAAAACGGCTCACGGCAGCCCTCGGGATCATGCTCCGCTAAGGCTCCGCGTGAATGCAACTCTATCTAGTGATGCATACGAACGGCAAATGGACGGGAAGAATTGCACCGGNNTTCTGCGCGGTCACGTACTCGCGCAGCGCCGCGTTGATGCGGCTCTGGTAGCGCCGCCCGGTCGCGCGAAAGAAGGCGATCAGGTCGGCGTCCAGCCGCAGCGTGATCTGCTGCTTGTTCTCCGCCGGGACCAGCTCGGAGACGCGCCGCCAACCGGTGGCAGGCAGGGGCGGAATGTCGCTGTAGTCGATCCCCTCATCGCCCATCTCTTGGAGTTTCGTCCACGCCTGCTGCTCCTCAGCCGTCAAGACAGGAGGATTGTCGGGATCAAGCCGATAGGTCACCAGTCCAATAGGTTCGCTGTTCATTGCGATCTGCCCTTCGTGCGGAAATCAAGTGGATCCGCTGCCCGCGTTGTGTATAGACCACAGAAAGAATCTTCTGCCCGACACGACCCAGAACGATCCACCGTTCCTCGTCGTAGTCGCTGGAAACGTCTGCGTGCTCAAGTCTGCTTCCGTCCTTGAATACTTCACACGCCATGAGAAACAGAACCCCATGATTGCGCAGGTTGGATTGAGCCTTTACGGGATCCCAATCGAACTCCATGACTAAATAATACCACAAATATATCTATAAATGTAGCTACATATTGATTGCCGAGTCGTTCATGGAAGCGGTTTATAGCGCATAATCCAGTCTTCCTGTTCCTGTGTGTCGGGAACGGCGAGGCCGCGGGCCGCTGCAATCGCGTCCAGAGCTGCCTTTGGTTTCCACCCAAGATGGATAAGAGTGCAGGCCGCAGTGACGGTTGCCCTGCCGATGCTTCCCCGGCAATGGGTACCGACACTGATTCCGGCACTGAGACGGCTGGCCAAATCTGCCGCGAATTTCCTGAAGCTAACAAGATCCGGCGGAACATGTACATCAGGGAATGGAAAGCAGACAAACTGCATTCCAATCTGACCTGCTAAAGTGCCTTCTTGCGCAAGTCCGAGCGAAGCAGCTTCCTCCTCTTCCAAGAGTGAAACAAGGGTTTGAATGCCACCTTGCTTCATGCGCAAGAGGTCGTTCTTCAGACTGTCGTCCCCATGCGGCATGAGCACTACGGCCAATGGAGTAGGAGGATCGCCATTGATCCAGAAAATATCATTCATGATTCTCGAACTCCTACGAACCGCTGCCTCAGATGCAGCTGAACGCCTTCTTCACGCGTACCGCTTCTGATGCCAGACCCAGGCGGTGCGTATGATTTCGTCGAGTTGGGTGTAGCGGGGCTTCCAGCCGAGTTCGCGGATGGCTTTTTCACTGCTGGCGACCAGGACGGCGGGGTCTCCAGGGCGGCGGGGATGAATTTCGGCAGGGATGGGATGGCCNNTTGCCCAGGTTGAAGATCAGCCGGCTCTGGTCGGCCGGAGCGGTTTCCAGGGCGCTGAGGGCCAGCAGGTGGGCATCGGCAAGGTCGGAGACGTGGATGTAGTCGCGGATGCAGGTGCCGTCCGGGGTAGGGTAGTCATTGCCGTAGATTCGGATGGAGGAGCGGCGGCCGAGGGCTACGTCGAGGACCAGGGGAATGAGGTGGGTTTCCGGATCGTGGGCCTCGCCGCGTGTGATGCCGTTTGGCCCTTCCTGGGCGCCGGCCACGTTGAAGTAGCGCAACGAAGCGCAGCGCAGGCCGTGAATCTGGTTGAACCAGCCGAGCATCCGCTCGACCAGCAGCTTGGACTCGCCGTAGGGGTTGGTCGGCAGCAGACGCGCATCCTCTTTGATTGGAATTACTTCCGGCTCTCCGTAAACGGCGGCGGTGGAGCTGAAGACCAGCCGGCGGGGGCCGTGGGCGAGGATAGCCTCGAGCAGGGCGAGGGTGGAGGCGGTGTTGTTGCGGAAGAACAGCTCGGGAAGGAGCATGGACTCGCCGGCCTCGATGAGGGCGGCAAAGTGAAGGACGCTGTCGAAGGGCTTTCCTTGGGCCTTGGCAGTTGAAAATATCTTCTCAAGTCCAGGCCGGTCAGCAAGTTCTCCCTCGATAAACTCTACCCCTGGGGGCAAAAGGTCGCGCCGCCCATGGCTCAGATTGTCAAAAATTACGGTGTGATTCCCATTTGCGGCTAACAACCCCGCGACAGTACCACCAATGTACCCCGCACCGCCAGTTACCAGGATTTTCATGAAAAAACTCGTCCTTTCCAAGCACTTTGTTATAGCCTAGAGTCTAATATGCATGATTGATTTGTGCATGTCGATGGACGGCTGCCTTCAAGCCGCCAGAAAGATGGAGATTTAACTTTTTTTGTCTTGCCGGGGAGAGAATGACTGTTGCAGGCGCCAAAAAGCGCAGCATGAGAGTGAATATCCTGACGCAAGGAGGAATTGCATTTTTGTTGGATTTCCTGGGCGTGAGCATGTGTGTACATGTGTCTGGGGTTCATGCGGCTGACAGTCCATATCGTGAGGATCCTCGCAAGCTGGAATCATGCAGTAACTGTTTTTCGGATACCCTGCGACATATATGTATGAGCAGAGATTTTCCGCTTCTCCCCATCCGATCTACGCATGGGCAATTTAAATCCGGTCAGGCGACCGGACGTGGTACGGCTACTATGACCGTGTGCGAGGATTGAGATTATGCCAGTGAAGCCTTATCCCGAGAGGGCCACATTCGGATTGCTCCCCGAGCCCGAGCGCAGCCCCGCCTCGTTCATCACCAGCATGGTGATCAACGGGCTATTGCTGGTTCTGTTTATTTTGTTTACAGCGTTGGGCCCGAAGAAAATCCTTCACAACTATGATGTGACGACGCTCATCCTGCCGGCCAAAAAGGAGCCGCCCAAGCCCAAGGAAAAGATTCCCCCTCCGCCGCCGATCGAGGAGCCTAAGCCCGTGGATGTGAAGTTTGAGGCGCCCCGGATCAACATACCCAAGCCGGAGCCCAAGCCTGAGCTGAAACCGGTTCAGATAGAAGCCAAGCTGGCGATGCCTGAAATCAAGTCGTCGCAACTGAAAGTCATTGAGGCGCCGCAGCCCAAGTCAGCGCTGGCCCCGGCGGCCATGCCGGCGCAAGACAACCGCCTAAAGCCCTCGACGGCGCCGGTGCATTTTGGTCAGACCTTCGGCGTCAAGCCCAATCCCAACGCCAAAGGGCCGGCCACGGTGGCGGCCATTGGCAACATGTACGGCGGAAATCAGGGTCCAGTTGGGGCGCCCCATGGAGTTGTGGGTTCAACAGGCATAGGCGATGGAGTGAAATTCGGTAATAACAACGGCAGGCCGGGCGTAAAAGTAGCCTCGGCCGTGGTTCCCACGGCAACGGTCGCGGCTCCATCGGGGAACAGGGGCAAGGTGGCCTCTGCCGGCATTCCCACCGCGCCCACGTCCGTGGCGTCAGCACCAAGGACGGTCGCCGGGCCGCCCGATACTGACTTGGTGGTAATCTCCGAGCAACTGCCCGAGTACACCAGCGAAGCCAAACAGCTCAAGGTGCAAGGCGACGTGATTTTAAGGGTTACGTTTACGGCCAATGGCCAGGTGGTGGTGCATAGCGTCGTGCGGGGTTTGGGCCATGGCCTGGATGAAGAGGC
>PMGP01000136.1 GCA_003156235.1 Acidobacteriaceae bacterium
AAGGTTCCGGCGGAAACAGCTCCGGCTGCTCCGTAGTCCGGCTGGCGGCCTCGGCCCGCTTACGGCTTGCCGCGCCGATCAGACTCACCACTTCCAGCGTCTGAATCGCCTGCCGAGGCACGTAGATCCTCTGCGTATTCGAGCGCGTGTCAGGCGGGGTGAGCAGCAGTCCGGCGCCGTCAACAAATGAGCGGTCGTTGGCAGCCAGACCCTCCAGCTCCTCGCCGTCGGTCAAGGTCATGCGCAGCCACAGGCCGGGAGTGCGCGGTCGGATGGAGAAGCGCTTGTGCAGCAGCCGCTCCGGATTCGCCTGTTCGCCCGCCAGGAAATCACGCACGTAGCAGACCCACTTCACCTGATCCCAGCCAATGCGCAGGACTTTGCCGCCGAGGTCCAGAATCTCCAGCTCCGCCGCGTCCTGGCCAAAGCTGATCCCCGCATAGCCGGCGCACCAGTCGCGGCTGAACTTGCGTACGATGACAGGTTTGCGCTGAGATGCCATTGCTTTGGATTGTCGCATGGAACGGTTAGGTGCCGGGAAGGGAAATAGTCGCAAATTTGATGCACTGGGGCATAGCAAAGTGGGCCAACTTGTGTTAAGGTACGGTTTGCAACCAATGCCGAAGCTTGCTCTAAGAGCAACCGCATCAGGCACTTGGCTGTGGAAATCACAAGCGGAAGCAGGAAACGGAATGCCCGACTACATTTATCTTCTGGAAAACCGTCTCTCGGCTGACCAGCAGAGCGCCCTGCGCCTGGTGCGCGAGGCTGCCCGCGAAGCGGAGACAATTCTGTTTCTTACCGGGGATGCGGTGCGCGACCTGACCAGCGGCCACGCCGTCCGCGATCTTGAAGTAGCGGTGCATGGAAATGCGCTCAAGTTCAAGAAAACAATGGTGAAGCTAGGCGCCAAGGTGTGGGGCGAAGAGGATGATTCCCGCGCTCTTTACCTCTGTTTTCCCGGCACAGTTCGCCTCGATCTGGTCAGTGCGCACCGCGTCGAGGTTCCCAAGCCCGGCAAGATTGTCTATCACCCTGCTTCCATCCAGGAGGATCTCCGCCGCCGCGACTTTACCGTCAACGCCATGGCCATCTCCCTCAACGAGGGCTCGTTTGGGCTGCTGATGGACCCCATGAACGGCGCCGCGGACATCGAGTCAAGAACACTGCGGCTGGTTTCCAACTACGGCTTCCTTGAAGAGCCCTCCCTGCTGATTCGCGCCACCCGCTATAAGACTCGCCTGGGATGGGAGATGGACCCCAAGACCCAAACCCGTTACATGAACGCCAAAGAAGAAGGCGTGATCGAGCGCCTCTCTGTCCAGGCCCGCAAACGGGAACTGGAGCAGATCGGCCACGAAGAAGAGGGGCTGAAGGTTTTGCAGGCGCTGGAAGCCGAGGGTTGGATGAAGGACTTGTTCCCGATATGGACCTCCTCCAAGGCCGACGAGGCAGGGCTGACAGCCCTGCACGATCTGGCTGTCGAGCTGCTTCTGCAGGGCGTTCATGCCGATATGTCGGCTGCGCAGATGCAGTTGCTGACCGCCAGGCTGTCGGGCAGGGAGCAGTCCGCCCTGAAGAAGCTGATGCTGCGCCCCGGCTTCGCCGACGAGTGGAGCGATCTGGATTCGATGGCTGCGGGATTTGCCAAAGTGCTGCTCGCCAAGCAGAACACCATCCCCTCGGCCTGCTTCAAGCTCTTCACGAGCTATGATCCAGAAGCTATTCTCTGGCTTGGGTTTACCAGCAAGGACGCAGCGATCAAGGAACGCTTCAATCTTTTCCTCAAGGTCTGGGCTGAAGCCCGCCAGCGCATTCCTTACGCCCTGATGCAGGAGATGCGCATCACGGCCGAGCTGCCTTCCTACGGGGAGATCGTACAGATGGTTTTCCTGCAACTGATCGACGGCAAACTCACCACTCCGGAAGAAGCTCGCGCCTTTCTGGAGCCGTATTCGCCGCCCCCTCCGCCGCCTCAGGTCGTCATCAAGCGGCCACGCGTCAAGCGCGCGGATGCCAAGCTGAAAGGAGATTCCTACGACGAAGAGGCCGAGGTCCACCTGGAAGACGATGAAGAGGATTTGGACGACATCGGCGAAGTTGAGGACGATGTCCTTGATCTGGGCATGGCGCTGCCCAAAATTAATCTGGATGTCGACCTGACCGAGGAATCCGACACCTCGGCCGATGAAGATGAGGATGAGCTAGAGGACGAGAAAGAGAAGCCTGCTCCCAAACTGACTACGGCCAAGGGCGCTCTCAAGCCGCCTGCCCAGCCGAAGCCGGAAAAGGCGGAAAAGCCTCAGCCGGTTCCCCAGCCAAAGTCTCAACCAAAGCAGGAATCCAGGCCCGCACCGGCCAAGGCAGCACCCGCACCGGCTAAGGCAGCTCCCGCACAGGCTAAGGAAGCAGCCGCACAGGCCAGCAAGCCAGTTCCGCAGAGCAAGCCTGCGGCCCAAAAAGACAAGGTAAAGCCGCCGATGAAGGTTAAGGCTAAAGCAGTTGCCAAGCCTCCGGTCAAGGCTAAGGCCAAAGCTCCAAAGTCCGTGCCTGTAAAGAAGAAGCCTGTTTCCGCTCCGACTAAAAAGTCAGCCAAGAAGCGTTAAGACAGCTGCGGCGATTTCCGTTTCCATAGCTGGATGCGCGCCCGGTTTGCGGATAATTACCTTCCACGAGTGCACAATGTCCATCTTGCGCCAATGCTCATCGACGAAAGAGAAATGTATCTATCCGAAGAAAACCATCGCCAGATGGTTGACCGCGTAGGCCGCGATCCAAGCCAGCGCCAGCATATAGATAAACTGGAAGGCGGGCCACTTCCAACTATTGGTCTCGCGGTGAACGACGGCGATGGTCGAGGTGCACTGCATGGCGAAGGCGAAGAAGATCATCAGCGCCAGCGCGCCGCCCAGGGTCATGTCGTGGTGCAGTGCGGTTTGCAGGCTGAGGGCGTGGGTGTCGGCCTCGGCGCCATACAACGTTCCCATGGTGCTGACCATGACCTCGCGGGCCAGCACGCTGGAGAGCAGGCCGATGCCGATCTTCCAGTTGAATCCCAACGGCTGAATGGCCGGCTCGATGAAGTGGCCCAGGCGGCCGATGACGCTGTCGGCCAGTTCGGGCGCGGAGATTTGGCCGCCGGGAGCCTGAATCACCGGCAGATGAGCCAGCACCCAAAGCGCCAGCGTAACGCAGAGGATGATGGTGCCGGNNGCCATGCGGTGGTCATCGCGGCTACAAAGCCGGCCAGATAAAGGCCCAGCATGGTCAGCGTGCGCAGGCCGAGAAAGCCGTGCAGGTAGGTGATGTTGGGGATGAAGGCGGCGATCATGAGCATGTAGACCGGAAGGCGAGCCGAGCAGGTCATGAAGGGCG
>PMGP01000182.1:0-686 GCA_003156235.1 Acidobacteriaceae bacterium
GCAATTCCACCAAACTCATGATCGTAACATTGCAGGTCATTGGAGACGAAATCAAAACGCATTTCTTCCCCATTTGCGCAAACTTCCCGCTCCCATAGTGTGCCGTTCCCGATATAGGATCGTATGTGACGGAGTGCACATCATTTGCAGCGTCCTCGGCAAGTATGGTATTCCCGTATTAGTATGTGTTTGAAGGCGGCATGAGAAAACGTTCCCGACGCACTCCCAATATCTCCGAATCCACCGGCAAAATCGGCCAGGAACTCCCCTCGAATCAGTTGCGGCCATTGGTTCCGCTCTATCCGGACGAGGTTCCGGCGGCGGTCCCGGAGCCGCGTCCCGCGAGGCCGGAGCGGCATCCAAGGCCCGAATCGCCCTCCAAACAGCAACCCGCTCGGCAGGAGTGGAATGAGCCGGCCAGTTCCGGGCGCTTTGAGCTCGAGACCCAGCCGGAGATGCCTTCCCTGGCCCCGCCCGAGCCGGAGGCGGCCGGACGCACGCCCCTGGCCCCCAAGGGCTTCGTGGTGCTGGCCATCGGNNGGGCTGGTCTTTTCCACCCTGCGCTCGCTGCTGCGCGCACGGCTCATCGCCCGCATGCCCTTGAACTACGTCGACGCCACCAACCTCTCCATCCATGAGCGCCGCCAATGGATCAAGATGGCCCAGAGCTTTGGCTACGAGGTGCA
>PMGP01000182.1:735-9415 GCA_003156235.1 Acidobacteriaceae bacterium
AGCCCGGGGTGAAGAGATGTTTAATTACCTAATTGCTTCCCGCAAAGAGAATCAGATGCTGAGGATAGGCCTGATTTTGTTGGGTTTGTCCGCTGCCATCTATATTCTTTTTATCATGCTGGTGCGAATTGGAATCGCGCATTTTGGATCATGCGGCCCCGACACGGCAGGGTTGTACCTCATACTCGGATTCCTCTTCTCAGGCGGCATTGGATTGCTCCTTACACTAATCGGACTCGTGAATCTTGCCTTCGATAAGTTCCATCAGTGGAAACACGGCAACCTCAGCGAGTAGAAAAACCCTGGGACCATCATCTACAAGAGATGCGCTGTGCCCCATCCATTCGCGTTCTGCGCGAATGGGTGGGATACCGAGAACCTCAATAAGCCTGAATCACATCTACTGCTTGTTCACCTCCACGTAATACAACTCCGTCGCCACTTGAAACTCATCCTTCGTCAGCGGCGTCTTCATCCACTGCCACTGAGTCGTCGGATGAATAATCTGCCAATGTTCCGGCGTGCCCACGCGCACCGGCATGGCGAACTTCTCTTCATCGGCTCGCCACTTGTACATCACCAAGCCAGGCTCTTCGCCGAACAGCAGCTCCAGTCGCGGAATCTGCGCGTGCCGCAGATACTGATCAAAAATCGGCGTAAGGTTCATCCCCGTCTGCTGGTTGAAGTAACTCACCACGTCTTCCGTCAGAATGTTCTGATATTTGAAGTGCTGATAGAAGCCGTGCAGCAGCGCCCACCACTTCGCGTCGTCGTTGACCACGCTGCGCANNTTGATGGCGTCGTCCTTGCCCCAGCGGTATTCCACGTACAGGCCTTCCAGATAAGTCGTCCAGCCCTCGTGAATCCACATGTCCGCCGGGTCCGCCGCCGTAATGCTGTTGCCGAACCACTCGTGCCCGCTCTCGTGAATGATGATGAAGTCGAAGCGCAGGCTGATCCCCACGCCCGTCCAGTCGCGGCCCAGGTAGCCGTTCTTGAATAGGTTGCCGTAAGTCACCGCACTCTGATGTTCCATCCCGGCGTAGGGTGCCTCGATCAGCTTGTATCCGTCTTTCGCGAATGGATACTCGCCAAAGTAATGTTGATAAGCCTCTAACATTCCCTTGGCCTGCGCAAACTGCACCTTCGCCTTCTCCAGATCTTCAGGCAGCACATAATAATCCAGCGGTAAATCGCCTAACTGGTCGGCAAAGTGAACATAACTGCCGATATTCAGCGAAACATCGTAGTTATTTATCGGGTAATGCACCTTCCAGTCCCAGCGCGTATAGCCGTCGCCCAGGTCAGTCTTCGCCACGAACCTGCCATTCGACACGTCCACCAGGCCATTGGGAATCGCAACGCTGATGTCCATACTCTCGACCTCGTCGCGCCACTGGTCTTTATTCGGCCACCATACGCTCGCACCGTCACCCTCGCATGCTGTGTTGATCCACACGCGTCCGGCTGGATCCTTCTTGAAGGTCATGCCGCCGAAGCGCCCCGTCTCCTGCGGATGCCCGGAATAATAAAAGTCAATTGAATAAATTTTGCCGGCGCTGAGCGTTTGCGGGAAGTCAATAAACACCGCGCCCGAATCGCGCTCGTACTTGAGAGGCGTCTGGCCGTACAAAATCTTGTCAATCTTCAGCGTCTCCAGCAGGTCAAGCTGGATGCGCGCGCCATCGGCCAGCATCTTGAAACGAATCGTATTCTTGCCGCTGATAGTCTGCTTCTCCGGATCGACGCGAATATCCAGGTGGTAATAAAGCAGCTTGTTATTGGCGCGATAGGGCCCGTAAGCTCCGCGCAACATCTCCGCGCGCGTGGGCAGAACTGCTGTATCCGGCTTAGCCAGTGGCTTCTGCGCTGTGGCAGGCGCGGCGGCAGGTGCAACGGTGGGCGTGGCCGTCTGGCTCGTAGCCTGCTGTGCGGCCTGGGCATCGAGCGAGGCCGCAACTCCAAGACCAAGGACTAGCAGCCCGCACCAAAAGGCTCGAAGTACAAAAGATCGCATGGCAGTATCCTAACTGTTCAGTCTGCTGTCCTACCACGCACGCGTTCATCCCCCATGAATCACTTCGCTGACCGCAGTGGACACAATGCGATAAAATGATAGTGATAGTCTTCTAAAACCAATGGAAAAACTTCTCATTCCCGAAGCTTCTCGTCGCTGGGATTGCTTGAGCCTCGGCGAGGTTATGCTCCGCCTCGATCCCGGCGAGAGCCGCATCCACACCACCCGCCACTTCCAGGTCTGGGAGGGCGGCGGCGAATACAACGTGGCTCGCGGGCTGCGCCGCTGCTTTGGCCTGCGCACCGCCATCGCCACAGCCCTGGCCGAAAACCCCGTTGGCCGCCTGGTCGAAGACCTTATCCTGCAGGGCGGCGTCGATACTTCCCTCATCAAGTGGGTTCCATACGACGGCGTTGGCCGCGAGGTTCGCAACGGCCTCAACTTCACCGAGCGCGGCTTCGGCGTGCGCGCGGCCGTCGGCTGCTCGGATCGCGGCCACACCGCCATCAGCCAGGTCAAGCCCGGTGATTTCGATTGGCCGTTGATCTTCGGCGACAAGAATGGCTCTCGCTGGCTCCATACCGGCGGTATCTTCGCTGCGCTCTCCGCCTCGACCGCCGAGGTCGCTGTCGAAGCCATGGACGAGGCCCGAGCTCACGGCACGCCCGTCTCCTACGACCTCAACTTCCGCGACTCCCTTTGGAAATCCATCGGCGGAAAGGCGCGCGCTCAGGAAGTGAACCGCGAACTGGTTCGCAAAGTCGATCTGCTGCTGGGCAACGAGGAAGATTTCTCCGCCATGCTCGGCGTCAAGATCAAAGGCGTCAGCGAGGACTTCGCCGAACTGCCCATCGCCGGCTACGAAGAGATGCTGCGCGAAGTTGCCGCGGCCTACCCCAACTTAAAGCTCATCGCCAGCACCCTGCGCACGGCGCACAGCGCTAGCCGCAACGGATGGGGCGCCATCGCTATCTACCAGGACCAGATTGTCCACGTACCGCAGCGCGACATCGAAATCTGCGACCGCGTCGGTGGCGGCGACAGCTTTGCCTCCGGCCTCATCTACGGCCTGCTTGCCAATAAACCAATAGAATGGACCGTCCAGTGCGGCGTGGCTCACGGCGCGCTCGCCATGACCACCCCCGGCGACACCAGCATGGCCACACTGGCCGAAGTTGAACGCATCGTCAAAGGCGGCTCCGCAAGAATCGCACGATAGCAATTTGCCCAGTTGTTTTTTGACGTGTACGGCTGACGGTTTGTAGTGTACGGGCTGACGGAGGGAGGCGGGGGTTTCAACCCCCGCATTATGTCAACAGAATCAACGCGGGCTTTAGCCCCGGATGTGAGGAACAAAATGTCTGAAACCACAGCGCAAATCATCGAACGTGTTGGCCTGATTCCCGTCTTGCGCGCCCGCAATGCCGCCCAGGCCCACGCCGTCGTCAAAGCCATGATCGCCGGCGGCGTCACCGTCGTTGAAGTTACTATGACCGTCCCCGGTGCAATCGAAGTTATCGGGGAACTCAAAAAAGAGTATGGAACCAGCCTCTTGCTCGGCGCGGGCACTGTCACCACCGCCGTTGAAGCCGAGGCCACCATCGACGCCGGTGCGGAGTTCATCGTCAGCCCCAGCTTTCATCCCGAAGTCGTAGCCGCGACCAAGGCCAGAAAAAAGCTATCCATCCCCGGCGCGCTCACGCCCACCGAGGCCATCACCGCCTCCGAGGCTGGCGCGGACTACGTCAAGATTTTCCCCTGTTCGGCCGTCGGCGGCGCTAGCTATCTGAAGTCGCTTCTTGCGCCCTTTCCGCAGCTCAAGCTCATACCCACCGGCGGCGTCACCCTCGCAACTGCGGAGTCATTTCTCCGTGCCGGCGCGCGCGCCCTGGGCGTAGGCAGCGACCTGGTCAACCTGGCCGCCATCGACGCCGGAACCCCCGAGACGATTACTGAAACCGCCCGCGCCTATTTGCAAGTGCTGGCCAAGTTCCGCGAAGAAGGTATTCAGAAGATGGAATGTAATGGCGAAGAAAAGATAAAAGTGGCCGGGGCGCTGAACTCAATGAGAAACGGCGCACCGGCCAAGTGATTCCAGCGAGGACGACTATTTGTCGGATTCAGCCTTGGCGGCGTCGATCGCCAGGCCCAGTTCCTTCTCTGTATCGCGCAGAAGCTGTTCGGCCTTGGCGCCGTGTCCCAGCATATCGTAATGGTTGGCTGCGCGGGCGCGCTCCATCGCTTTAATGGATGCGGCCACTTGAGTGTGAACGGCGTCCAAATCGTGCCAGTCGCGTACCGCTGCATATGCGCCTACGCCGGCTATGAATGCAAGAGCAAGAGCGAGTGTTGCGTAAACCTTCTTCATCTTCGTCTTTCTCCATTCTGAATTGGTTCCGGGCTATGAGCCCGCAACTACATTATACGAACACAACAGGCACAGGAAAGTCTCGATATTTTTAAGATTTTTGACAAGGAACAGAATTTCGCATCCCCGCTAAACCAACTCCACGCCCCACAGATCGTGCAGGTGGAGCACGCCTTCGACGGTCCCGGCCGCATCCACCACCACCAGCGAAGTGATCTTGCGCTCTTCCAGAATCGCCAGCGCCGTGGCGGCCAGCTCCTCCGCGGCAATCGTTCGCGGATGCTCGTTCATTGCCTCGCCGGCCGTCTTGCTCAACGCCGCGCCGCCCTCGCGCTCCAGCAATCTCCGCAGGTCGCCGTCGCTGATCACCCCGCGCAGCCGTCCCCGCTCCTGCACCGTAGTAATCCCCAGCTTCTTCGAGGACATTTCGTAAATCACATCGGTCATCGCCGTCGAGGGCGCGACCACCGGCACGGCATCGCCCGCGTGCATCAGTTCGCGGACCTTGGCCAGCCGCTTGCCCAGCTTGCCGCCGGGGTGCAGCTCCGCAAAATCTTCAGCGCGGAATCCCTTGCGCAGGCTCACCGCAACCGCCAGCGCGTCGCCCAGCGCCAGCATCGAAGTAGTCGAGGCCGTCGGCGCAAGGTTCAGCCCGCAGGCCTCGCGCTCCACTCCGCAATCCAGAGCCACATCGCTGGCCATCGCCAGAGTCGAATTCATCTGGCAGCAGAAGCTGATCAGAGAGTCGCCTTTGCGTTTCAGCGTGGCCAGCAGCCGCAAAATCTCCTCCGTCTCGCCGCTCGCCGACAGCGCCACCACCACGTCGCCCGTCATCAGCACACCCAGGTCGCCATGCACTGCCTCAGCAGGATGCAGAAACAGGGCAGGGGAGCCGGTAGAGCTGAGCGTGGCGGCGATCTTCTGCGCGATGATTCCGCTTTTTCCCATGCCGGTAACGACTACTCGCCCACGCTCCTCGCCGCAGCGCAGAATCAGCTCGACGGCCCGGTCGAAGGCCGCGGCCATCGGCCCTTCCAGGCGCGTGGCCAGTGCCTCCAGCGCCGCTGCCTCGGTGCGCACCAATGCCGCGGGCGCGGGCGTCATGCCAGCTTCCTCGTTCCCGGTTCGCGTCTGTTTTCCTTCGTCGCTCATCGGTTATTGATGGTAACAGTTTCGGCCCATACATGAGGAGCAGCTAACTCGCTAACTTGCGATTTCCGCGAAGCGGAAGCTAACTTGCTGCTTTTGTCATATCCTCTCCGAATCTATCAAGCCTAGTTCATTCAGAGATTGAAAACATCTGTAGTCTCTGCCCCTCATCCGCTTCTTCAAGGGAGATGCTTCGGCAGCGTGCCCAGCGCTAATCGTACAATAAGGCTGTGAGGCCAATCCCCGTGAAGCGCAACACCCTCGTCATTACCGCTGTTCTCTTCATCCTGGCCGCTTTCGCCTGGGCTGGATGGGCCAACTGGGAGTTCCGCCGTCAGGCCGCCGAGCGGCTGCGTGCCTCGGCTGCGCAGGGTGAACTGGTTCTCGATGCCGGTGGCGCGCCGCAGTACCTCTCCCCGCTCCAGGGCAAGCCCGCGCCTCCCTTCACCCTCGAAGACCTCAGCGGCAAAAAGGTCTCTCTGTCTGACTACAAAGGCCGCTCGCTGGCCATCAACTTCTGGGCCACCTGGTGCGCTCCCTGCAAAGTCGAAACCCCCTGGCTCATCGATCTGCGCAACCAATACGCGGCGCAGGGCTTTGAGGTGCTGGCCATCTCCGCTGATGACATCGACCGCAAAGACCCCAGGAAATTCAGCGAAGAAAAGCAGGAGATCGCGCGCTTTGTCCAGCGCATGAAGATGCCTTACCCGGTTCTGATCGACGCCGACTCCATCAGCGAGCCATACGGCGGCCTGGACGCGCTGCCCACCACCTACTTTGTAGACCGTAACGGAACTGTGGTTGCCGCGCAACTCGGTATGTCCACAAAGGAAGAGCTCGAAAAAAATATCAAAAAGGCGCTGGGAATTGTGAAGTAGCGCTATGAATCGCGAGCATGAGGAAAGAATGATGATTGCAGGTAAATCAGAAATGCGCATCACCATCGCCACGATTCTCGTCTTGGCTTCTGCGCTGGTTCATGCACAGCGGACGCTCTTCGAGGACGCTCCGCGCTCTGCCGCAAAGGCCGCCGTCGTATTTCTTTATCCCGAGCAGGTCACGATTCCCGCCGCCAAGCCAACCACAGTCGCGCTGCACTTCCGCATCGCTTCCGGCCTGCACATCAACTCCCACACGCCCAGACAAGAAGAACTCATCCCCACCACGCTCACCTTTCCTCCGGACTCCGGCGTGCGCCTTGATGGAGTAGTCTACCCGCCCGGCACGAACTTCACGCTCCCCCTCGACCCTAATACGAAGCTCAGCGTCTACTCCGGCGAGTTCATCCTGCTGGCGCGCATCGTGGCTGCACCCGGCGACCATCTCGTTGAGGCTGCGCTTCGCTATCAGGCCTGCGACAACAACGCTTGCATGCCGCCAAAGACGATTACAGCGGCGATTGATGTTATTGGTAAGTAATAGCTCTTGTCTATTTGCTATAGTGTGGCGGAGGCTTTTTTTTATGCGAACAGGAACGAAAGCAGCGTCCATGCTGGCCATCGTGGCTCTGGCGCTGGGAGTGTCCACAATGACCCACGCCGCCCCCCTGACGGTGAAGACCGAACAAGGCAAAGTCCGCGGCAAGACCATCAACGACGGTAAGGTCCAGGCCTTTCTCGGCCTGCCTTACGCAGCGCCACCGGTGGGCGATCTGCGCTGGCGCGCGCCACAGCCGCCGGCCAAGCGGGAGGGCGAACGCGACGCCACCAGCTTCGGTGCGCACTGCGCTCAGAACCGCATTTGGGACGACTTTATCTTTTTGGACAGCGGCGCCAGCGAGGACTGCCTCTTCCTCAACGTCTACGCGCCCGCCGTCAGCAATGCCAACAGCAAGCTGCCGGTTATGCTCTGGATTCATGGCGGCGGCTATGCGGCCGGCGCCAGTTCCGAGCCGCGCCACAACGGCGACTTTCTGCCCCTCAAGGGCGTCGTCCTGGTCACCATCAACTACCGCCTGGGCGTCTTCGGCTTTTTGGCCACCTCAGACCTGGCCCACGAGGCCAACGGCGCGGCCGGCAACTACGGTCTTCAGGACATGGTGGCCGCGCTCGAATGGGTCAAGGCCAACGTCCGCAACTTCGGCGGCGATCCCGGCAACGTGACCATCTTCGGCGAGAGCGCCGGCTCCTTCGCGGTGAGCACGCTGATGGCGTCTGCCCCTGCCCGCGGCCTATTCCACCAGGCCATCGGCGAAAGCGGCGGCGCGTTGGGCCGGGGCGTGCTTGGCTACGATTCGCTGGCGGACCGCGAAAAGAAGGACGGCGAGTGGATAGCCACGCTGGGGGTCAAGTCGCCCCAGGAACTGCGTGCTCTTCCCACCGACAAGATTCTCGACGCGGTGAAGGCTCAGCGAGGCGGTTTTCCACCGGATATAGACGGAAAGCTGCTCACCGAGCCGGTTGCCGAGACCTACGCCGCCGGAAAGCAGGCCCATGTGCCGCTGCTGGCCGGTTGGAACCGCGACGAGGGCAGCTTTCTGGCCAACGGCATGACGGCGACAAAGTGGAAAGCCCTTGCTGCCGAGAAGTTCGGCGAGCGGGCGGAGGAGTTCCTTACGCTCTATCCCGGCGACACGGATGAGCAGGCGTCGAATTCGGCCATCGATTATGGCAGCGACGGATTCATCGCCTTCGGCACGTGGAAATGGCTGGAGGCGCACCGGAAGACGGGTGAGTCGCCGGTGTACCGCTACCACTTCGAACTGCGAGCGCTGCCCAGCAAGTACCACCCCGGCACTTTTGCCTTCCATTCCGACGACATCGAGTATGTCTTTGGTACGCTGGACACCCGCCCCGGCGAAACCGTCCGCCCCGAGGACCGCAAGCTGAGCGATCAGATGATGAGCTACTGGACCAACTTCGCCAGAACCGGTGATCCCAACGGGCCGGGATTGCCGCAGTGGCCGAAGTACGACAAGGACGACTCGCTGATCCATCTGGACAGCGCTATTACCGCAGGCCCGGATACACTGCGCCCGAGGTATGAGTTTCTGCTGAAGGGGATGCCGGCGTTCCATTTCTAAGGTGTGACGGAGCCGCGCGTCCACAAGAATGGCCGCCTGAGGGCGGCCATTCTTGTGTGGAGTCAAGAGAAGACGGGGGGATGCAACTCTCCATTTGGCTTTAAGCCCATATTTCCATTTTGAG
>PMGP01000410.1:0-151 GCA_003156235.1 Acidobacteriaceae bacterium
AGGTGATGGTCAAGGTTCTGGCTATCGAGGGCAATCGCATCAAGCTCAGCCGCAAGGCCCTCATCAAGGAGCAGCGCGCCAAGCTGGGCCAGTCTGCTCCGGCCGCCGAGGCTGAAGAGGTGGAGATTTCCGCCTCCGAATCTCCGGCCCC
>PMGP01000410.1:175-9743 GCA_003156235.1 Acidobacteriaceae bacterium
ACGAGCCGAACTTCAACCGCGTCGAGGGCGCTCCGGTCCCGGCCACGCAGCCGGCAGGCGCAGGCCGTCCTGCTGCTGGTGCTAACAATAAGTCCCGCCGTCGCCGCCGTCGTCCCGGTGGTCCTGGTGGCAGTCGCGGTCCTGGCAGTGGCGGCGGCCAGGGTTAAGCGGCGGCACTAACCCAAGCAAACAGAAAGGCCCGGNNCCGGGCCTTTCTGTTTGCTTGGACGGTAATAGGGTCAGGATATGTCGTCTGGAGAGACGTTTTCTTACGTCAGCCGCAACTCTTCGCTGATCGCGGATTCTTGAACAGGGCGGGTTTCCCATTTTACGGAGGCCGCATCCTGATTTGATTCCTGGGAGCGGCGCTTCGAGTTGTACATTTGTAGGTCGGCTGCAATGCACAACGACTCAGTGTCGGGTGCGTCTTCAGGAAAGACGGCAATGCCAACACTAGCGCCAACGCTTACCTTCTAACCCTCTATATCGAGCGGATCGTTAAGCAGTTGCTGCAACGATCTTCCCACGAACTCGGCATCTTCGCGAGTTGAAGGCGAAAGGCGGGGGTCCCACATTACACCATCCCTGAAAATGCCTTCGGTTCAGAGAACCTAAGCCACTCGCTAAGCGGCGTCTGCCGGTTCGTCCCTGGGAGGGAAGATGTTGCCCATGCGCCGGATTTGCGCGCCGACCCCGGCCAGCTTCTCCTCGATGCGCTCATAGCCGCGATCCATGTGATAGACGCGGTCCAGGATGGACTCGCCGTCGGCTATCAGCGCGGCCAAAACCAGCGACGCCGAGGCTCGCAGGTCCGAGCACATGACGGCCGCGGCAGAGAGTTTTGCCGGCCCGCGCACGGTGGCCGTCCTGCCTTCCACCTTGATGTTGGCGCCCATCCGAACCAGTTCTTGCACGTGCATGAAGCGGTTCTCAAAGATGTTTTCCTCGATCACGCTGACGCCCTCGGCCTGGGTTGCAAGCGCCATGTATTGCGCCTGCATGTCGGTGGGGAAGCCTGGGTATTCTTCGGTAGAGATGCCGGCCGCGCGAAGCTGTTCGCCGGCGCGCACGCGCACCGAATCGGGCCCCAGAATATCCACGCGCGCACCGGCCTCTTGCAGCTTGGCGATCACCGCGCTGAGGTGCTCCGGATTGCAATTAGCCACGGTTAGATCTCCGCCGGTAATAGCGCCTGCTACCAGGAATGTACCCGCCTCGATGCGGTCGGGGTTGATGCGGTAGCGCGCGCCATGCAGACGGCTGACGCCCTGCACGCGAATCGTGGAGGTGCCCGCGCCTTCGATCTTCGCGCCCATGGCGGTGAGCAGCGCGGCGAGGTCGGCAACCTCGGGCTCGCGCGCGCAATTCTCCATCAGGGTTTCGCCTTCAGCAAGAACGGCAGCCATCAGCAGGTCTTCTGTGCCGGTGACGGTAATCTTGTCGAAAACGATGTGCGCGCCGTGCAATCGCTCTGCCCGCGCATCCAGATAACCGTGCTCCTGGGTGATGGTGACGCCCATCTTCTCCAGGCCTTTGATGTGCAGATCGATGGGACGGCCACCGATGGCGCATCCGCCGGGCATGGCTACGCGCGCTACGCCTGTGCGGGCAATCAGCGGGCCGAGCACCAGGGAGCTGGCGCGCATGGTCTTCACGATTTCGTATTTTGCGACGGGATCGGAGAGCGTGCGGCAACGGATGGTGGTCGAGTTCGGCGCGTCGGCTGGGCGGACTTCGGCGCCCATCGACGAGAGCAGCCGCCGCTGGGTGGCGATGTCCCACACCTGGGGAATGTTTTCGAGAATGATCTCGTCCTCGGTCAGAATCGCCGCCGCCATGCAGGGCAGCGCCGAGTTCTTGGCCCCCGAGACGCGAATCGTGCCTGTGAGCGGATTGCCGCCGCGAATGACAAATTTATCCATGAATGCAGAAGAGCCTCTTGATTTCTAGTGTAAATTGCGGGGCGAGGGAGGCGGCAGGAGATCAAATCCATGCAGAGCCGTGAATTGAATGTGGCTCGATCAATGTGTCGTTGCTAAGTGCAGATGTGGCGCACGACTTTTCCGCAGACAAGACACTTGCCGGTATGCTTGAAGGTCCTGCAAAAATCGCACCATTCTTCGGGATCGGCCAGGAAATGATTGCGACAGCAGTTTCCTTCTCTCTCTGCGCGATCCCACTCCTTCTGTTCTTTTTCACGTTCCCACTTTTTGTTTTGCTCGGCATCATGATGGGCCATTTGGGCATAGAAGGACTGGGCAAGGACACGGTCGGTTAGTTGATCCGCCGCCTCTTTTCGCAAATAGTGATATAAATACAGGTTTCCGGCAAGTTCAGCAAAGACGGATTGAGCCAGGACTCGATCGGCGAGTTTCTTCGCGGCAACCAGGCGTACATCGGCAGCACGATCATTTCGAGCGACATGCGCCAAAATCTCTTGGTTGGAGAGCTCTATGACGGCTGCCTTGCGAGAGTATATGTCGCGGTGTTTCCACTTGGGCCGAAACAGATCAATCAGCGTCCAACAAGATTTACTAATCGTCCGCTGAAGCCGAAAGAAAACACTAAGGATGCTCATTTCAACACTCCGCCGAAGCAGTGAATGATCGCGCCAGTTATTCTACAGCTCCAGCACATTGTCCTCGATGGCGAGGCGGACGTTGCCGTCGGATTTTGCGAGGCGGCGGACGGCTTCGGGCTTGTCAACTTTAGCCTTGAGCATGACCAGGGCAACGGGGACGCTGCGTCCGGCGCTCTTGATGGTCTGCGACCGCGGCCTCGCGGTCGATTTTGCAGGCGCACATCAGGATGCGGATGCCGCGCTCGACGAGCTTGGAGTTCTGCATGTGGACGTTGACCATCAGGTTTTCGTAGACGTAGCCGAGCCGGGTCATGGCGCCGGTGGTGATGATGTTGAGAATCATCTTCTGGGCGCTGCCGGCCTTCATGCGCGTGGAGCCGGAGATGACCTCGGGGCCTACGTCGGCAAGGATGACGGTTTCCGCGGCGGCGGCCAGCGGAGTTCCCTGGTTGCATGTGACGGCGGCAGTGTGAGCTCCGCGAGCGCGGGCGTATGCCACGGCTGCGACTACGTATGGAGTGCGGCCGGAAGCGGAGACGCCGATGACCACGTCTTTGCGGGTGGGGCGGCGGCGGGCGATGTCCCGTTGGCCAAGCTCTTCAGAATCTTCATTGACTTCGACAGCCGAGGCCAGCGCCTTGGGCCCGCCAGCCATGATGTACTGCACCTGACCGGGGGCGGTCGAATAGGAGGGCGGGCACTCGGCGGAGTCGAGCGCCGCAATTCGCCCGCTGGAGCCGGCGCCGATATAGATCAGCCGGCCACCCTCGCGCAAGCTGCGAGCCACCTGGTCGATGACCAGCGCAATCTCCGGAATCGCTTTCTTGACCGCTGCTGCTACCTTGGCATCTTCATGGTTGATGATGCGCGCGATTTCCAGCGCGGATTTGGTGTCAAAGCCTTGAGAAGCATCGTTCTGACACTCGGTGGTCAATTCTTGAAGCTGGGAGGCCTGGTCTTTCTTGGTGTCATTTAGATGAGCGCCGGGCGTCTCCTGCATCGTTGAGCTGATTAGCATCACATAGAACCCCAATTTAAGATTATAAATGGAAACGGTCAACTCCGGAGTAAAAATCGCCCAAAATCAGGCCATTTTGAGGTTACCCCAGGTCCGAAGGGACCTAGAAAGAAGCAAGCGTGGACCGGGAGGTCCACTCTACAGCCGGCCGGGAGGCCGGCGCTACAGTTTCATGTGTGGCGGGTCGGGGAAACCGGTGGGGGACTTCAAAGGTGACCAGTTCGGCGCGGAATCCGCGGTACGAATCGCTCCGTAAGCGATGCCGATTGACCTGTATGTCGTTATTGTGCCGCGACGGCAGTTGTGAGGGTGATGGTTTGCGGGGCGATGTTCCAGCCTTCGATCTGGACGATGAAGTTGCCGGCGGCGCTCTCCGGCAACAGCGCGGTCAGGGTACGCGACTCACCGGGCACAAGCTCGATCCAGTTGTCGGACCAGAGGACGGGCGCGATGAGTTCGCCGGTGGGTGTGCGCACGGCGGCGCTGATCTGGAAGGCTAATTCCACCGAGGAGTTGGAGAGATGCAGGCGCAGCTCGCGGCCACGCGGGGTGGTTTCGATCTCTGCGTGGGATGTGATTTTCGACGGCGGCAGGCTGGTCAGCGCTGACAAGTCTTCGTGGCGCACGGCGGGCGTGTGCGTGTAGTCGGTCTTGGCCCAGTCGAAGGAGGTGAGCGTGGTGGGAACCCAGTAGAAGTTGCGGCTCACAACATTTCCAGATGCGTCCGCGAGGGTCAAGTCGACGAAGAGGATGCGGTCGGAGCCTTGATAGAGGCTCTCCGGGATGGAGAAGACGCGCTGCGCGCTGTCGGCCGCGGCATCGACAACCGTCTGGCTGCTGTAGATTTCCTTTCCCGCCAGGTTGTAAACGCGGACGCCGGCATGGAGATTTGCGGCGGGCGCGTAGGTGCTGTTGACTATCACGATGGAGAGATCGTCGTAGGAGTACTGAATGTGCAGTGGCTCGCAGGCCTTCTTGACAGCGAAGTATCCGGAGCCGGCATCAAGATAGTAGTCGTAGAGGTGCCAGATCATGGAGGGCCAGGCGTTGTTGAGCATCCATTGAATGACGCCGGTGGAGGCGTATTTGTTTTTACTGTAGGCCTCGAATAGGCCGCGCTCGGAGTCGTACTCCATGGTTTGCGCCAGGCGTTCGTACTCGGCGGCGGAGTGCGGCTTGGCGTAGATGGCTTCCATGGCTTGGTCGAAGACCTGGAATGCGGAGAAATTTCCGCTGCCGTAGTGATAACTCCAGGCCGCGGAGGGCGGCCATGCCTCGGGGTCGGGCAAGAACTTTTTCCGGCTGGCCAGCGACGGAATGGCCGGGCCGGGGCTGGTCTCGGTGTTGAAGCCATAGGCGCCGCCGTGTTGCCGATCTACATACCAGTAGCTGGGCGCGACGTAATCGTAAGGCCCGGTCATCTTGACGCCGCTTGCGCCGGTCACCGTGGTGGGCGCGGCCGTGGCGGAAGAGAGCACGGGATTGGGCCAGTGAGTTTCGGACTCGACTTTCAGGTAGGCGCTCTCCACATCGGCGGGCGGAGGATTGTCGCTGCCATTGAGCCACACCAGGAGGCTGGCGTGGTGGCGCAAACGCAGCATTTGCGCGCGCAAAGAGGCGGTGGCGATGGAAAGGTCCTCCGGAGTCCACTCCTTCCAGTGCTCCCAATGGTCGCAGCAGCACCAGCCCAGCATCACCAGGATGCCCTGCTGATCGGCCAGATGAAAGAACTCATCGGTTTCGAGCTTGCCTTCCAGGCGAATGGTGTTCAGGTTCAGATCGCTCACCAGGCGGAACTGATCGCGCAGGCGCTTGTCGTCCGAGCGCAGCAGCATATCCTGCGACCAGCCCGCGCCGCGAATCAGGAGAGGCTTGCCGTTGACACGGAAAAGGCGGCTGCCGCCGGCCGTGAGTTCCGAGGTGATTTCGCGAAAACCGAAGTCCACGCTTTGCTCATCCGTGGTTTGGCCTTTCACGCTGAAGCTGAGGGTGAGGCGCTCCAGATGCGGCTCGCCCATCTGACGGGGCCACCATGGTTTGGGATTGTGGATTTGGAGTTGCGGAAACTTCTCGGGGATGAAAATGATTTCGCGATCTTCGTGAGGCGCCAACTCGACCGGCTGCTCGAAGCGAATTCCGGCGGCAGTGCCGGAAACCAGGCCTTTGACTGCATGATCGCTCGCGTTGTGCAACTCGGCGTAGACGGTCAGGTCCGCTGTGTCGAGCGTTTGATCAAGAAAATGCGTAACTGCCAGCGGAGAACGCACCGTGACCGGGCCGGTCGAAAGCAGATCGACCGCGCCCGTGAGGCCCATGTCCTTATCCGGCGGCGCGGGATTCCAGTCGACCCAGTTGATGCCCAGGTCCTTTTCCGTGGGCGCGAAGGTCTCCACGGCCAGCACATTCATCTTGCCTGGTTTCAGGAACTCCGTTACATCAAAGTCATAGGTGCGATAGGCTCCGGCAACCTGAGTCGAGTCCGCGATTCTGTGGCCGTTCAGCCAGATTTCGCCGCGGTAGTTGATGCCACCGAAATGAAGCCAGAATCGCGCTTCTTTTTGCGGTGTGGCCGGCGCGGTGAACTCAGTGCGATACCACCAGCCGCAGCGGTAGGGGCTCTCCTGCGCCATGGGTAGATTGGCAAAGATGCGGCCGATGGGATAATCCGTGCCGGGAATCTGGCGCAGGTTCATGCCGAAGTAGGGATCGGGAGAGACGCCTGCGGTGACCTGCGCGGCCAGCACGGTGCTGGGTACGGTGGTTTGCAACCAATCCTTCGTGGAAAATTCCTCTGAGGCAATCGATTCGCCCGCGGCCTGGAGCTTGCAGGCTGACTGTACACGCCATCCTTCGCGCAGCGGCGTTACGGTTCCAGCTTCAAGAGGAGCCGGAAGGGCGAGCAACAACAGGAAAAGCGGCGCAAGATTTTGTTGCATGAGGAGCGGAACTCCTTCAATCGCGAAAGAGAAATTCTCTCATAGATGGATGCAGAAGAATCTGCATCAATCCTATCTGAGTGGCTGAGAGACGAGTCCTGCGACGCCACGACAGCCTGCCATGGCAATGAGAATTACCGCTTTCAGGAGGGCGACGAGGTGCTGGTGATTCCGTCCATCGCCGGCGGGTGAGGGTAACCTTGTGATGGAAGGGTGTAGCCCTATATTCTTCCGGGATGGGAGCAGTGTGGCGTGATCGGTTGCCTGCGTTGACTTCCAAAGACTCTTTGGAAAGTTGCTAACTTCATGATTTTTCGCGCGATACGGCGTGCTGTTGCGCTGGTGTTTGCTTTATTCCTCAGCATTGTTCGTTACTGGCTGCTGCGTTTGCGCGGTCCTATTTCCCTGGAGCGCCGCGCGATGTGGGGCCAGCAAACCTGCCGTTTGATACTGGCCTGCGTGGGCATTCGCTTACGCGTGGAGGGTACTCCACCTACGCAAGGGCTGGTCGTCTCTAACCACCTTAGTATCATCGATGTACTCATCCTTTCAGCGGACATGCCCTGCTTCTTTGTGGCCAAAATTGAGGTTGGCGGTTTCTCTTACTTTGGCTGGGCGGCGCGCTGCAGCGGAACCATTTTCCTGGACCGCTCCAGCCTGGAGAGCGCCATGAGCGTAGCCGATCAGATGAAGGAGCGGTTCAAGTTACAGATTCCAGTGCTGTTATTCCCCGAAGGGACAAGCACTGACGGCCTCAAGTTGCTTCCCTTCCACCCCCGGCTTATTGATCCGGCCACCTCTACCGGAACGCAGATTACCACGGCCACTGTGCGCTACGATCTGAAGGGCGGCAGGCCGGAGAAGGAGCTGTGCTGGTGGGGCGATGAGTCGTTCGGAGCGCATCTGCTGAAGATTCTTGGAGTTGCTGGTTTCACCGCCATGGTGCGCTTCGGCGAGCCACGCACATACCCCGACCGCCGCACGGCCGCNNCAGAGATCAGAGAACAGGGACGAAAACGCACCTAAAACCTCTACTGCGAAGTAGAGGTTTTTTGTGCAGAATTGGGCGACTTAGGGAGCGGAAAACAGGGAACAGGGACTGATGGAATAGGGACTTGAGCATTTTACAGATGGTGTAGGGTGCGGCATGGACCAGGAGGTCCACGCAACAGCCGGCCGGGAGGCCAGCGCTACAGGTTCGCGCCCCATCGGCACTGTACTAGGAGGAACAATGACGCGATGCACAATCCGCCGCACCCTGGGAAGGTTTTGCGCGATGCTCTTGGCGACATGGATGTTACTACGGCGGCAAAGCTGTTGCATGTTTCGCGCACCACGCTCTCGCGCATTCTCAATTGCAATGCGGGAATCTCGGCGGATATGTCGTTGCGGCTGTCTGATGCGCTGGGAACGCACGACAGCTTATGGTACGAGATGCAGATGGGCTACGATATGTGGCAGGCATCGCAGAAGAAGCGGCCCAAGGTTGAACGGTTTAATATTGCAGCTTGAGTGCGGGGAACACGATTTCTCTCAGGGCGGGTTATCGGAAGAGCGGCAAGGATGGCTCTGGATTGTCCGGCAAACACTTCCGAGAAGGCGACTTTTGGTTACCTATCGGATCTCGGTGAGTGCCTTGGCGATCATGCACTCACCGAGATCCGCCGATTTCAGATGGCCGAGAAGCCGCCATCGACAGCCAAATCCACCCCATTCACGTAGCTCGAATCGTCTGAAGCAAGAAACAGCGCGACCGCCGCAATTTCCTCAGGACGACCCATCTTTCCCCGGGGGATCAGGGATTCGAACATCTCCCTCGTCTCCGTGTCGAGTCGCTGGGAATCCGGTGTGTCGACCTGCCCCGGGCTCAGCACGTTCACCCGGATATTCCTGCTCTTCAGTTCGTTGACCCACGTGCGCGCGAATGAGCGCAATGCCGCCTTGCTCGCCGCATATACGCCGAAACCATGAAAACCTTTCACTGAAGCAACTGACCCGGTCATGATGATCGATCCGCCATCGTTGAACAGCGGCAACGCCTTCTGAACCGTAAACAGCGTTCCGCGCGCATTCAGGCCGAAGGCCGCATCGAAGTGCTGCTCGGTAATCTCGCCCAGTTTGGCGGCTTCGCCCTTGCCGGCGCTCGCAAACAGGATATCGATCTTGCCCTTTTCCCTCTTGACCGTATCGAACAGGCGGTCGAGGTCGTCGAGATTGGCCGCGTCACCGCGCACTCCGGTCACGTTCCGGCCAATCAGCTTGACGGCCTCATCGAGCGCCTCCTGCCTCCGGCCCGTGATGAAAACATAGGCGCCTTCTTCAACGAACAGCTTGGCGCTCGCCAGCGCCATACCGCTCGATCCACCCGTGATGACTGCAACCTTACCTTCAAGCTTTCCCATAATAACTCCCTTCGGTTGATGTGGCTCACGCCATCTCGGAGGCCCGCGCCAGTGCTTGCGTGTCGATATACTCCTTGATGTGCGCCACTTTGCCATCTCGAACGGTAATGTCGAAGACCCACTCGTCCCTGTACGGCTTATTCGTAGCATAGATTTTTCCCGTAGCGACGCCGATGACCAGAACCCGGTCTCCTTGCGCCATGAATTCGGGGGGCGTTGGGTATTTCATTTCTACCTCTTTGGACGCCTTCTTAAGCACAGCCGCCAATTCCGCGTACCCGCGGTACGTGCCTGCCAGCGGCCAGCCCTCGCCTGGAATGATCCACTCAATATCATCGGTAACCAAGGCCAGTAGATCTTGCTCATTGTAGCTGCCGATTGCTGCAAAGAAATCCTTCACAATCTGGACATTCTTTTCGATGCTCATCGAAATCTCTCCTTTTCCCTTACATCAAGTGTGTCCGATCTAATCGGACGTTTCGGGACCATCCGTCTCGAGCCAAATCACACGGTCGTAGATCGATTACTGCTGCTTCTTGAACAAATCCTGGAAGATGAGCCGACCCCAAGTTTGGCCGCGTGCGTGCACCAGCGCGCCACCCTCGTTGAACTTTCCCAGCTTGACGGGTGC
>PMGP01000277.1:0-2872 GCA_003156235.1 Acidobacteriaceae bacterium
GATCAGCCCGATGGCCACTTGGGTTGTAGTTTTGCCCGCATTTTGCCCGCAAATAGCGCCCAGAGGGCCGTTTTTGCCGGTTATGCCGGTTCGTAAGTACTGTGCCGTCTGTAATTTGCGGTTTGCATTACATCATGGCATGGAAGAGGTCGTCGGTTCGATCCCGNNCGATCCCGACCAGGTCCACCAAATTAAATCAAAAATATAGACTGGGCGAGCATTCAAGGGCAGAGCGTTTGTGACATGGTTTGTGTCATGACCCGCCATTTGCTGCTATTGGCAATAATTTCCACCGCTGTGTTTTGCGGTTTAGAGGGCTTTTTTGCGGAATAGCGTGCGCATATAGGCACATATATTTCTGTGATTTAGATACCTTTTCTATATATTTTCGCCAAAAACGCTCTATCCTGTTTTTATTGAATAGGTTAAGGCAAATAACGTGGAAATTAGTGCATCAGATTTAGGGCACTTGACCTAGTCTTGACCTAGTCGAGTTGAGGGACTGCTAACAGCTATCAGCCATCAGCCGTCAGGGATCAGTGACCGGTCGCGAGCGGGCGGCTTTCAGGCGGGGCTGGCGGCCGAGATTCGTCGTTTCTTCGTCCTTTCGCAAAACGGCAAGAATGGGGTGTACGGCTGGCTGGATAACGCTGGGGCGTTTATCATTAGTAATCGCGGTTATTGAGTCAGATTGATGCCAATGGAAGGTTTGTGCGCCGATGTTTCTCCTTTATCACGGCAGCGGATCGGGGGAAGTCCGGCTCCTCGGCGAACATAACCAAGCGATATGGGGCCTCATTCGCAAAAAGGCGATCAACTATCTCACGCTATCAGGCGCTCGTGAGGCTGCCGAACTCCTTTCTGGACTTCCTTTCCAGTATTGGGCTGGCACCAATAGCTTTGGTGACCAGTTTGATCTTCTGTATCTGAGCATCAGCGTCACTCAGTATTTGAAGCTAAAGCTCGATGCAGAGACGAAAGAAAACAAACATCGGTTCAACCTGATCGCGGATGCATTGCAAGAAACCGGTAACTACGTTCGGTTCATTGCGGCCGATATGGAAGACGGCGAATCGGATGCTGTTTCGACGCCTACGCTGGAAATAACATCTGCGGTGGTCGAACGAGCTTTGCTTGACTTTGAGACTCTCACCAAGTCACACGGAGCCGTGAGCGGTATCGACCGTGTTCACACGGCTCTTCACGGATATCTGATTGAGATCTGCCGAGGCGCGAATATCTCACATAACACTGGAGCCGACATCACTGCGCTTTTCAACCTGATCAGACAACAGCACCCGAAGTTTCAGGCTCAGCCTCCTGGTACCGAACCCCAGAAAATGCTGCGCGGGCTCGCACAAATTGTAGATGCCATGAACCCGGTTCGAAACAACAGCAGCCTGGCACATCCGAACGAAAATCTCATCGAGGAACCAGAAGCGATGTTAGCCGCTAATGCGGTGCGGAGTCTTCTGCATTATTTAAATATGAAGCTGCACTGATCTTCGAGGATCTATTTCCCATTTGTGAGGAAGAAATGGAACGCATAACACCGTTTGACGCTCAGCATCTTGAAGCCGCATGCAGAGTCTTGGCAGATACGACCCGTGGGCTTACGGGACCGCAGATCGGACATATCCTACAGGACATGGGCATTATGGACGTTTCGCCGGAAATGACGAAATGGAAGCGGTTGTTCAACGCACTTGCCGAAGCACAAAACAAGCATCAAGTCGGAAACCACTTGATCATGTTTATCAATCGTGCCATGAATCCGGTGAGCTATGCGCGAGACAAGGAATCTTTCGAATGGCGACGTGATGAGGTCAACGTTGTCTTGGCGTTTTCAGGATTCGTCGTCCGAGAAGACGGTAAGGTTACGCATTCGAGCAAAGAATCGACATTGGCGGGCGCGCGTGCTAGGGCAGGACGAATGAAGGCAGCACTCGAGGATCGCAATGTCCATTCCGAGGTCTTTAAGTATTGCCAAGCCGAATTGATAGAGGAGAATTACTTTCATGCTGTTTTGGAGGGTACGAAGGGAGTTGCCGAACGTATTCGAGTTCTTTCCGGACTAACCTCCGATGGCGCGGACTTGGTCAATGAGGCTTTTGGCATCAAAAACCCAATTCTCGCCTTGAATCCACTTCTCACAGAAAGTGAAAAGAGCGAGCAGAAGGGATTCACTAGCCTGTTGATCGGACTCTTTGGCGCGTTTCGAAATCCATTGGCGCACGCACCAAGGATTGTCTGGCCCATGACAGAACAGGACTCACTTGATATTCTCACTCTGATTTCCCTGGTGCATCGAAGATTAGAAGGGGCGGTCAAGAAGTAGATCGTCCCACGACAGGTCACTCGGACAAATCGGTCCCCGAAAGTCGGCTTCTCGGAAGTGCAAATTGCGTTTATATGGGGCTGGGGAATTGGCTGTAGGGTCGATCCAACAGGTTTCAATGGCACGGGTTTGATCGCGGCTCACGCCGCGTTGATTGTTTCTCATAAAAATGGCTGTTCGGGGATATGTCGGGGTTAAAACCTAACTCCGTATTAACGCCGCATTCAATCTGCATCGGGCTGCCATCGTTCAGCGTCGAATGCATTCGTGTTCGGTTATTCCGGAGCAGCCAAAGGAATACGTTTTGCGCGGGCAAGGTCATCCTGCCAAATACCCTGTAGAGATTATGCGGGAGTGGTCTGTGTTTGATTTTCTAGTTTATGGACGAAGGCAAAATAGGCCACCATCACGCGAAATGTCTTGGACCGATTCACTCC
Source organism: Acidobacteriaceae bacterium (assembly GCA_003156235.1). Lineage (GTDB taxonomy): Bacteria > Acidobacteriota > Terriglobia > Terriglobales > Acidobacteriaceae > Telmatobacter. Next base: position 2,776 of record PMGP01000277.1, read on the forward strand.
GCCGAGAATCTCGCCGCCGACACGATCCAGATCGTCGGCTATCTCGTGTGTCAATGGGAATACGAACGCGGTGTCAATGCTCTGAAATGGAATGTTC
>PMGP01000277.1:2934-13164 GCA_003156235.1 Acidobacteriaceae bacterium
CTTCGGTCGGGCAGTGGCTTTCTTTGCGGCAGGCATATGGTTTCCTTGTCGATACGTATCTTACAGCATTAGTATATGAGCGTGGAAGACCACACTACAAACGATTGTTGCAAAAGGAGTTCACGCGAATGATGCGCCGGGGGAGTAGTGGGTTCATTGCATGGAAGTGAGGGAAGCCGAATGAACCGCAGCGAATCTAACCGTGGCGATGCAGGGAGAAAAGAAATCTGCCCAGAGACCGTGGTGCGCGTCTGAGGGAGCTATTTCCTCGTGTCGGCTCCGTTTGCTCCGGCGCTCATAGGTGTAGAAATGCCGCCGGTCGTCCGAGACGGCCTTTTTCTGGTTCAAAGGCCGGCGGTAAAGCCTGTATGGGCCGTCGCCTGTAGTGCGCCGGGATTGCGCTCGCGGCGAATATAAGCGGACGCTACTTGACGCAGGGTGGGATAGACCAGTGGCATTAGCTCCTCGAAAGCCGAAGGCTCGCCGTCACGCCACTTCGCCAAAAGTAAGGTGATCTCTCCCCCGGCTGCTTGCAATATCGCCTCCGTGAGCGCGGCGTTAGTGAACCTGTCCCGCGCCAAGTCTCTCACTTCCCGATGGACCTCCCAGTCTCTGAATAGACCCGCTTAGCAGGCAATTCGCATTCGCAAAAAAAGTTGACGCATTTTCCTTTCGATTTACGCATTCTGGGTGAAGGCTCAAAAGGAAGTCCGCCAGGAAGGGGAAGAAGAAATGCCTGGCAACGCTTTCGATTCCGTCCTGAATTCTGTTCGCAATCATCGCACCATAAAGGGTCAGTTCTGCTACAGGCAGGGCTGTCGGCATGCTCCGGGCTGCGGCCTCCGTAAGCTGGCTCCTTCAACCAACAAGAACAAGAACCGGCTACCCTAAAGAAAGAATTTTACAGGATTTTGTGAGTTGACTGGTGCAAAGGCAGTATACAATCGTAAGATTCGAAACGAGGAGTAATAAGATGAAGCCACGCTTGGGAATATCATTGTTGATGCTTGCCCTTGGTCTGTGCGGTTTGTCGCAGGTTGCCGCAGCCCAGTCCGGCGGAGCAGTGAACCGGGCTGTGCCCAATTCTTGCGAAGGCGGGAATTCGTCAGGCATGACAACCGTCCACGCGGCGCAGCGTGGCGCACCTTTCTTGAATCTTTGCGATGGCCATGCACTCGGCGGCGGCATCGCGGGAGTGCGTCAGGCTCAGCCCCTGGCTCTGGCCTCCGGCGATTTTGACGAAGACGGCACACCCGACCTGGTGAGCGGCTTCGCGGCCGGCAAGGGAGGCACGATCACCGTGCATCGCGGCAACGTGAACGCGCTGTGGCCCTATGGCGCTGCCGTCATCAACGGACCCCCGCCCGCATTCCTGCCGAATCCGCGCACTTTTACCTTGCCTGAAGCTCCGGACTTCATTGCCACAGGCGATTTTGACGCCGACGGCCACTGGGATGTGGTCACGGCGCAACTCGGCAGCAACGCGCTCTATTTTCTGAAAGGCGACGGTCATGGCGGATTTGCCGCGCCGCAGCGCATTCCGCTGACCGGCAGCGTCACGGCCATGATTGCGGGCGAGATCAACCGCGCCGACGGCCTGACCGACTTGATTGTGGCCGTCAACTCCGCCAGTGGACCACGGGCATTGGTCTTCGAGTCCCCCATGGGAGCCTTGAAGGACCAGCCTGAAGTGTTTACCCTCCCCGCCCCTGCCACATCGCTGGCCTTGGGAAGATTCGACGGCGGCACGATGAACGATCTGGCGGTTGGAGCGGGAAATCAACTTGTCCTGATCCATGCGCGCGACCGGGGACTCACGCTGAATGCAACGCAACGCGCTGCGATGGCGCCGGCTAAGATCACCGTGCAGAGCTTGCCCTTTGCCGTCAAGGCTTTGGTGACCGGCGACTTTACCGGCACCGGCCCCACTGTTGCCGCACTCGGCGACGACGGCAGCGTTCACGTACTCGAACACGCAGTGTCGCTTGCCGCTCCCGGAGCCCAATCTCTGCTCGACCCCAACTTCAAGCCCTCTTTTCAACTGGCCAAGCCGGGGTCCGATAGCAAGCCGGTAATCGTCGGCAGCAGAAACACATCCGGGCTGCTGGCCCGGAAGGCCGCTGTCAGGCAGGCGTCGCAAGCAGACGCGAACTCCCCGGAGTGGACCGAGCGCAGCGTGGTTGCGCTCCCTTCAGGATTTGCCCATGCCAGCCCGCGTCTGGTTGCCGCCCACCTCACCGGCTCCGGGCACGACGACATCCTCGCGCCAGACAGCGCCAACAGCAAGATTCATGTTCTTTCTACCCATTACGCCGGCGAACCCTCGACAGCGAGCAAGATGCATGCATTGCTGGCGAATCCGGATGCGGCGACCGTCACACCGGCCTCCATGCGGCTGCTCGATTCGCTGGATGCCACGAGCGCGCCTGCCGCCGTCTTGCCCATGCGTTTGAGCCGGATTGGATTGAGCGGTCTAGTGACCTTGCAGACAGGGCAAACCTCGCCCACTACAATGGCGCAGACGATTCCAGCATCTAATATCTTCACCGTGACCAACACGCTGGACATTACCTCGGTCGGCAGCACCACCATTCCGCCCGGTTCGTTGCGCGATGCCATGACCCAGATCAACTCCGTCACCGGCCCCGCTCTCATCCAGTTCAATATCCCCACCACCGACCCCGGCTACAATGCGGCCACGAATACATTTGTCATCAAGCCGCTTTCGTCGGGCACGCCCGCCAGCCAAAACATCTTCGCGCTCCCCGCCATCAATCACACCGTGACCATTGACGGATACACCCAGCCCGGCGCCAGCCCCAACACCCTCACCACCAGCGACAACGCGGTCATCCTCATCCGGATCGACGGGAGCCTCTCCACCACGCCCGGAAACGACGGCCTGATCCCCTTCGACGACGACGGAACCACCATCCGCGGCCTCGACTTTACCGGTTGGACCAACTACGGGCAGAACAGCGGCAATAGCTTTGGCGCGTGCGGCGTTGAAGCAGACGGAGTCGGGGACTTCATCGAAGGGAACTTCCTGGGAACCGACACCACCGGCAAGACGTCGATTTGGAATCACATCGGCGTCTTTGTCGATGGCGGCCCGCTCTTCGGCACCGCCCCCGGCAATATTGTGGGTGGCACCACCCCCCAGGCGCGCAATCTGGCATCGGGCAACGCAGAAGCCGGCATCCTGGTTCTGGGAATCGCGGATCAAACCCGGATCGAAGGAAACTTTGTTGGAACCGACATTACCGGCGCTTCCTTGTTGCCGAATTCCGGCGACGGTCTTGGCACCAACGGCGCCACCATCACCTTTGGCGGAACCCTGCCCGGAGCCGGCAACCTCATCGCGGGCAACGGAACCAACGTGGATGTCAACGATCTGCTGAACGGCGGCCTGGCCTCCAATTCGCTGGTGCAGGGCAACCTGATCGGAACCGACGGCACCGGAACCAAAACTCAGCTCTTCGAGACCACGGGCGTTTCCATCTTGCACAACCCGCAATATATTACCGTCGGCGGCACCACGCCCGCGGCCCGCAATATCATCAGCGGCAACACCTACGGCGTCTACGTCTACGACAACTCTCTTTACAACAACATCCAGGGCAACTACATTGGCACGGATATTACCGGAACCAAGCCTCTGGGTAATGTCCTCCAAGGCTATATCAGCGGAGCTACCACATCGAGTGCCATTCCCGCGGGGCTGAACAACATCGGCGGATCGGTGCCGGGCGCCGGCAACGTGATCTCCGGCGGCGCTTCCGATGGCATCAATATCTCCGGAACCAGCCAGATTCCCGCAGGGTATGGACTTATGGCGGGCAACACCATTCAAGGTAACTTCATAGGCACCGACTATACCGGCAAGCAGCCCATTCCCAACCAGGGCAACGGCGTCTATCTGCAGTCCGGCGCGACCAATAACATCGTCGGCGGCGCCGAACCCGGCGCGGGAAACCTCATTGCCTACAACAAAGAGAATGGCGTCCTCATCGATCCCGGAACGGTAGCCGGGGAGCCGGGCACCGGCAACCAAACCATCGCCAACACGATTCTGTCCAATGGCGGCGCAGGCGTGCGCATCAATTCGGGAAACCAAAACCGCATCAGCCAGAACTCGATCTTCGGCAACAGCGCGCTGGGCATCAACCTGGATGGAGCTGGACCCAATCTGAACACAAACTGCCAATCAACCAACACCGGCGCAAACGATATGCAAAACGCCCCAGTACTTACCGCCGGTTCGGGCTCGGCCTACATCTCGGCAACCGCTACCGACCCCAACAACAATACCTCTCAGTTCTCCAATGCCGTCCCTGCATCCGAGGCCGGAAACGTCCTCAGTCTGTTGGGAACTTTCAATAGCACGAAGAGCACCAAATACACCATCGAGTTCTTCTCCAGCCCCTCCGCCGATACGTCGGGTTACGGACAAGGCCAGACCTATCTCGGTTCCACCACCGTGACCACCGATGCCACCTGCAACGCTACCGTCAACAATCCCGTGAACACCGCCGATGCAGACATGAGCGTTGTGCTGACGGGCAGCGCCTCCGGGCTTGAGGTCGGTCCCGATTTCGGCACCCAGACCTACACCGGAACCGTGACCAACAACGGCCCCGCCACGGCGCAAAACGTCGTCTTCACCGATGCCTTGCCCGCCGGACTGGAGATCAGCAGCTCCTATTGCAACCTGGGCAGTTGCCAATCCCCGGTCACCACCAACCTGGGCACGTGTACGGTCGCCAGCAACACTGTCACATGCAACATGGGAACCATGACGCCGGGCGAAGTAGCCACCGTGACCATACCGGTCCAGGCAACCGCCGGAGGCAGCGTCTCCAATACCGCAACCGTGAATTCCATCGTGACCCCCGATCCCAATCCCGCCAACAACACCTCCACCGTGGGCCCGACCGTAGTCGACTATCCCGCCCCCCTCATGGACCACCTCGATCCGGCCACCGTCCTCGTCAGTCCCTCCAGCGATTTGATCCTGAACGTCTACGGAACTGGCTTCCTGCCCAACTCTTCGGTCACCTTCAATGGAACCGCCGTCAACGTGGTCGGATTCCTCGACAATCAGTTCTGCAACTACTTCACTCTTACCTACTGCGCCGCGCTCCAGGTCGACATTCCCGCCTCCATGCTGACTAGCGCCGGAATCCCCACGGTGGTCGTAACCAATCCCAGCCCGATATATGGGGGCGGGAGCAATACCACCTCGGCCAATCTCACGGTCGCCGCCTCCTGCACGTACAATATCGTGAACCTCGATCTTTCCGGCACCATCGATAGCGGAGGAACAGACCTTCTGAGCGATCCGGTCGAGGTAGCCCCCAACGTTGCTACCTGTGCCTGGACTGCTACGTCCTCCGTCCCCTGGGCCGTCATTGCGGACAACGCCTCCGCTACCGGCAGCCAAACCGTTGACGTCATCGTGGCTCCCAATACCGATCCCGCGAACTCGCGTAGCGGCAGCGTCACAGTAGCCGGCCAGACCTTCTCCTTCCAGCAGGGCCCCGGCGCCACATGCTCCTATGCGCTGAATCCCACCTCCGCCACCTTCCCGGCCGCCGGCGGCACCGGAACCATCGCGTCAACTTCAGCTTGCTTTGGCTACTATGTCACTTCCTACGCCCCCTGGATCACCATTGCCTCGTCTTCCACGCTGCTGAGTGATAACGGCACCGTAAGTTACACCGTCGCCCCCAACACCGGCGCGCTTCAAACTGGAACTATTGCCGTCGGCGGCCAGACCTTCACGGTTACTCAGGCCGCGCCCAGTTGCTACTTCACTCTCAGCACGAACTCCGCAACTCAGACTGCCACGGGAGGCACGGGTTCCATCGCAGTTACGGCATCGGCGCCAAGCTGCGCCTGGACCGCAACTCCCAGTAACTCCTCCCTGGTCTCCATCACCTCCGGCGCATCGGGCACTGGAAACGGCACGGTGAAATACTCGGCGCCGGCCAACACCGAGGGCCCGCAAACATCCACGATCGCCATCGGCAACCAGACTGGTTATGCAACCTACACAGTGAATCAGGCCTCCGCCTTCTCCTGCGTCTTTAGCCTCGGTCCAGCCTCGATCAATGTTCCCGCCGATGGAACCTCGAATAACTTCACTGTTACTGCCTCCTACCAAAACTGCCAGTGGACCGCCAACTCCAGCGATTCCACCACTCTTTCCGTCGTCAACAGCGCCTCAGGCACGGGCACGGGCACGGTCTTCTATGTCGTAGGCCAGAATACCGGCGCACCGCGCACCCTCACCATCATCGCTGGCTGCGAGACGTTCACCGTCAACCAGGATGGTACGGCAGTTTCCAATCCCGTCCCCGCCATCACCACGTTACTGCCAACGGGCACAACGGCGGGATCGGGCGCATTCACGCTGACCGTCAATGGCACAGGCTTCATCAACGGCTCGGTGGTAAACTTCAACGGCAGCGCGCGGGCTACCACGTACGTCAGCGCCACCCAACTTACTGCCGCCATCCTGGCCGCGGACATTGCCAGCGCAGGAACGCCAGCGATCACGGTGACCAACCCATCCCCCGGCGGAGGAACCTCAAACGCTGTGACCTTCAACGTGGCAGCCGCGTTGATCACGCCGACAGTAACGGTGACGCCGTCCCCATCGAGCATTACAACCACGCAGGCGCTGACGGTCACGGTTGCCGTCAGCGGCGGCGACAACCCCACGCCCACTGGCTCGGTAACTCTGACCAGCGGCAGCTACACATCGACGGCGACTTTGAGCGGCGGAAGCGCAACCATCAACATCCCCGCCGGAGCGCTGGCGGCGGGCACCGATACTCTGGCGGCTAGTTACACGCCCGACTCGGCAAGCTCCTCGACTTACAACAGCGCCACGGGATCGAACACGGTTGCCGTGACCACCCCTCTAACGACACAAACGATCACTTTCGCCAATCCCGGCGCTCAGACGGTGGGAACGCCGCTGACGCTCTCGGCGACAGCCACTTCCGGCCTCGCGGTCACGTTCACCTCAACCACGACCGGCGTCTGCACAGTCTCCGGCACAACGGCTACGTTTGTCGCCACCGGTACCTGCACCATCGACGCGAATCAGGCCGGCAACAGCACCTATGCGGCCGCCGCGATGGTCCCGCAGAGCTTCACCGTCAATGCCGCTCCGCTCACTGCGCAGACCATCACCTTCGCCAACCCCGGCGCCCAGACGGTGGGAACGCCGCTGATGCTCTCGGCAACGGCTACCTCCGGCCTCGCGGTCACGTTCACTTCAACCACGACAGGCGTCTGCACGGTCTGCCGGTACTCAACGGCTACGTTTGTCACCACCGGCACCTGCACCATCGACGCGAACCAGGTCAGGTAACAGCACCTATGCGGCAGCCACGATGGTTCCGCAGAGCTTCGCCGTCAACGCCGCTCTAGCTCCCAGCTTCACAATTGCTTCGTCCACCGGCGCGCAAACCGTTCAACCCGGCGGCGCTGCGACTTACACTATCTCCGTAACTCCTGTGAACGGTTCATTCTCGAATACGATCACGCTCACGGCTAGCGGACTCCCCCCCGGTGCAAAGGCAAGTTTCTTGCCAGCCACACTTACTCCAGGCAGTTCATCGGCAACCTCTACGCTGACGATTCAGACCGCCGCAGCAACCGGAACGGCGCGGCCGCCTGCTTCCCCATGGCCGCTGGCAGCGCCGGCTCTGGCGCTGATTGGGCTCTTCATTGTGCCCAGCAAACGCCGCCGCCGCTGGATAACTCTCGGGATGCTGCTCTTCGCCTCGCTCGGCGCGGTCGCGGCTCTCTCCGGATGCGGAGGCGGCTTTGCCATGGGTAGCAGCCCCAAGAGCTACACCGTCACAGTTACAGGAACCAGCGGCGCAAATAATCAAACCACCACCGTGCAGCTCACGGTCGAGTAAGAGGAGACCACAATGCAACTCAGGATCAAAACTACATTCGCCCTACTGTTGACCTTGGCTGCGGTCTCCACTGCTTCGGCCCATGCCCAGTCGCCTGACCAGGCCCCCAGCCAAGCTCCCGCTCCGTCCGCGCCAGCCACCGACAAGCCTTTTCACTCCGAGCTGGCCTTGAGTTATAGTTACGTGCGCAGCAACGCGCCTCCGGGCGGCTGCGGCTGCTTTAGCCTCAATGGCGGCAGCGCCACCTTCGCCTGGCCGGTCAAGCCTGGGAGCCTTGCCGTGGCTGGCGAAGTGACCATCGCCCACGCGGGCGCCGCCGCAAGCACCAGCGACAGCCTCACGCTCAGCGCCTTCACGGCGGGAGCACGCTATCTGCCCCGACTGGGCCGCTCGCCCTTGCAGCCCTTCGGCCAGGCGCTCATCGGCCTGGCGCACTCAACAGGAACGCTCGTCCAGGGGTCGAATCCAGGGGCAACCAACGCGGGCGCGGCCTTTGCAGCGAACCTTGGCGGAGGCCTCGACCTGCGCGCCAGCCCGCGCTTCTCTGTGCGATTGATCGAAGCCGACTACCTCGTCACCACCTTCGACAACGGCGTCAACAACCACCAGAACAACCTCCGCATCGGCGCCGGACTGGTAGTGCGGTTTTGAACCGGACGGCTGCGGCGGGAGGAAGAGGCGAAGATATGGCAAGTCTCGGCGGTCGCGCCTGAAACCTCAGTCGCCGGGAACATTCGCCTGCCTTGAGCGGTGATTCGTGAATCCCCGTGTGGCAGAGGATCCAGGAATTGGCAGCCCTCTGCTGAACCAACTCACAAAACTCTGCCAGGATGCTGTAATGATGGAGATGCCGCTCTGCTGCAACAGGCGCAAACGAGGGAGCCAATGCAAGAGAATCGGGCTGATCCACCACGGGTCAGGCCGAGCCCGCTCAATTTGAAGTCTGGTAGAAAATTGGTAGCATTTAGCGTCCATTAGGCCGGTTGTTCTGACTCATCCGACTCGGAAGTCCTGTGCAATCAATATCATGCCATCTTGGAGCTTCCATGGCATGGAAGAGGTCGTCGGTTCGATCCCGAACAGGTCCACCAATTAATCAATAACTTAGAGAATCATTTTTCCCAGGACCGAGCATCCCACTGTCTGGCTGCGCAATACATTTTCCCTTCGGGATTCGGCGTATGGCGCAGGTCCCCAGCGTGAAGAATAAATGCGGGTGCCCTAGGTGCCTCGCTTCCGGGCACCTGGGATCATGGCGAATCACAACGGCAGCGCGTCAATCTCCGCGCGGGCGGGCATGGAGGGCGCGGTGCCGGGGCGTGTGATGGAGATGCCGGCGGTCACGCAGCCAAAGTGAGCGGCCTCCACCAGGTCCATGCCCTCCGACAGGGCGACGGCGAAGCCGCCATTGAAGGCGTCGCCCGCTCCGGTGGTTTCCACGACTCTGCCGGCGTTGACGGCGGGAACATGCGCATTGACGCGGGCATTCTTGACGAAGACGCCCTGCGCGCCAAGCGTGATGAGGACGTTCTGCACGCCGCGGGCGATGAATGCATCGGCGGCTTTCTCGGCGTCAGCCACGTTGGCCACCGGCATGCCGGTAAGCGCGGCGGCCTCCGTCTCATTGGGAGTAATGTAGTCGATGTATTGATAGATGCTCTCGGTCAGAGGCGCGGCCGGCGCGGGATTAAGAATGGTGGGTACGCCGAGCGCGTGGGCCAGCCGAAGTCCGTGCTCAACAACGGCGAGCGAAAGCTCAAGCTGCGCGACGAAGACGCTGGAGCCGGCAATGAGCGCGCGAGCCTGATCGATCTCGGCGGCGGTCAATTCAAAGCAGGCGCCGGGCACAACGATAATTGCGTTCTCGCCCTTCTCGGCATCGATGATGATCGCGGCCGCGCCGGTGGCGCTCGTCGTCGTGAAGAGAAACCTGGTGTCGATGCCCTCTATCTTATAGAGATTGCGCGCCATGTCGCCGAAGGCGTCCTGCCCCAGCTTGGAGATGAAGCTCACCCGGCCGCCGGCGCGCGCCGCGGCCACCGCTTGGTTAGAGCCCTTGCCGCCTGGGCCAAGTTTGAATGACCGGCCCATCAGCGTCTCGCCCCAGGCGGGAATGCGGCCCGTGCGGAATGCCAAATCCGCAACAAAGCTGCCCATCACTGTAACCCACTTCTTTTCCATTACTGAGTCATCCTATTGTGTAGAGGTATTTTCATAACCTGATTTTGAAAGGGCACGGCTTTAGCCGTGCCGCTGACATAGCCGAAGAATCGCGGGCTTTAGCCCCTGA
>PMGP01000034.1 GCA_003156235.1 Acidobacteriaceae bacterium
AAATACTACTCGAAGTTCTTTGAACTTCGAAGTTGAAACCGGCTTATGAAAATCGATGCGCCCGTGCCGCAAGATGGTAAACGCGGAATGGATACGAGGAGAGCGACCTATTGAAGCTAATCAGCATCATTAGTCCATGCTATAACGAGCAGGAGAACGTCGAACAACTTTATCAGCGCACCAGAAAGACGCTTTCTCGCTTTCCACAGTACCGCTATGAGCATATTTTCATAGACAACGCTTCCACGGACAACACAGTGGGAATCCTGCGCGAACTGGCTGCAAAAGATGAGAATGTAAAGATCATTGTGAACGCGCGGAATTTCGGCCATATCCGCTCCCCCCAACACGCCATCCTGTGTGCCGAAGGAGATGCGGTAGCTATGTTGCTTTCCGATCTTCAGGATCCGCCGGAATTAATTGGCGAGATGATCAACGAGTGGGAACAGGGAACGCCGGTCGTTGTCGGCATCAAGAATACCAGTGAAGAGAACGGGCTTATGTATATGGTCCGAAGTTATTACTACCGCATGGTGGCCAGGCTTACATCTGTTTCCGTCTTTGAGCATTTCACAGGTTTCGGCCTTTATGACCGAAAGGTGATTGATATTTTGCGGGCCAGCTTTCACGATCCTTATCCTTACTTTCGCGGTATGATCGCCGAGATTGGACTTCCGTACAAAGTCCTTTATTACAACCAGAAGAGGCGCGAGCGCGGCATCACCAAAAACAATTTCTACACTCTCTATGACCTTGCAATGTTGGGCATCACCAACTTATCTAAAGTGCCCCTTCGGCTCGTTATCTTTTTCGGTTTTATCTTTGCTCTTCTGAGTGTTCTAATTGGTTTTGGCTATTTTCTCGCAAAGCTTATCTTTTGGAATAGCTTTAATATTGGCTTGGCCCCGCTGGTCGTAGGATTATTCTTCTTCGGGTCTGTGCAACTGATCGCCCTCGGAGTCATTGGCGAATATGTCGGTTCGATTCACACAATCGTGCAGAATCGTCCGTTGGTCATCGAAAAAGAGCGCATCAACTTCAAGGAGAAACTCCAGGGATGAGTAATCCTTTTTCTTCTGCAGCATTTATCAGAAACGGCATCGTCAAGTACATCCCATCGGCGCAGTTGTTTCGCTACATCCTTGTCGGTGGATGGAATACGCTGTTTGGCTATACCTGTTTTTTTCTGATCAACCGCTGGCTGTCGCATCTCCTGCCCGCTTACTCCTACATAGCTGCCAGTCTTGCATCCAACTTGATTGCTATCACCGTAGCCTTTCTTGGTTATAAGTGGTTTGTCTTTCAAACAAAGGGCTCTTATCTCCGGGAGTGGTTGAGGAGCTTGATCGTCTATAGTGGAACTATTATCTTCTCCGCCATCGCAATGGCTCCTTTGGTTGGACTCATTCGGCACAACTTCCGGTATCAGACTCAGGCTCCCTATATCGCCGGAGCCTTGGTCGCCATATTCACTGTGGTTAGCAGTTTCTTCGGCCATAAGCACCTTTCATTCCGTCAACCTTAACCTGGGTGTCTGGCGTCAACTACTCTTTCCGATCGGGAATTTGGTTGTCTGCGGTAGGACTTTCCTATTGTCGCTCGTCACACAAAGGGAGAACAGTGAATCTCCCGACCAACAACACACATACGGGAAACAGCCAGTATTCTCAGGCGTTATGATTTCTCATTAAGCATCAGAGCATAATGGCAGTGATCTAACCGCCCACCAGCTATCAGTACGCTTTTCTTTATTTCTGATCGCAGCACGGACGGGAGGCAGTAGCACCGATATGCTTGCATTGCTCACATCGTAGGGAAGGTCTAAATGGATTCAAAGTATGTTGGTGGAACGATAGTCCATTCTAGGTGGTTACCTTTGCGATGGATAGCTTGGAGCATGACAATAATACTGGCTTCGTGCTGGCCTCTGCTCTTCTGGCGTTATGGCTTTGAAGTGGCTGATACCGGTTGGTATGCAGTATTGAGCCGGGATTTCTTTAGCAGGCCTGACATGATCACAACCGCATCCCCGTGGTATTTAACCTGGGCAATCGGGGCTTGCTTAACAGCTCACAGCGGCGAAAATGGCTGGCTCATGTTGCGATTGGCCGGTTTCCTTCCCTACCTCGTTGCAAGTTTGTCCGTTGCCACTTTGTCCTTGCGGTTCAAGGCTCCCCTCATCGGTTCCAGCCTCGGCATCCTGTGCGCGAGTGTGCTTTCTTACTCTTGCGGTTCAATCTACATCATCAATTACAACACAATCGCTGCGGCCTTTTCCTGCATCGGAGTGTGTGCGGTTCTGCTAAGTTGCTTCAATAAGAAAAGCACATGGACGGTGGCGCTTGTAGTGCTTGGCGGCGTTTTTATTACGCTTGCCGCCGCATCCAGGCTTAACAGCATTCTATCCCTGATTCCAGCTAGCCTCTGCCTTCTCATCGCCAATCTCGAAGACAATCGATGGAAGCGCATGATCGGATTGCTGCTCGGTCTCGTTGTCGGTATCGTGCTTGTTGTAATCTTCGCTGCCGATGCGGGTAATCTGGTGGCATTGACCGGCGGTTTGTGGAACTTCTTGTGGGGATCCGTCGGTAAGGCGGACGAAACCACGCATCCGGCTTCATATATCTTTCGCATTTGGATTCATTCATTCGGACGAGCCGTAGTTCTGGCAGTTGGTACTACGCTAGTCCTTGGCCTGCTGCGCCACCTGCTCCTTCGTAAGATCCTCGTTTATCGCATACTTTCTGTAGTTATCCTGGCGTTGCTGACCGTGGCCGCGGGCCGTTATGTGACACTTTATTACACCATGCCGTTGATCATTCTCGGCCTAGCCAGCCTTGACGTCGACAAGGCTTTCTTCTCTCGGAGCAATCCCATACTATGCGTGGTTGCTACAGGGTTAGTTTTCGCAGCGCTTTTCCCGCTAGGTTCGGATAATGGCTTCGGTAATTCATTGTTTGCCTACTGGATTTTGCTTCCGTTTCTGCCACAGCTAACGGCCGATAAGAGAGGACGCCAAATCGTTGTTTTTGCATTAGCCATTTTGACTGTCTGACCTTGCCCGCAGAATGC
>PMGP01000361.1 GCA_003156235.1 Acidobacteriaceae bacterium
AATCCAGTTGCTCCAGTGAGAAATACTTTCATGGTCAGGGATCAGTTTACGACGGAGGGCTGACGTTTGCGCAACCGGCTCCAGTACCACCAATTCCTCTGCTCGATGGGAAGGCGGGGATCGCGGGCCTGGGCGATGGCGCAATGGAAGACATCGAGGCAGCAAATGTCATGCTGCTTCCCGGTTCGCTGGCATAGCATGTCATATAACTCTTTGCCGTCTTGATGGGATAACTCGGCGACGGAATGAATCCCCAGAATCCGCAGGTCGGAGATAGTGGCCGGACCTACTCCGGCAAGATCGTTCAGTTGGCGATTATTGTTCATCCTGTCACCTATCGCATATGAAAACTGATCTCTGACCGCTGCTCCGCTATTCCAGCGCATCCGGCGCGAGCGCGATGTTCGTCTCGCCGGCGGCCTTCTTCGTGTTGTAAGCCTTCACCCAATCTACCCAATGCTTTCCGGCGGCGCGATCCTTGCCGCTGAACTCGATGCGGGCGATCTCGGCGTAGCTTACTTTGCGCTTTTCCGGAGCGGAGGGAGTGAAGTATTGCACCCAGGATTCGGCCAGCGTAGCGCCGGTATGGCAATTGAAGATGAATGCCTCAATGCGCTCGCCGGACTTGAGCGTGAGCGTCACGTCGCCGCGATAGTCGAGCGCTTTATCGAGAGCCTGGCGTAGGTCATCGTCTGTGGCCAGCGCCGGAACCCAGCCTTCCAGATTCTCGTGCTCCGCGCCGGGAGCCAGTTCCAGTTCCTCAACCTGCGCAAGCGTGTATTTCTGCACTTCAGCGGTCATGCGTTGATCTCCTCATGTACGCGCTCAGGCTGCTCGATTTGCACGAGATTTGTGTGCGGCGAGGGCTGTTGCGAAGCAAAATCATTCAGTAGCTTCAGGGCGTGCGGATCGCGATAGCTGCTGAAGGTTCCGCGCACCATTCCGATAAATCCCTTCACGGAACCGAAGCCGTCGATCACCGCCGTGGTTTCGTAGCCGCAACTTACCATGCAGTTAGCGCATTTCGGATTGCCGCTGGCTACTCCGTAGTTATCCCAGTTAGTGGTTGCCAGTAACTCCTTGTAACTCTCCGCGTAACCTTCCTGCAGCAAGTAACAAGGCTTCTGCCAGCCGAAGATGTTATAGGCTGGCATTCCCCACGGCGTGCATTCATAGTTGCGGTCGCCCATCAGAAATTCAAGAAAGAGGGGCGACATGTTGAACTTCCATGTGGGCTTGCGGTTGGAAAGAATGGCACGGAAGAGCCGGCGCACGCGGGCGCGACCCATGAAGCGATTCTGGTCCGGCGCTTTGTCGTAGCTATAGCCGGGAGATAGCACGACGCCCTCGACGCCCATGCCCATCACCTCATCGAAGAAGGCGCGAACACTGTTGGGGTCTGCGCCGTCGAAGAAGGTGGCGTTGGTGGTGACGCGGAAGCCGCGCCGGACAGCCTCTTGAATGCCTTCAACGGCGATGTCATAGCCGCCCTCGCGGCAGACAGAATAATCATGATGCTCGCGCTGGCCGTCGAGGTGAACCGAGAAGGTGAGGTACTTGGACGGCGTAAACTCCGGCAGCTTCTTCTTGAGTTCCAGCGCGTTGGTGCAGAGATAGATGTACTTCTTGCGCGCGATCAGGCCGTTGACGATCTCGACAATATGGGGATGCAGCAGCGGCTCGCCGCCAGGGATGGAGACCATGGGCGCGCCGCACTCTTCAACTGCCGCAAAACATTCTTCAGGCGTGAGTTGCTTCTTGAGTATGTGCGGCGGATACTGCACCTTGCCGCATCCGGCGCAGGCCAGCGAGCAGCGGAAGAGCGGCTCCAGCATCAGCACCAGGGGATAGCGCTTGACGCCGGTGAGCTTCTTCTTCAGCACATAAGTGGAAACCGTCCACATCTGGGAGAGGGGAATAGACATTCGCTGTTTACCTCAGGGGCTGAAGCCCCGTTTACCATTCGCGCCGCCCCTACGGGGCTGCGATCTTCTCTGTGCTGCCTACCCAGGACTGCGTTCGCTTGCGCGAACTTGTCCTGGGCTATTTTCCTTGCCTCCCTATGGGAGGCAGTTCGTACAACACTACAAGTTCTAGCCGCCGAATCGGCACGTTATTCTTAGCTGCTAGCCAAATACCTAATCCGCTACTCGAACAAGCTAGTGGCTAGCGGCTAAAAGCTGTTTTGTCGTTCCATGGTTCGCTGATAATTGGTGAGAGCCATCAGCGGGAAGTATTGCCGGTAGAGTGTGTAGGCCAGATAGAAAACTCTGGGGAAGCCTGTTCCGGTGATGATACTTTGCCGAGTCGCGCCCTCACCCATCGACTCATCCCAGCTTCCGTCCGCCCGCTGCCGCTCGAGCAGCCAGCGNNCCGGCGGCCAACAGGCCCAGCAGCGCCCAGGCGGTCTGCGACGGAGTGCTCGGCCCCACGCCGCGCGTATCCGGATCGTCGTATGTGCCGCAACTCTCGCCCCATCCGCCGTCGGCGTTTTGCACCATGCGAATCCACTCGGCGCCCTGCTGAATCTGCGGCTCCAGATGATCGACGCCGATGGCGTCCAGCCCGCGCAGCACCAGAAATGTTCCGTAGATGTAGTTCACGCCCCAGCGNNTCGAGCATGGCGTTGTGATCGGCGAAGGGAATGTATTGGAAGATCATCTTGGTGTTATCTTTGTCGAAGCTGCCCCAGCCGCCGTTTTTGCACTGCATGGCAAACTCCCACGCGATGGCGCGCTGGACAACCTCGTGCTGATAACGCTCGCGCGGATTGTCCACCTTGTTCAGCGCCATCAACACCTGCGCGGTGTCGTCGGTGTCGGGATAATACTCGTTGTTGAACTCGAAGTACCAGCCGCCGGGCTCGGTGTTGCGCACCTTTACGGCCCAGTCGCCCTTGTGGCGAACTTCTTTGGAGAGCATCCAGTCCACGGCCTTGAGCATACGCGGGTCGTTACGCGCTGCGCCCGCCTCGCCCAGCGCAAAGACCGCCTGCGCCGTATCCCACACCGGCGACATGCACGGGGTCATGCGGAAGGTCGGGGCTGGCATTGTAGCGCTGGCCGGCTCCTCAATGCCCAGCTTTTCAAACTCGTCGCGCGCCCGAATCACCTGCGGATCGTCCTNNCGGAGTAGCCCAGGCAGCGCAGTGCGATGATGGCGTTCAGCATGGCCGGGTAGATAGCGCCCAATCCGTCGGTCATCTCCAACCGATCCAGAAGCCATTTTTCAGCCTTGCGCAACGCGACGGCGCGCACAGGGCGCAGATGAACCGCTTCAGCCCAGTGCATCAGCCTGTCTAAAACGATAAAAAAATTGCGCCAGGAAAAGATGGAACTGCGGTCCCTGCGCAGACGCAGAATCGAGTTAGCGCGTCCGCCAACAAACAACTCGTCGATTCCCTGCTCGGAGGGAATTCTCTTGAACGGCTTTTTGGCGTACATGATGGCCAGTGGCACAAGAATCGATCGCGACCAGGAAGAAATCTCGTAGATGTTGAAGTAGAACCAACGGGGAAACAAGACGATCTCCGGCGGAATGGCGGGCACTGCGTCGTAGTCGTACTCGCCCAGTCCGCAGAGATACATCTTGGTGAAGGTATTGCACGCGACCACGCCGCCGTGCGCGAGAACCCACTCGCGGCACTTGGCCAGCCGCAGATCATCCGCGTCCACGCCCATCAGCTTGGCCGAGGAGTAGCACTTGACGGAGAGCGAGATGTTGCCCGGTCCGCCCGGATAGATGCTCCAACTGCCGTCCTCGTTCTGGTAGCGCATCATCTCGGTGAGCGCGCGCTGGAGCCGCCCCGGATTGCCGCTTTCCAGTTGCGTATGCAGATAGATGTAGTCGGCCTCGAGCATCGCGTCGGCTTCCAGCTCCCCGTTCCAATAACCTTCGGGATGCTGGCGCGAAAACAGGAAGTCCCGGGCGCGGGCAATGGCCGACTGGACATCTGCCAGGTCCGCGTCCAGCCGCCCAAACCGGGGCGCCACAAATTGCGTCTTCCCTTGATGAATGCTCATGCGATTGAAAAGCCTCGTTTAGCTCTTAGCTCTTAGCTTCTAGCTTCTAGCCGCTTTGCTTGTCACTGCTGAAAAAACTGGACTTCTCCTCGAAATAGCTAATAGCTTAAAGCTATCTCACCGGCACAGCCTGTGCCCCGCCGGCGCTGCCGATGGCCTGCACAATCTCCGGCGGCAGGCCAAAGCGCACGTTCTCCGGCATCACCTCAACCTCTTCGACGTCGTTGTAGCCGTTTTGACGCAGGTAATTCACCACGTCCTCGACCAGCACCTCGGGGGCCGAGGCACCGGCCGTCACCGCAACCGTACTCACGCCCTCAAGCCAGGCTGGATCGATGGCTTGCGAGTTGTCAATCAGATAGCCGATGGTCCCCAAGTTGCGCGAGACCTCGACCAAGCGGTTGGAGTTGGAGCTGTTGGTTGAGCCCACGACCAGAACCAAGCCGGCATTGTGCGCCACATTGCGGACAGCAACTTGCCTGTTTTCAGTGGCGTAGCAGATGTCCTGGGAGTGGGGGCCCACAATGTTAGGAAACTTTTCCTTGAGGGCGTGGATGATGTCCCGCGCCTCGTCCAGCGAAAGCGTGGTCTGGGTCAGGTAGGCCACGCGATTTGGGTCGGGCACTACGAGCGCGGCTGCCTCGGCCACGTTGGAGACTACCTGGGTCGCCTCTGGCGCCTCGCCCAGCGTGCCTTCGATCTCGTCGTGGTCGCGGTGGCCGATCAGCACCAGCGAATAGCCCTGCTTGGCAAACTTGACCGCCTCGATGTGCACCTTGGTCACCAGCGGACAGGTGGCGTCAATCACTCTCAAATGGCGCTGTTTGCTGATCTGCCGCACCGCCGGCGAGACGCCGTGGGCTGAGTAGATCACGCGCTGACCATCAGGCACATCGTCGATTTCATGAACAAAAATTGCGCCTTTTTCGGCCAACTCATTCACGACATAGCGGTTATGCACAATTTCGCGGCGCACGTAGATGGGTGCGCCAAAGGTTTCCAACGCGATTTTGACAACGTCGATGGCGCGCACGACGCCGGCGCAGAAGCCCCGTGGCTTGAGCAACAACACCCTCTTCTGACTAGGGGAAGTCTCGGAGCGGTTAACATTCGAGATGAAATCAGGCAAAGTTGTAGTCACACTACCAGTATACCAATGTGCGTGTTGGGTTTGCCTGTTCAAGGAATCTTACCCAGCCCTCGAAGATAAGCCCTTTGTTTTTGGACAAGTAGGGTTGAATTCGCGCCGGACGCGGAACACCCGGTAGAAGGACGTTCACAATCTCACGGCTTGCCCGACTTCAGCCGGATCATTTTCCCATCCACGGCAAAGCTGCCGTATCCGTGATGATGAATGGTCTTCGGATTCTTCTGCGCCGGATCGTGCCAGGCTTTGAGAACCTCCAGAACGAAAAGATTGAATTTGTTCACCAGAAGAGTATCGACGACCCTGCATTCGAGATTAGCGAAGCACTCGGCCACCAATGGCGGCGTCACTCGTTTGGCCGGCAATGGCGTCAGGCCGAATCTCTTGAATTTGTCTACATCCTTGCCCGAGCAGTTGCCGATTCCCACGACTTTGGACGCCAGTTTCAGCGCCGGAATGGCGATCACGCATTCCTTGGTCGCCCGCAAGGCGGCAAAGCTGTAATTGGCGTTGCTGACGACACAGGCGATCAGCGGCGGTTCGAACTCCACCATCATGTGCCACGACATCACCATCACGTCAGCGCGGCCTTTGCGAGCAGTCGTCAGCAGGACGACCGGACCAGGTTCGAGCAACTGGTAGACCTTTGCGAGCGGTAGATCTTTCATTGCGGCAGAACCTCCGATGCGGAGATGGATTGCATGGCAATCATGATAGACGTTGAGTCCGATGGATGACAGAGCTGGAGCAACCGGCCAACGAAAAGCGGCCTTTTCAGATCAAAATGACTCCTCATTCGGGGAAAAACCGGAGTTTTCCAGTGATTTTCAGAGGCCAAATCTCACGATGCGGGATATTATGGGGTTGAAAACTTTCCACAGGCATTGATTCCAAACGGGTTATAAATAATCTGCAAGATTTTTAAGGGAATTTATACCCCAGGGGGGTATAGGGGGGGGAGGGGGGGCCTAAAACAGGGGTCAGGGATCAGGGGTCAGGGATCAGGAAAGCCCTGAGGCTCTGGTCATTGTTCGTGCTTTGATTGTGCGCCAAAGGAGGGAAATTATCTGCAAGGATTGGCCGTATCCACGCGCAGCGAGAGAGGGCGCTTGATGGGACGATAGAACGGCCCTCGCACCGCATGGCTCCAATCGGTGATGGGCGGCATCTCGGTGGTGTCGATCTCGCTGTCGGGCATCGCAGCCAAAGCATCAAGCTCGGCCTGCAACACTGGGGTCAGCGGCTCTGGATTATCTTTCTTCATCGTCTTGCCTCTACGCGGCTACCACTTCGATGCGGTCGGCGGCGGTTTTGCGCGCAGGCCCTACGACGATCTTGACAGCGCGTCCGAGCCGGACGAGGCAGTCCATCATCTTCATTTCGCTGATGCCGCGAAACTGTCCGCGCAGCATCTTGGAGAGCTTGGGCTGAGTCAGGCCTAATACCTTCGCCGCCTGCTGCTGGCTCCATCCGCGCTTGCGCAGAATCTCGGCTATCTGTGAGACCAGTTGCGCCTTGACCAGCATCTCTTCCGCATCGGGAAAGCCCAATTGCTCGTATACATTCATGCTCTTTTCATCTTTGCTCAAAGCTCAACTCCAGCGCAATGACCTGGGCGCTTGCCGCCTTCTATAATTATACCCACTTTGGCATAATGCATCAAGAATGAAATCAAACGATTCAACGTTTGATCTCATCAGCGTTCGGATAGAATTCAGAGCCTAAGCTTCGGTCATCTGATCACAAAAATGCCGCGCAAAAAAGAAGAACCATTCTAACTGGCTTCGCTGAAGCAACGCGACGTTGAAGTTTTCTGGAACGGATTGCATAGACACGATGGCGGGCAAATCACTGATCTGAAATACATAATTTTCCGGTTCGACTTCACTCGGGATAATGCAAGCGCGAATGATAGATGTTGATAGCTCTGTGAACATAGATTCTGTCCCGCCAATGTAATTCCATAACTCCGTACCAATCCGAATAGTCACGGTCACTGTGATACCGTTCTTCTGGAATTTGCAGCGCCAGCAACCATTTGGAGACTCAAGCAACGTCCCGCCAGCCAACTTCTCCTCAATGTTACGCAGAATATGCCAGTCCTTCTTGTTGGATTGCTTCCTGGTCCCGTATAGTACTCCATAAGTGAAATCAATCTCTCTAACTCCATGCTCATTCGCCCAATGCTCGCAATTGGCAAGGATGTCCTCGGCAATATCTTTGCTCATTTCGTCGTTCAAACAGCGCGGGCCGCTCTTCAGCGTAGCGAGGCATAGAACATTGCCCACCTTTTTCTTCCCGTCAAGTACGGAATCCGCTGAATGCATCTGGCTGGGAACAACTTCCCAGCCGTAAACCGGCAAAACAACGGCTTCGACCATTCGGCCTGCTGACGTTTCCATCGAGGAAAACACCTTCGCTGGCAAAATATCGCACTCGATTTGGTCAATATTTCGATAGCCTTTGTTTCGACTGTGAATCATCAACACGAAAGGATTGGTATTAAACTTCGCAAACTCGGCGTCCTTCGCGGGAAGACTCCCTATGTGAATACCAACACGTTGCCGAAATTCAGTTTCCAGCGCGAGAACACGCGCTCTCGCTGCCGCGTCATTGTCAACAGTCTGCAAAAACTGAAGCAATAGGCTCTTCGGAATCGAAGTTTTGGTAGGTTTGGGCAATCCGGCGTGTCTTGGCATTGGCTTCCTATCCTGGCGTTGATACAGCAGCTAAAAATTGCTTGCCGATTGCAGAACTGCTGTTTTTCTTCTCGTTTTAGGCGCAGCATACTGCGCACCGTCGTTCTCTCCGCCCTCTTCCCACACGAATGTCTCTCCATCCTTAAACCACTGTCGGGTTCGAATATGCGACTGAACATAAACAACCCGATAGGGCTGCGTTTCACGTTGGCCACAAGACCACCCGCTTTGGACGAGACGATCAAGCTCGTTAGCAATTAAGTCACCAGCTACTGTACCGAGTCGGATGGGAACAGCGTTGCCCACCTGAGCATATTGCTCTGAAGGTGTGCCGAAAAACTCCCAATTGTCGGGAAACTCCTGGATACGGGCATATTCCCGGAGGGTAAGTGCTCGCACTTCCATAGGATGACAAAGTGACGTACTGGCATGATTCGGCATGGTAACCAGGGTGGGACAGGGGAGATCGAAGCTGAGGCGTCTCCACCAACCTGAGCGACCTCCCTTAGCGACCCAGGCAAGTCCCATAGACTCCTTTTGTGCGTCTACCGGCAAGCTGCGCCAATTTGAGCCGGGTGGCACCATGGCTAGAAATCTCTTCTTGCGCGGACTGAAGTCCATGATTGTTGGATTCTCGTCAGCGAGACCGGCAATGGCATCGCGCAAGGTTTTCCAGGGCTTGCAGGACTTTGGGGTGCTGAATAGATCGGCTTGTTGGGCTTCATTGTCGAGAGCGTCTGGATTCGCGTGCGTCGGGTCGGGGAAGTCCACGCTTGCGTTAAAGCGGTTTCCGATAAAGAGGGCACGTTCGCGAAGTTGTGGTGCCCCATAATTCACCGCATTCACTTCAAAGCAATCCATGTGATAACTGGCCCCGTCAATACTCTGAAGGTCTTCCGCAAATGCGCGAATCACCGAACCGGGCTGTTCATCGGGTTCAAGCGGAGGGCCACCCTTTTCGGGCCTTTCCGCAAGGTGCCTGTGATGGAGAGCGGCAGAGAGCAACCCCCGCACATTCTCCATGAGGAACATCCGGGGCTTTATAACCTCTACAAACCGAAGGAATTGCCAAAGGAGTGTCCCGCGCGGATCTTGGACGGTCCCCCTCCTGCCAGCCGTGCTGAAAGTCTGGCAAGGTGGACCGCCAACAAGCAAATCAAGTTCCCCGGGTTCTATGTTGCATTTCTTGAGGACTTCTCGCGGATCAAGTGCGGAAATATCGTGTTCGAAAACAGCAAGGTCTTTGGGGAGCCGCCCTGCGGCACGATTCAAACGAATCGTCTCGCAAAAGGAATCTTCCTTTTCAACGCAGGCTCGTATGCGGAATCGTCCCGTCTGTTCAAGGCCGAGGTCTAGCCCCATCCCCCCTGAAAACAGCGAAATGACGTTATAAGTACGGCCTGTTGACATTTCTTGCTTCAACACCCTTTCAGATGCCCCATTATAGCCTTTATCGGCTAGCGGCGATCATTTGGGCGGCGTGCTGGAGGCTGGTTTCGGTGACCTTTGCGCCGGAGACCATGCGGGCGATTTCGTGGGTACGGGCGCGGTCGTCGAGAAGGGTGATTTTGGTTTTGGTGCGGCCGTCGGATTCGCGCTTGTCGATGAGGAANNTGCCGATGTCGATCTCGTCGAAAACCAGGGTGCGCGGGGTGGGGGTCTTCTGTTTGGGCTTAGCTGAGTTTGGCTTCGCTAGGCCCTCTTCCACGCTGACTTTGAGGGCCAGCATGACGCGGGACATTTCGCCGCCGGAGGCGATCTCGTGGAGGGGCTTGAGCGGCTCGCCGGGGTTGGTGGCGATGCGGTATTCGACGATGTCCCAGCCTGCTGAGGTCCAGTGGGCGGTGTTTCCCTCAGGGGCTAAAGCCCCCTCATTATTTGCGGCGTTTTCGGCACGACTGAAGTCGTGCCCTTTCAAAGCCGCTTGATCGCCGGCGGATTTCGAGGACAAAACTTCTTGTCCGCTTGCGGATTTCGAGGACAAAACTTCTTGTCCGCTTGCGGATTGCGATGATGAGCCCGCGGAATGGACGGCTACCTCGAATTTGACCTTCATGGCCAGGGAGTTGATTTGGGCTTCAGCCAGCTTGGCGAGCTTGGTGGCGGCGGCCTGGCGCTCGGCGGTGAGGGCCTGGGCGGCGACGCGATAGGCGGCGGCGGCGGTGGCCAGCTCGGCGCGCAAAGTTTTGAGAATTTCGTCGCGGTCTTCGACCTCGGCCAGCTTGCGTGCTACCTCTTCACCAAACGCGATGACCTCGGCGATGGTCTTGCCGTACTTGCGCTTGAGGCGGTCGATCAGGGCCAGGCGGTCTTCGATTTCGGCGAGGCGCTCGGGTGAGGCGTTGATGGCCTCGGCGTAGTCGCGCAGGCTTGCGCCGATGTCGCCGACGGTGGCGCGGGCGGCGGCTAACTGCTGGGCGGACTCGGTGAAGCGCGCGTCATAGCGGGCCAGTTCCTCGACGTTGCGCAGGGCGGCGCGCAAGGCAACCTCGGCCGATGCGCCGCCTTCGTAAAGCTCGTCGAAGGCTCCCATGGCGGCGGCGTGTAGCTTTTCCGCATTGGCCAGGACGCGCTTTTCGGTTTCGAGGGCCTCGTCCTCGCCGGGCTGGAGATGGGCGTCCTTGATCTCCTTGTTCTGATAGCTCCACAGATCGACC
>PMGP01000258.1 GCA_003156235.1 Acidobacteriaceae bacterium
TTGCCGCCGCCGGCGTGTTGCGTGATGATGAGACCGGGAACCGTCTCCAAAACTTCTCCCGAACGAAGAATCGGACGATCTTCGATTTCCGCTGCGCCCACCGTGCCTTGAGAGCCGGATTCGGCAATTCCGATGAGGTCATTTTCCCGGCCCTGCACGTTGATGGTGGTGCTCACGGACCCCACTGCCAGAGAGATGCGCAGCGGGGCCGGCGTCCCGGTGGTCCTTATGGTGACGGGGATTTCTTTGGTTTCAAAACCGGGATTCGATACGATGAGCCGGTAATTCTCTGCCGCGAGTCCGGAAAGAATGAAGAAGCCGTTCGACTCCGACTGTGTCGTTCTTTGTACAGTGCCGTTCGCGCTTCGAACCTGCACGGTAGCCCCGGCAATCACCGCGCCAGCCGCGTCAACGACAGTTCCCGATAGCGGAGGCGGATAAGCTTTATCACTTGGCTCGACCGGATGACCCTGCGGATCGACGATGCGGCCTGTGAACGAAATCTCTTGTGCAGTCAGAAGACAAGGCGTCAGCAAAAAGAAAATAACAGCCATTCGCTGCGTCGTAAACGGATGCAGAACCAGCGCCATGAAAGTGATTATTGCACGAGTAGCACGATTTTTATATTAGTATGTGGCGTAATTTAAGATTTTTATGTGGTTGCTCCCGTCAGGCAGGAGTAGTTTCAGGGCCTCGCGTTAAGCGGAATCAATAGCGTGACGGCCTGGGGCACGATCTCGATGCGGACCGGCAGATCGCCGAGAAACTCCCCATCGGCTTCAACCAGGATGCGCGGCGAGGAGCCGTTGCGGGCACGGCATTCTACCGAGATGGCGTCGAGCACTTCAATCTCGCGGGAGAAGGTTTGGCGGCCGAATGCGACCGCCATCAAAAAGCGGAAGTAGTGTAGGCGGCTGCGGGTCTTGAAGGCCACCAGGCGCAGACCGTCGTGGTGCAGCGTTGCGCCGGGAATGAAATTGTTGAGGACGCCGCCGAAGTTGCGGATGCGCACGGCCAACAGTTCCGAGACTTGTTCGACGCGGGGCTGAGCGCCGGGACCTTCGACAAAGGCGGCTTCAAAAAGAGGAAACGAGTGAGTGAACCAGACGCGCCAGCCCTCGATCACATAAAGGAGATAACCAAGGCGGCGCTTGAGCGCGGGGTTGAGGCGGGAGATGAACAGAGCGTCTGCGCCCACACCGGCAGCTACGGTGAAATAGCGCGAACGCGTCGCGCCCGTAGCGTCCTGATAAAAGATTTGGCCCACGGAGATGCTCTCCGGAACCGCGGTCAGCAGCTTGCGGACCACCTTTGCCGGAGAGGAGTGCAGGCCGAGATTCGCTGCCAGCGCGTTGGCAGTGCCCAGCGGCACCACGCCCAAAGCCACGCTGGTGCCGACCAGGCTCTGCAAGACTTCATGCACGGTTCCATCTCCGCCGCAGGCAATGATCGTGTCGCAGCCTTGACGTATAGCTTGCTCGGCCAGCACGCCGGCGCTGCCGGGAGCGATGGTTTCATGCGCTTTGGCTTCAATGCCCGCTTCGCGCAGGATCGCAAGCGCCTTGTCGATGGCCGCACGACGCCTGTTGGAGTGCTGGCCGGAAGCCGGATTGTAGATGAGCGCAACACGGCGCATCGAGAGTATCTCCTGGGTATTATGCAACTGGTGTGCCCGCGCTGGCCTGGGAATGCAAACGGGAACTATCTTCTCATCTTCGCATCTTTCGGGCGGCCAGGCAGTATGCGGGAAGAGCTATTCCGCCAGCGGCCAGGGAGGACCAAGGAATAATTGTTCGTTTGCCTTTATACTAGAGGCTGTTTCATAACCTGGTTTTGAAAAGGCACGCCTTTAGCCGTGTCGCGAGAGCAGTTTTGAAAGGGCACGGCTTTAGCCGTGCCACTGATGGAGCATAAAAATCGCGGGCTTTACAGGCTGCGAAAAAACTCAATCCGGGCTGCAAGAAGCGTCAGGGCACGACTTTAGTCGTGCCGTAAGCGCAACAAAAAAATGTCGGGCTTTAGCCCCTGAGGGAAAGCTCAAAGACGGTCAGTATTCGGTTATGAAACAGCTTCTAAGGTGTTTGCGATAGGCAGGCGGCGGGTCGGGAAACGGTGCGTCGAGAGGAACGACACATGGCTCAGGCGGAGATTGGCATTATCGGCGGCAGCGGGTTGTACTCCATGCCCGGATTTACGAATGTGCGCGAAGAGCGCATGGAGACGCCCTTTGGCGCGCCCTCAGACAGCTTCGTCTTGGGCGAGCTGGAGGGGCGCAAGGTGGCTTTTCTGGCCCGCCATGGGCGCAGCCACAGCATCCTGCCCTCGGAGTTGAACTTCAGGGCCAACATTTATGCCTTCAAAATGCTGGGCGTCGAGCGGATCGTCTCCGTCTCGGCCGTCGGCTCGCTGAAGGAAGAGCACAAGCCCACGGATTTTGTGATTCCCGATCAATTCATCGACCGCACCTTTCATCGCATCGCAACCTTCTTTGGCGAAGGCATCGTGGGTCACGTAGCCTTTGGCGATCCAGTCTGTGCCACGGTGGCCAAGGCAGCTTCCCAGGGATGCGCCGCAGCGGGTGTGGTGGGCAAGCTGGGCGGAACCTATGTCTGCATGGAGGGTCCGCAGTTCTCCACCAAAGCTGAATCGCATCTCTATCGCAGTTGGGGCGCGGACGTGATCGGCATGACCAACCTGCAGGAGGCCAAGCTGGCCCGCGA
>PMGP01000101.1 GCA_003156235.1 Acidobacteriaceae bacterium
AATTGCGTTTGCGGAACAGAGGCAAAAGCCAACGTTAGAGTCTTCTGATTCGGAGTCGACTTTCGAGTCTTTCTCTCCCAGTGAAGCAAGCGAATGATGGCCAGCGACAGAAGAACGATCAGGCTTACCCACAGGAAAGCCACGCGCATGTCGCCGCCCTCAGCAGCGGAGAATATAGCGATCGGCATCGTCTGAGTGCGTCCGGGAATGTTGCCTGCCAGCATCAGCGTTGCTCCAAATTCGCCCATCGCTCGCGCGAACGCGAGAACCGTGCCGGCCAGTACGCCGGGCGCGGCCTGCGCCAGCAGCACTCTGCGAAAAACCCTCCACTCCGAAGCGCCAAGAGTTCTCGCGGCATCGAGAAGATTGGGATTGACCTGCTCAAACGCGCCCAGCGTGGTGCGATACATCAGCGGAAAAGCCACGACGGTCGCTGCTATCACCGTTGCCTGCCACGAAAATACGATAACGATTCCGATCTGCTCAAGCGCGTGGCCGATGAAGCTGCGCCTCCCGAGCAGCAGGAGGAGAAAAAAACCGACGACAGTGGGAGGCAAAACCAGCGGAAGCGTCAAAAGGCCGTCGATCCACGCGCGAAAGCTGCCGTGAACGTCATACATGAGCCGTGCCGCCAGCAGTCCGAGAAAGAACGTGGCGATTGTGGCCACGCAGGTAGTAGCCAGTGAAATCCATAACGGCGAATAGTCAAAAGGAAGTGTCACGGTGCTGCTATTGTAAACCCGTGCTTCACAAAGATCGCTTGAGCTGTCGTACCGCGGAGAAACTCGACGAATCTGCGCGAGGCCTCTTCATTGCGGCTTCCTTTGATAACTGCCACAGGATATTCGATCAGATCGTGTGTGGACTCAGGAGCAGTGGCCACAACTCGAACCTTGCCGGAAGCTTGTGCGTCGGTGGCATAGACCAGACCCGCATCGGCGTTGCCGGTTTCAACATAAGTCAAAACCTGGCGAACGTCTTTTCCCAACACAAACTTAGCGCGGAGCTGCTCCCAAAGATGAAAAGACAAGAGCGTTTGCTTGCCGTACTGGCCTGCCGGAACGCTGGCCGGATCGCCCAGCGCGATCAGCCGAATCGAACCGTCCGCGAGGCCCTGAAAATCGCGCAGTCTGGAATCGAGCGGCGCAATCAGAACTAGCGTGTTTCGCAGCAGATTGCGACGCGTGCCTGTAACAATCAGGCCCTTGCTTTCCAAATCGTCCAACGGCTTGGCGGCGGCCGATAAAAATACATCTACTGGCGCGCCCTGATCAATCTGCGCGGCCAGCGTTCCGGAAGAACCAAAGTTATTGGCAAATGCGATGATTGCGCCACTTTGCCTGTAAGTAGTCTCCGCATCGACAATCGCATCCTTCAGGCTGGACGCCGCCGAGATAGTCAGCTTTGTCTGCGCTGAGCCAGGGCACACGCAGAGCACGGCCGTGAGCGTGGCAAGCACGGCGAGTCTGCAAAACAGCATTCGATTTCCTCTAACATCCGAACTCGGTCTCAAGTCTTCTCCCAGTCAGATCCAGTGCGGCTGTTCGCTCTGAGTCTTGTCCACTCGACTCAACCAGTGCGAGAAATATGATGATCCACAACCCACGTTGGGCTCTCGACTGAGCCCGCCGCGGAAACGATCAGAAGGCAAAACGACTACCGACTGTCGGAGCAAGGTTGTTGTTGCTTTTAAAGGGAACACCGGGGCCATGAGGAATGGCGATGTCCAGACCGCCGCTCACGTAGGAATATGCAACTCCGGCAAAAGAGTCGAAACGCTTGGTGAAGTGATGATCCAAATAGAGCGACCCCTCGTTGAGGGTGCCCGCGCAGGACGCGCGGAAACCGGCTGCGACCGAGCAGGCCGACGGAATACGGAAGTCGTTCTGCCGCTGTTGATACCAGGCGAAAGTGACGTCGGTCTTTTTACGGTATGTGTACTTCGCGCCCGTCCACCAGATCTGCACCAACTTTTCAGAATCAAGATTGTTGTCCTCGACCCCGCTCAGGATGTAGCCACCCTGGTCCGAGGCGCCAACGCCCAACGGATCCTTCGGGTTATTCTGCCAGATGTATTCATAGCCGGCAAAAACTTTGAACGAGTCCGACGAATACTTGGCAGCGGCCATAACTGCGTTGTTATCGGTCACGATGCCATATAGGGTGTTGCTCGTAGCGATCAGATTGGCCCCGGCAATTTGGTTTGTATTGATGCTGTCCGTGGTCGACTGATATGGCGCCGCCAGACTTTGAGGCCCAAACAGGGGGTTCAATACACTGATCGCCTGGTTGTAATGTTGGAAGACGAGGTCGGCGGAGAACTTGCCGGCTTTTGCGCCGCCATCGAATCCATAGGCGTTGTTATGCGCCGATTCTGCCGTGCATGTGGCAGCAGCCCAGGTTGCGGAGGCCGAGTAGCAGCCGCCAGATCCATCGGCGAATTTGTACATCGCGCCGAAATGGACCGGGCCATATGTGAGGCGATACTTCAGGGCGTCGTCCCAACGAGTGTCCTCGGTGTCGCCGCCGCCTGCCATCGTGCCGTTATACCCGATATACGAAAAGGCATAGGCACCGCTGGCCGGATCGTAAAGGAGCATCGCATCGGCGCCGAGAGCGCGCTGACGACCAAAGGTCAGCGTGCCGGCATGCTCGGACGATATTCCGGCATAGTATTCGTCATTGAAGGGTTGGCCCGCGCGCGCTCCGTCGATGGCTATCGAATAGCTGGCCCTGGGAAGGCCGTTGTTGATGATATCGGTTTCTGACGCATTGGCGAGCAGGCCGGACTGCGGATTGATTCCAGTTGAAGCGTTGAACACAACGGACCAGCCAGGCAGAAACTCTTCCTTGCCCTTGATGCCCAGACCCGTCTGCGACAGGTTGTTCGGTGCGACGAGGAATCGATGTTGATAGCCGTTTCGATTCACCAGAGATTCGCCTTCATAGTTGTAGCCGCTTTCCGGTAAGCCGTGGCTGACCCAGCCTGCGCCGGCGTCATACGCGCCATATAGCGTGATGCCGTGCCAGGTCAGCGCGCAATCAGTATTGGCGAACTCGTGGCCGCTTGCGCAGGGGTCTGGGGTCTTCGGCTGCGTCTTAGTGTCGCCAGAAGCGCCCTGCCCGAACGTCAGTGTCGACGAGAAGAAAAAAACCGCCGCCGCAAGAACCAACTTCGCCTGATTCATATTTCCTCCAAAATAAAAACGACTGCGTTGTATATGTAATTTAATCACGACAGAGACGTGTATACAATCAGGAACGTATAAAGAATTGCTGTAATTCCCTGTAGCTGCAAAAATAACAACGTCGAGGGTCTGCGATGATGACCGGGGAATTCGCAAAATATGAATCGATGAAAGCACAGAGTGGCACAATGCGCCCAGGAAGTGTGGTTCCTTCGGAAGCCTTGCGGCGCACTCGCGGCGCTGTATTTATAGGGAGGAAAACTAAATGCCGATCAACACGTTGGACGCCTTCACAATCGCGCTTACCTTGTCGCCTTGTTGCAACCCGAGCGCGTGCACGCTCTCCCTGGTGATCGACGCAATGACGGTAACGCCGCCGGACAACATAATCGCCACTTCGCTGTTGACCGCTCCGTCATGGGAACTTGTTACTTCGCCGGCCAGCACGTTGCGAGCGCTCAACTTGGCGCCATCAACGCCCTTGCCGACGATCACCTCGTTGGCTTTAATAATCGCGTAAGCTGTCTTGCCCTCCACCAGGCCCAACGAATCAATGCTGGAGTTCGTGATGACGGAGACGATGTGTTCTCCGCCAGTCAGGACAAGAGTGATCTGTCCGTTGACAGCTCCCTTGGTGACAGTCTGCACCTTGCCCTCAAACACATTTCTCGCACTGATCTTCATTTGTCTCCTCCAATCAACTGCCGAGTTGGCGGCGCATCGCAATGGGCTGCCACTTCTGGAATCAACAGTACCATACACCGTCTCCAAGGCGCTGGATTGGTCTGCTTATTGGTGCAATTGCCAGACTTTTAGCACGAAACACCGATTCCCTCTTGTGCATTTTCCCTCGTATCCGTATCATGAGTCGCNNCGAGCGATTTCCGCGGCGAATTTGGCAACGGAAGCCGGCGTTAGCCGCCAGACGATTCATGCCATTGAAGCTGGACTCTATGTCCCGAACACGGCGGTGAGTCTGAAGCTGGCTCGCATCCTCGGCACGACGGTTGAGGAATTGTTCCAACTCAAACCGGAGCTGGAAGTGATTGAGGAGACCGCTGAAGTCTTCATTCTCGGTGAGGTGGCTTCGCTGCCAAAGGGGCAGCCTCTGAGAGTGGCGAGCGTCAATGACCATTTGGTTGCCGTGCCGCCCGATCCGGCGAGTTGGGGCCTGCAGCCGACTGATGCCATTTATCTTGCGCCCATCCGCACAGGAAAAAACAATGTAAATGCGAAGGTTCGGCTCCTTGGCAATGGCTGGAAGAACCCCGGACGCATCCTCCTCGCTGGTTGCGATCCCAGTGCATCGCTGCTCGCGCACACGCTAGAACGGCAGGGTTTTGAACTCATTATCGCGTATGAAAACAGTTCGCAAGCCCTTGATTTATTGCATGAGGGACTGGTTCATGTCGCCGGTACACATTTGGCGGAAAAGGCAGGTGTCAAGGCTGATTTATTGCCGATCAGCAAGATGTTTGCGCGCAATTCTATTGCCGTTCTCTCCTATGCGATGTGGAAGGAAGGGCTGATCGTCGCTCAAGATAACCCTAAGAAGATAGCAGACATTCAAGATTTATCGCGAAAGGACATTCGCATCACAAATCGCGAACCAGGTGCAGGCTGCCGCCGCTTATTGGACGACCTGCTGCGGAAAAATCGAATTGCGAGTGACAAGGTCAGAGGCTACGACCGAATCACGCTGGGGCAACTTCCCGCCGCACGTCTGGTTCAGAGTGGAGAGGTGGACTGTTGCATTGGTACGCAAGCCGCTGCGGCTTCCATGGGCCTATCCTTCCTTCCACTCGCAGAGAAACCCTACCTCTTGGTGCTCCGTCGAACGCATCTTACGCTGCCGCCGGTTCAGGCACTCATCGAGACGCTCGGCCGAACTGCATACAGGCGCGAGGTGGAAGCTTGTGTCGGTTACGACATGCGCATGGCAGGCGACAGGCTAATCTGAAGCGCAGTGGATCTATTTGACCTGAAGCGTTCAGCATTCCAACTATTGCGGGTAGTCCTGTAAAGCAGCTATTTTATGTACCGAGTGCTCCCGATTTAACCCCCGACTCGCATTTGTGTGTCTCTCTCAATCATGTCTTACGAGGCCATTGCAATAGTTGGGTTTTGCTTTCCTTTGGTGCATACTCCTAGCTGCAAGTGCGGCGCCCTCTGCGATGTGTTGTTGAGAATAGAGATCCCAGGTGTTGCGAACAGTCAACATGGAGTGAC
>PMGP01000243.1 GCA_003156235.1 Acidobacteriaceae bacterium
GTCCGCGGGGACCCCGGCTCTCGCGCCAGCCGTTCGTCCGGCGCGCAGTGAGGCAGCCTCTCTGGAGATCGATTGGGCCCAAATCGTTCGCCGCTGCATGGAAGGCGATTCCAGCGCATGGACCGAGTTGGTCCGCGCGCAGCACCGGCGCGTCTACGGGCTCTGTTACCGCTTTACCGGCAACTCCACCGACGCCGAGGACCTGACCCAGGACGTTTTCCTGAAGATTTACTCCAACTTGGCCAGCTTCGACACCAATCGCGGCAGCCTTCAGGTGTGGATCACCACCATGACCCGCAACCTGCTGGTCGATCACTTCCGCCGCACCAAAAACCGGCGGGTAACTTCTTCATTGGATGACGGTTGGGAGTCGGCAGAAGAGCTGAAGCCGATTGACCGGCTCACCTCCCGCAGCGTCTCGCCCCACGAGGCGGCGGCCAGCAACGAACTGGCCAAGATGGTGCAGGAGGCTCTGGCCCGCGTCTCGGTCGATCTGCGCGAGGCTGTCATTCTTCGCGATTTGCAGGATATGGACTACAAAGAGATCGCCTGTGTGCTGGGAATTCCCGAGGGAACGGTCAAATCCCGCATCAGCCGGGGCCGCGCGGAACTTGCGAGGCTCCTGGAACGTAATAGACGGGAGGTAATGTAATGGCAGAGCGCAATTTCAATCCGAACTCCACGGCCTGCGGGCAGTGGGAGATGCTTTTGGCGGACTCTCTGGACGGGCTGCTGAAGCCCGCGGACGAGGCGATCTTTAACGCCCATCTGGTCACCTGCCCGGCCTGCTCGGCGCTCTTTGAAGAGGCGCGCCGCGGCCGCGAGTGGCTGGAGTTTCTCTCCCCGGAACCCGAGGTCCCGGCCGGGCTTCTCGATAAGATTCTGTCCCACACCGGTCCGGGACATGAAGCAGGCTACAGGCTGGCGACCGCCGGCGGCAGCGTGGTTCCCATCCGCCCGGTCTCCGTTCCGCCTTGGCAGCGTCCCGGCCTGGTAGCTCGCGTCCATCGCTATGCCGAACCCCGCCTGTTGATGACGGCCGCCATGGCCTTTTTTTCCATCACCATGACGATCAACATCACCGGCGTCCGGCTGAGCAGTTTGCGGTTCAGCGACCTGCGGCCGAGCGCAATGCGCTCAATTGTGGAACGGCAGTTCACCATGGCCTCGACTCCCATCATCCGCTACTACGACAACTCGCGGCTGGCCTACGAGGTGCAGACCACGGTGCGGGAACTGCGCCAGACGACTGGTGTTGGCGAGCAGGGTGAAGGCGAAGACAATCGTCAGAAGCCGCTGGACTTGGCGCCCGGCGAATCAAAACAGATTCCCCGCAGCCGTGGCCCGCGGACAAGCCATCCGCGACAGCCTGACAGTCTGGCTGCTAGCCCTGCTGTTGCACCGGCTATCAACAACTCTGACTTTTTAGAGACTTCCCTGATGTCTCTGCTCCGGCCCGCGCACTCCGGCGGCTCCCGAAGGGAAATATGGGAAAGGAGCACAAGATGGATTGCGTAAATCACAGTGGCATCAACGCAGCGGCTTATTGCCAAAGCTGCGGCAAGGCGCTCTGCGCCGGTTGCGTACGTAACGCGGCCGGAGGACAGCTTCTCTGCGAACCGTGCCTGACGGCGTGGCAGAGCTATCAACAGCCCTTCATTCCGCCACCGGCCAGCGGACCCAACCCCGCCGCGGCTGCCTGGCTGGGACTGATTCCCGGTGTGGGCGCCATGTACAACGGCCAGTTCGTCAAGGGATTCATCCATGTGGTCGTCTTCGCCGTCCTGGTCAGTTTCGCCAACATCTACGACGTCTTCGGCTTCTTCATCGCCGCCTGGGTTTTTTACCAGTGCTTTGATGCCTATCACACTGCAAAGGCGCTGCGCGATGGTCTGCCGCTGCCCGACCCATTAGGTCTGAATGAATTAAGCAGTTTGCTGACCCTGGGTACGCGGCAGCGGAATCCGGGCCAACCCCCCGCCGGTCAGGCTGCTCCAGTGCCGCCAACGTCTGGTTACCAGCCTCCGCCACCTTATCAGTCCCCCTTCCCGCCGCCGCCCGGCTTTGTCGATCCCGCCGCGCCGCCGCCGCCCATTTGCTGTTCGAGCAGAGCGCCGGTAGGAGCCATCGTCCTGATTGCCCTGGGCTTGTTGTTCCTGCTCGGGCAGTTGGATGTCTTTCGCGAGCGCTTCTTTGGGCTAACGTGGCCGCTGCTGCTGATTGCATTGGGCGTTTGGCTGATTATTCGCC
Organism: Acidobacteriaceae bacterium; assembly: GCA_003156235.1. Lineage (GTDB taxonomy): Bacteria > Acidobacteriota > Terriglobia > Terriglobales > Acidobacteriaceae > Telmatobacter. The sequence goes on from PMGP01000243.1 coordinate 2,251, forward strand.
GTTTCGGAGATTCAAAAGGAGGATCTAAATGAGCCATTACATCATGATTCGCCGCCTGCGCGGCCCCGCAATTCTGTTGCTGATCGGTGGAGTTTGGCTGCTCCATGCAACAGGCGTGATTAACCACCCCTGGGGTTGGTTCTGGCCGCTGCTGCTGATTCTGGTTGGCGTGTTCATGCTGGCGGAACGCGCGGCGCTGGCAGCCGAGGGCGGCTATCCGCCAGGCCCATATTGTGGCCAGCCTTATCCCGGCGCTTACCCTGGCGCTTNNTACCCTGGCGCTTACCCCGGCGTTTACCCTGGCGCAAATCCCGGCGCAAATTCTGGCGGCGCTCCGCCCAATCCAACCGCCGAAACTTCGGCCGATGTTTCAGCTAGTTCGCAGGAGTTCGATAAGAACTCCCAGGGAGGAAAATCATGAGCACACCTCCGAATATGCCCCCCAACACGCCTCCCGGAGGGAATGTACCGCCCCCGTATCCGCCTTATGATCCCAAGACCCAGTGGCGGGTCTACCGGGAGCAGCAGAAGGCCGCATGGCGTGCGCAACGCGATGCCTGGAAGGCCCAGAGCCAAGCTCAGCAATACGCCTGGAAGGCCAGCCGTGTGGCTGCATACGGCCCGCGCGTTCCCTCCATCGTCGGCCCCATCATCCTGATTGCCGTCGGCGTGATCGCTCTGCTGATGCTCACCGGCCGCATCAATTCCGGCCAGTTTTGGAACTGGTATGGCCACTGGTGGCCGCTGCTATTCATCGGCGCCGGCCTGGCCCTGCTCGGCGAGTGGGCCCTGGACCTGCGCCGCGAGACCCCTGTCCGCCGCGGCGGCAGCTTTGTCGGCATTCTCATTCTGCTGGCGATTGTGGGAATCTGTGCATCCGGATGGAATCATGCGGGACCCTGGTTCCATTGGAACGGCGACGGCGACGATTTCTTCAACGCCTTCGGCTTGCCCGAGCACGATACCGACCAGCAGTTGCTCACCCAGCAGCTTCCCGCCAATGCCGCCATCCAGATCGAGAATCCGCGCGGCGACGTGAGCATCACCGCGGGCGACGGATCAGCCCTTGAGGTGCAGGCGCACGAAGTGGCCTACGCCAGCTCCGACACGGACGCAAAGAAAGTCTTCGATGCCGAAGCTGCGCATCTGACTCCCAACGGCAGCTCCGTGCTGGTCAAAACAGAAAGCAATTCCAGCGGGAAAGTGAACCTGACCGTTACCGTGCCCAAGACCGCAAAGGTGACGGTGAACGCCGGCAAGGGAGACGTGACTGTCTCCGGCCTGGGAGCTGGGATCACCGTTACCGCGCGCGGAGACCTTCAGCTCAACTCCATTGCCGGCCCGGTCGAGGCGCATTTTCTACATGGTCATCACGACTTTTCCGCCCACGACATTCAGGGCGATCTGACCCTCGATGGGGATTCGAGCGATATTACCTTCTCTGAGATTACGGGCAAGGTCGCGCAGAGCGGCGAAGTTATTGGCGGCGCGCACATGGAGAACATCCATGGGCCGTTGCACATGCACACCTCGGTCACCGACTTGGAAGTGGCGGAGTTGCCCGGCGACCTGACCCTCAGCTCTGGCGACCTGCGCATCAACCAGGCCAAAGGGCAGGTGCGCGTGATCACGCACTCCAAGGACATCGATCTCAACCAGATATACGGCGACATCTATGTGGAAACTCGCGACGGCCGCATCTCGGTTGAGCCTGCCGGCGCTTACTCAGTGGAAGCCAGAAACAACAGTGGCGGCGTCGAGGTGACGCTGCCGCCCAACGCCTCGGCCACCGTGAACGCGCGCACCCACAATGGCGAGATCATCTCCGATTATCCCATTCCCGCCACCGAAGGCGAGAACAAGCTAGCCACATTCACTATCGGCGCCGGCGCATCGAAAATCGTGCTGAACGCCAGCAACGGTGACGTGCGCATCAAGAAAGGCCCGGGCTTCCCTTCCGTGCCTACACCGGCCGCTCCCAAATCGCCCACAGGTCCCACGCTGAATGTGCCGCCCAACCATAGGATTCCGCCGGGCTTTGAAGGAAAGAAACTCAAGGAGCCCAAGGTGCCGCCCCCGCCCCCCGTCAAGCAATAACCGTCTGTCAACCGGAATGAACAAATCAGGCGCAGGAGGACTCACTCTCCTGCGCCTGATTTTTCTCTGCGGAGATAGCGCCTTACCACACCAGCGGAATCAGCCGGACGCGCGTCCGAAGGCAATACTCGGAATAACCCTCCAGTTGAGCTCGCAGCACCTTTTCCTCGCCCAGCAGGCGAATAACATAAAACGGGATGAGCAGAACAAAGGCCGGCAATGCAACCCACGAACCCAGCGCAAGCGGCGTAAAGATCCACAGCAGCACGGTGGCAAAGTAATACGGGTGGCGTACCACGCGGTATGGGCCGTGGGAGATTACCGTTTGACCCGCTTCCACCTCCACGATGCGCGAGGCGAAGCGGTTCACATACAGAACCCAGAAGATCAGCAGCAGGCTGCTCAGAACCATGGCCAAAGAGAAGACCGTGAGCCAAAGCGGCACATCGCCCATCAAAGTTCGCGACCAGCCCCAGCGGTAGTCAAAGCCAGGAAGCAGAAATGCGACCAGATAAAACGGCTTGCCCCATCGCAGCAGCAACTTCTGTTCGTCGAACTGTTCTTTGTTCCGCAGCCGGCGTTCCAGAAACTTCGGATCGCGCTTCAGAAAGTAAATGAACGTGAAAGCATTGGGAATGAAGAAAACGGCAAGAAACGCCCATCCCTGCCAATAGTCCAGCGTCCCGGACGTAACAAACAACACTGCGAATGCGAAAATCAAGCCCAGCGTGAGGCCCAGTCCCAGCCTAAACCCGAGGCTCATCTTCGCGCGCGATGGCATTGCGGAAGAAGTGTTCTTCCTTTTCGTCTTCAGTTCCGGCGGTGGCTTCGGCATGGCTGCTTATCTCCTGACTCCATCCCCTTCAACGCGCGGGTCAAAGGCATAGCTCTAAACCGCGACCCGCAACACGCGAGGACCAATCCGCGTGAAGACCTCCCAGGGAATCGTCCCCGTGGCCTCGGCGTGGTCGAAGGCGGTGATGCATTCTCCGCCCTGCTCGCCCAGGATCACCACCTCGTCGCCCGGCTCAACCCCTGGAATTTCAGTCACGTCCACCACCGCCGAGTCCATGCTAATGCGGCCTGCCAACGGTGCCCGCTGGCCCCGAACCAGCAAGCTGAAGTGGTTGCCGAGCCGCCGGTCGAACCCGTCGGCGTAGCCCGCCGCCACCAGCGCCAGCCGCATTGGCTCGGTGGCCACAAAGGTGCCGTTATAGCCCACTACAGCCCCGGCGGGAACCGTGCGCACTCCAGCCACGCGCGTCTTCCAGGTAAGCACCGGCTGCAATCGGGCGCGCGCAGCGGTTAGGCTCGCCGGCTCCTGAGACTTGGAAGACTTGGAAGACTTGGAAGACTCGGAAGACTTGGACGGCTTGGACGGCTCAAACTGCGGGTCAAACTGAGGAATCACGCCGTAGAGCGCGAGGCCGGGCCGCAGCATCGCCTTCATTCCGTGCCGTGCGGCGAGCGCGGCAATCCTCTCCGCCTCCCCGGCCACGAGTGTGGGAGAGCTGCCCGCGTGCAGCCACTCCGGATTAAGCCCCGCGTCCGTGACCTTTCCTGTCGCCTCTTCCAGCAACGCCAGTTGCGCCTCGGTCACCCTGCCGTCTGCCTCATCGGCGGCAAACAGGTGGGTCATCACGCCCTCCAGCCGCAGCGGCGACCCCGGATGGAAGCGCGCCAGAAGCGACCCAAGCTCATCCAGACTCACCCCCTGGCGGCTCATGCCGGTGTCGATCTCCACATGCACTGGAACCGTCTTACCCGCCATGCGCGCCGTCCCCTCCAACTCGTCCAACTGCCACGGCTGCCATGCAACGGCGCTCAGCCGGTGCTCCACCACAGCCGCTCCCTGGCCGGGAAACGCGCCACACATCACCAGAACCCCAGGCTCGGGACACAACGCGCGCGCCGCCACCCCCTCCTCGACTGTGGCCACGCCCAGCCACTTGGCCCCGGCGCGCGCCACTGCCGGTGCGCACAGCTCCAGCGAATGGCCATAGGCGTTGGCCTTGACCACCGCCATCAGCTCCGCATGGGGCGCGGCCAGGCTCAACAAAAATCGGAAGTTGTCTTCAAGGGAGCGGGTGCGAATCTCAACCCAGCAAGGATGTGTTGTCATCAGGCTGTCCTAGCCTCAGTGTAACAACTGACCACTAGAAAGAAACAAGCGTGGACCGGGAGGTCCTTGCTACAGCCGGCCGGGAGGCCGGCGCTACAGCTTCATGCCACGTGGGTCGGCAAAGCCG
>PMGP01000228.1 GCA_003156235.1 Acidobacteriaceae bacterium
CCGCAGCGCAGGCTCCCGCAGCTCCGGCAGAGGTGGTGAGCGAACCCGCCCGGCCGCGCATTCAGGGAAGCGCCGCTGAAAGCACGCTGCGCGTCGATGTCACGCTGCTGAACCGGATGATGAACCTGGTGGGCGAGTTGGTTCTGACCCGCAACCAGGTCTTGCAGGCTACCTCGTCCGATCCCAGCATGACCATGCTCAGCCGCCGTCTGGACATGGTTACCGCCGACCTGCGCGAAAGCGTAATGAAAGCCCGGATGCAGCCGGTCTCCAACATTTTTTCCAAGATGCCGCGCATCGTGCGCGACCTGTCCCAATCGCTCGAACGCCGCGTCCGGCTGCAAGTCGAGGGCCAGGACACGGAACTGGACAAGAGTCTTCTGGAGGCCATCAAGGACCCGCTCACCCATGCGGTAAGAAACTCGCTGGATCATGGTATCGAGCTCCCCGAGGTGCGCCGGGCCGCGGGCAAGGACCCGGAAGGAACGCTGCTGCTCAAGGCCAGCCAGGAGGGCAGCCATGTGGTCATTGAGGTCTCCGATGACGGCGCCGGCGTCAATGTTGAAAAGGTGCGCCAGAAGGCCATCGAGCGCGGGTTGATTACCGCGGATAACGCGGCCCACATGGCGGAGCGCGAGCTGTTGCAACTGGTATTTTTGCCCGGGTTCTCCACCGCCGCGGCCGTGACCAACGTCAGCGGACGGGGCGTCGGCATGGACGTGGTGCGTACCAATGTGGAGAAAATCGGCGGCAAGGTCGAGATCGACTCCCGCGCCGGCATGGGAACCACGCTGCGCATGCGCATTCCGCTGACTTTGGCTATTATCCCCGCCCTGATCGTGCGCAGCATCAACCAGAGTTTTGCGCTGCCCCAGGGCTCACTCTCAGAGCTGGTGCACATTCCCCCCGAGCAGGCGGCCTCCGCCATCGAGTGGATCGAGAATGCGCCGCTCTACAGGCTGCGCGGGCAACTGCTGCCGCTGATTTTTCTCGATCGTCTGCTGATGCCCGGCGTGGCGCACAAGCTTTCCACCGAGCGAGACAATTTCATCGCCGTTCTGGATGCCGACGGGCGCCGCTTCGGCCTGGTAGTGGACGGGCTGGCCGATCCAGAGGAGATTGTCGTCAAGCCGCTCTCCGCGGTGCTCAAGGGCATAGGCCTGTTTTCCGGAGCAACCGTGCTGGGCAACGCCGACCTGGCGCTGATTCTCGATCCTGGATCGATTGCCATGAAGGCCGGGATTAGCATGCGTGAAGAAGAGGCGACGCGGTCCGGCGACGGCGAATCTGAAGCCGGCGCGGCCAAGGGCTCGGAGTACCTGCTGGTTGAGGTGGCCGGACGCCAGGCCGCGGTGGCATTGGCCGACGTGCTCCGCATCGAGCAGCTTCCGCTTTCGCGCATCGAGTACATCGGCAGCCGCCCGGTGCTCAACTTCGAGGGCCAACTGCTGCCGGTGGAGGACTCGGGCGGGGTACTGGCCGCGGTCGAGGGAAATCCCCAGGCGAAGATCATCGTGGTGGTCTGCCGCGATGGAAATCGGCAAGTGGGCATTGCCGTTTCCCATGTGCTGGATGTGGCCTCCGGCGGAGACCTGTTTGAGGCCGGAACGGTTCAACGCGCCGGCGGGGTCACGCTGCTCAAGAGTCGCGTAACCGGCCTGGTTGACTTAAGCTCAGTGACTCCGCTGCCCGGCGGCGAACAAGCTCCTGCGGAGTGGAGTCAGATTACGGAGACAGTGGCATGAGCACAGGAACGGCTTCGTTGCATCGCGGAAAAAAGGCGGCGGCAACGCTGATGGAGATGTGCACCGTACGCCTGGGCAGCTCGATCTTCGGCGTGCCCATCACCCACATTCTGGAGATCGTCGGCGCGGCCAAGCCGCAGCCGGTTCCCCTGGCGCCCATCTTCGTCGGCGGGCTGATGCACTATCGCGGCGACGTGCTGACCACCGTTAGCCTCCGCCAGTTGCTNNTGGTGGATTCGGTCAGCGAAGTGCTCACCGTCTCGTCGGCGGATTACGAGCCTAACCCCTCAATTCTGGACGAGCGCCGGGCATTGTTGTTTGCCGGCGCTTACAAGCTCAAGGACAGCCTGCTCGTCATGCTGGACCCGGAGCAACTGGACCCCATGCGGCTGAGCGCAACCCGAGCCGCTTAGGGCCTTAACAGTATTTGCAAGGAGGTAACCATGCGAGTTTTGATTGTCGATGATTCACGCTTCGTCAGGGGATATCTGCGCGGCCTGCTCGAAGAAAAAGGAATCGAGTGTGAGGAAGCAGCCGATGGCATGGCCGGCATTGAACAGTTGAAATCACGCCCGCCCTTTGACTTGGCGCTGGTGGACTGGAATATGCCGGTCATGGACGGGCTGGAAATGCTCAAGAAGTTGCGCGCCGATGGCTATGCCGGACTCAAGGTGATGATGGTGACCACCGAGGCCGAAAACGACTACATCCTCCGCGCCCTGGATGCGGGCGCAGACGAATACCTGATGAAGCCCTTTGATGATGAGGCTCTGACGGAAAAGCTGGCCATGCTCGGCCTGGTCGAGGCTTAAAGAATGACCTCCGGACTGCGAACCCGAATTTTGATTGTGGACGACTCGGCAGTCATGCGGAGCCTGTTGCGCGCAGTGGTGTGCGCCGATGCCGGACTGGAAGTGGCCGGTACCGCGGCCGATGGCGAATCGGCCTTGAGCGCCATAGAAACCCAGCATCCCGACCTGGTTCTGCTGGATGTGGAGATGCCGGTGATGGACGGGTTGGACACGCTCAGGAAGATGAGCGCGCGGGGGCACAGGATACCGGTCATCATGTGCAGTTCGCTCACCCAGCGCGGCGCCAAAGTGACCATCGAGGCCCTGGCCTGCGGAGCTTCCGACTATGTGGCCAAGCCGGCCGGCCAATCCAGCCGCGAGGAAGCCATGCGGACGCTTAGCCTGGATTTGCTTCCCAAAATTCACGCCCTCACCGGTCTGCCGCAGGCGGCCTCGTGCGGCACGGCGCGAACCTTTTTGCCGGCGGCCATGGCCCTGCTGCCCAAGGCGACGCCGATTTCGTCAATTCCTACCGTGCTGGTCATCGGCGTATCCACCGGAGGCCCGGCGGCGCTGGATATTCTGCTGCCCAATCTGCCGGCCAACTTCCCCCTCCCGGTTCTTATCGTGCAGCACATGCCGGAGTTGTTCACCAAGATGCTTGCCGAGCGCCTGAACGGCCGCTGCCCGCTGCAGGTGCGCGAGGGCGTCGAGGGAGAACCGGTGCGCGCAGGCTCCATCTACATCGCCAAGGGAAACTGGCATTTGGAGGTACAGGCCGGCGCGCGCCTCGGCTTGCCCGCCACGCTGCACCTGAGCCAGGGAGCCCTTGAAAACCATTGTCGCCCCGCCGTCGATGCGCTGTTCCGCTCGGCGGCAGCGGTCTACGGCTCCGGCGTGCTGGCCGTTGTGCTCACCGGCATGGGTACGGACGGAATGATCGGCGCCCGCCTCATCCGCGAGCACGGCGGCAGCGTATTGGCCCAGGACCAGGCCAGCAGCACGGTGTGGGGAATGCCCGGCGCCGTCACCACAGCGGGATTGGCACACAAGGTGATTCCCCTCAATTTCATGGCATCTGAAATCCTCCGGCTCGCCAGCCGTACGCACGCCGAGCCTCTCGAGCTGCGGGAAAGGGTGGGCTAGCCATGCAAACCGCCTCTAGCATCGACTACGGCTTCCTCCGCCAACTCGTCTTCGGCCTCTCGCAAAACGTGCTCGATCCGTCGCGCGATTACCTCTTCGATACTCGCCTGACCAAGTTGTTGCGCAACCAGGGCATGACCCAACTGGAAGAGCTTGTCCAGCACCTCAAGCTCAGGAAGAACCCGCTCCTCGAACGCTCCATCGCCGAGGCNNCCCTTTGAACTGTTGCGCACCGAGCTGCTTCCCAAGCTCATCGAAGAACGCCGCCATTTGCGCACCCTGCGCATCTGGAGCGCAGCCTGCTCCTCCGGCCAGGAGGCGTACAGCATGGGCATGCTCTTGCTTGAGCACTTTCCTTTGCTGGCAGGCTGGAATATTCGCATCGAAGGCACAGACATCTGCGCGGAAGTCGTGGAGAAGTCCCAGGCTGGCTGCTATCACCGCATCGAGATGAACCGCGGGTTGCCCGCGCGCTTCATCGTCCGCTACTTTGACCACCTCGGAGAAAACTGGACGGTCAAGCCGGAAGTCCGCAAGATGTGCAACTTCCGCCAGGCCAACCTCTGCTCGTCTCCGCTGCCCTTCAACCGCACGGACGATCGCTTCGACGTCATCTTCCTGCGCAACGTCATGCTCTACTTCTCGCAGGAGACGCGCAGGCCCCTGCTGGCAGGCATCCACAAGGTGCTGGCCCCAGACGGCATCCTCTTCCTCGGTTCCAGCGAGCAGCCCGCCGATCCCTCCATCTGGACCCCGGTGCTGGCCGGAGGAACATGCCACTTCCGCCCCCGCCAGCCGAACTAGAGGGTGAGCTTCTAGAACCCATCTCATAAACCGGTTTTTAAAGGGCACGGCTTTAGCCGTGCCGCAAAGTCAGCAAAAATCAAGGCGGGCTTTAGCCCCGGAGATAAGCTTTCCGGCAATTTCGCCACGTTTCAATCGTGACCTATGCCTCCCAACCCTCCAAAAAGTTGTAAGCTATTGGTATCAATGGCAAAGCCTTCATCACTTCTCGATACGCGAGTCGTCTACTGCGGTGACAATCTGGAGCAGCTCAGAAAGCTGCCTGATGCCTGCATCGACCTCATCTACATCGACCCACCCTTCAACTCCAACCGGACCTACGAAATATTCTGGGGCGAGACCAAGGAAAAGCGCTCCTTCGACGACCGCCATGAATCCACGCGAGCCTACATAGAGTTCATGCGCCCACGTTGCGTCGAGTTGTCACGGGTTCTCAAAAAGACCGGTAGCCTCTATGTGCATTGCGATTGGCACGCCAGCCATTACGTCAAGGTGATGCTCGACCAGATATTAGGGGAAACGAATTTCATCACGGAAATCATCTGGCATCGGGCGCTTGCAAAAGGCCTGGCCTTCAAAAGTATTCCCAACAATCACGACACTCTATTGCTCTATGGCGGTGGCGGAGAAACTACGTTCAATCGGCCTTACAATCCTTACGATCTGGAAAACCTCGACGCGAAGACGGCTGGAAAATACTCGCACCATGATCCAGATGGGCGGCTTTACCAGTTGTGCGATCTGACGAATCCAAATCGCAACCGGCCAAACCTGACGTATGAATTCTTAGGCCACAAAAAAGTCTGGCGATGGACAAGAGAACGAATGCAGGAGGGTTATGAAACCGGGATTGTGGTTCAGCCAAGTCCCGGCGCAGTTCCTCGCATGAAGCGCTATCTTGACGAACAGGAAGGCCGTCCGATCGATTCGGTATGGACGGATATTCCCCCGATTAACTCTCAAGCCAAGGAGCGCTTAGGCTACCCAACGCAGAAGCCGTTGAAGCTGCTGGAACGTATTCTCGAAATCTCATCCAAGCCGAACGATATTGTTTTAGATGCTTTCTGCGGTTGCGGCACCACCTTGGTTGCCGCGCAGACTCTCGGCCGCCAATGGATTGGCATCGACATCTCTCCCACCGCCTGCCGCGTAATGGCCAAGCGGCTGCGTGACGTTTGCAAATTGCGCGAGGACGAGAACTTCTGGCTCAACGGAAGAGGCTTTATCGTCCGCGATCTGCCTTGGACCGAAAAGCAGCTTCGCGCCATCCCACCCTTCGAGTTCGAGAACTGGGCGGTCATCGCGCTGGGCGGCATTCCGAACAAAACGCAGGTCGGCGACATGGGCATCGACGGGCGCATCTATCCCGTCGGTTCTGAGCCATCCGCTGCCGGAAAGGAAGCCGGGGAGCTTGACTTCATGGATGACTGGTATCCCATCCAGGTAAAGCAGATGGACAAGGTAGGCCGCCCGGACATCGATAGCTTTGAAGCCGCCATGATGCGGACAAAACGGAAGAAGGGCTTCGTTGTGGGCTTCGACTTTAGCAGCGACGCCATTACGGAGATCAGCCGATTCTTCAAGAGCGAGCATATGGTGATCGTCCCGTTGACCGTGCGCGAGATTCTGGACGAAACAATTGCACAAAGGCTCGCCTGAGGAGCTTCGGTCGACGGGCATATGTTGATGGAGAGCTGGCCGGGTGCCCCACATCTACGAGCGCGTTCTTTGCGCGCGGAGATGTGGGAGTGGATGCGCCGTCAGAACGCAAGGTCCACCTGTTCCCTATTCCCTATTCCCTATTCCCTGCTTTTAGCAGCCGTTCCACCTCGGCGTGCAGCCGTTCGGTGATCGCGGTCTCTGTTTCTTCGGGAGCAAAGCGCATCGGCTGACCCACATGCACTTCGATTTTTCCGGCGCGGAACCAGCCCCGGCCCGCAGCCTTCAACTCGCCCAGCCCGCGAATCGCCACCGGCAGCACCATGGCTCCAGATTGGCGGGCCAGCAAGCCGATGCCGCCGCGGAAGCGCGCCAGCGTCCCTTCAGCCGAACGCGTGCCTTCGGGGAAGACCAGCACGTTATATCCGCGGTCCATGGCCGCGCCGGCGTGAACGAAACTGGGTTGGAAGTTTCGCCGCCGAGGCAAGGGGAAGACGTTGAACAGCTCCGTGAGCAGCAGGTAAATCAGCGGGCCGGGAAGATAGAAGCCGCGCTTGCCCGGTGCGCGATCAGGGTTGCGGAAATGCCGGTAGTCCTCCAGCATATCTCCGGCCATGGCCACGGCAATCCTCCGCCGCATCGGCCCTGGCAGAGCGCACTGAATCAGCGGCCCGTCGTAGGCCGTTACATGATTGGCGACGATGAGCATCGGCTGATCCGAGGCAGGCAACTCCGGCGCGACCACGCGAGGATGCGCCAGCAGCCACACTAGCGGCCGCTCGACTGCCTCAATAAAGGCTACGCGCAGCCACCAGAAAAGCCGCAGCCACGGCCATCGCGGGTAGATGAAACGTCCCGATTCGGTCTCAGCCGGATTGGCAGCGGGAACACTCGGTTCGGAAGGAGACGGGGGTTTTAACCCTCGTGTAAGTCCAATCGAATCAAAATGGGCTTTAGCCCCGGAGGAACGCTTTTCACCAATTTCATCCGAAATCCCGGCCTTCCCCGCAACGCCTTCGGCCTCGCCGGCCACCAGCGCGCGCAATTCCCCAAGCGTCTCCGCCCGTTCCAGNNGCAGATCTTCGCTCAGCCGCAGTTCGTCTCCCACGCCAACCGGCGTTTCGCCGGTGATTGTGGCTATCAGAGCCAGCAGCCAGTCCGTTGAGGCGCCAAAGGCATTTGCGACGGCTGCTTTGGGCGCCGCAGCCGCAGCCTGGATCTCTGCCAACCAGGCCGCCACCGCCTTGCGCCTCACCTTGCCCGTCGAAGTGCGCGGCAGGTCCGGCTCAGGCCACAAAACCCAGCGCCTGATGTGCTGAAACTCCGCCAGCTTCCGGTTAGCGTGCTCGATTGCCACCGCCGCATTGTCTCCGCTGCCGCGCATGGCCAGCACCGCGCAAGGCTCAGTCCCGTTTGGGGTTTCCATCGCCACCACGGCGCAAGCCGCTACGTCCGGCTCCTGCTCAACGGCCGCCTCCAGGTCCTCGGGGTGAATGTTCACTCCCGCCGCGGTCACAATCACCTCGCTCTTGCGCCCCACAAAGCGTAGCTCGCCGCCGGCCACGCTCTCGGCCAGGTCGCCGGTAGCCAGCCACTCGTCGCGGCGCGGCTCGTAGGCCCCTCCTGACCAGCTTCCGCCGGAAATCATTTCGCCCCGCACCAGCACTTCGCCGTCCGGGCCCAGCTTCACATCCCGGCCCGGCAGCGGCTTGCCAATCGTCCCATGGGCCACGTGGAAGGGGTGGTTGAGGGTAATCAGCGCCGAGGTCTCGGTCATTCCATAGCCTTGCACCAACACAAAGCCCAGCGCATTCCAGAACTGCTCCAGCGACCCCTGAAGCGCGCCGCCGCCGGAGATCAGCGCCCAGAACTTCAGGCCGAACTTGCGGTGAACGACGCGGAAGCGCCACCAGCGATTCCACGGCCCAATGCCCTGCGATGCGGCCACTCGCTCGGCAAGGCCGGGATGAATGCTATCCAGATGCGTCTTGAGCAGCGCCATGACGCGCGGCACCGCGGCCAGCACCGAGATGCGTTCGCGCTTGATGGTCTCAATCAGCCGCGAGGCCACCAGACGGCTCTCGAAGTGCACCTCGGCGGTGAAGATGGGCGGAACCCACAGCCCCATCGTCTGCCCGAAGACGTGGCT
>PMGP01000259.1 GCA_003156235.1 Acidobacteriaceae bacterium
GCGGCGCGCCAGCACTTCGACTACACCAGCCGCGAGCAGGTGGTCGAGCTGGCATCCTGGTTCCGGTCGAACGCGCTCACGCCCTGGTCGATGCACGCGCCGATCTACGCCGGCCGGGATATGGGCCGCTCCGGCTTGCCTGCACTCAACCTGCTGCACACGGAGAAAAGCCGCCGCATCGAGGCCATGGACGAGATCAAGAGGGCCCTGGAAACCGCCGAGCAGATCCCCTTTCGCAGCCTGGTCGTTCATCTGGGCGATAAGGACGATGAGTGGTCGCCGCGCACCGTCGAGTACGCTTTTACGGCTCTCGAACACCTGGGCGCATTTGCGCGTCCGCTGGGCGTGCGTCCGCTGGTGGAGAATCTGCCCAGCGAGCCAACCACTCCCGAGCATCTGGTTGAGATTCTGGAGACCGGCCACCTGAACCAAATTGGCGTCTGCCTCGACCTTGGCCACGCTCACATGACGGTCGGAGTGCCCGCGGCCATCGCCATTCTGGGCGGGCGTATCGTTCAGGTTCACGCGCACGACAACCACGGCATGAAGGATGAGCATCTGTGGCCGGGCGACGGCACCATCGACTGGCCGACCACGGCCGCATCCCTCAACGCGCTTGCCGCGCCGCCAGCCATTGTGCTGGAACTCAGCTCCAAACTCCTCGATGAGCCGGCAGATCTTCCGGAGCGAATTCGACGTGCGTTCGAACTGGTTGACTGAGCAAGCAAAGGGTCCGCGCCTGCCGGTTGCCTTATCCTTGCAACTTTTCGGTCATCCAGCGTTTCAGGGCCTCGGTTTCGAGACCCTGTAAAACGCCAGCCTTGCAATGCGCCGCGCTCTAGTGGAAAAACCCCAGCAGGTAGAGCACCAGCAAGATCACCAGAATGGTGCCGATTCCGATGCCTCCGCCTCCGGCATAACCCCACCGGCTGTAGCCGTAGTATCCTCCGCCGCCGCCGAAGATCAGCACCAGCACAACAACCAGAATAATCAGTCCCATCTCACATCTCCTTTTTTACTGCATCTGGAGTCTTTCATTTGGCAATTAAAGACGCTGAGCAATTGGGTACACTTTCGGCCGCAGAAGCGCCGACGGATGGTGATATCCCATTCGAGTGATTTCTGTTCTAGTAGTGTCCTGAGTCAGAAATACGCAGCACAAAAATTGCTGTCATCCTGAGCGAACGGGGCCCCAGGCGTACTCTTCAGCCTTTCCGGGGTCCCCACGAACAGGTCTTCGTTCGTGGGGTGGAGGTTGGGGGTGGTGAGTCGAAAGCCTGCCCTGAGCGTAGTCGAATGGGGATCTGTGGTTGTTCTTCAATGAACTTATGACTCACCACACTAGCAAATCCGCGGCAACTGCTCGCCAATCTGAATCGGGATGACGCGGTTTGCGCCCATCGCGGTGCGGGCGACCAGCATCCGCTTGTGCTTGGCGGTGACCGTGCCGATGCGGGCGGCGTCCTTGCCCAGCGGATGGGCGCGTAAAATCGCCAGAATCTCATCCACCGCCTCGGGCGCCACAAAAAACACCGCCTTGCCCTCGTTGGCCACGTAGATCGGATCGAGGCCCAGCAGCTCGCAGGCTGACTGCACTTCGGGGCGCACCGGCAGGCTGGGCTCGTCGATCTCCACGCCGACGCCGGAGGCTGCTGCAATTTCATTCAGCGTGGAAGCGAGCCCGCCGCGCGTGGGGTCGCGCATGGCGTGAATGGCCGCGCCCGCCGCAGCCAGCACCTCGGCAATCATCCCGTTCAGCGCCGCGCAATCGGAGCGAATCTGACTCTCGAACTCCAATCCCTCGCGCACGCTCATAATCGCCATGCCGTGGTCGCCGATGGTTCCGGAGACGAGAATCGCGTCGCCCGGCTGCGCGCGATGCGGGCCGACCGTGATTCCGGGCCGCAGCAGGCCGATTCCCGCCGTGTTGATGTAGCAGCCGTCGCCGTGCCCGCGCTCCACAACCTTGGTGTCGCCGGTGACAATCTTCACGCCCGCCGTGGCCGCTGCCTTCGCCATGGCCTCGACAATCGCCGCCAACTGCGCCAGCGCAAATCCCTCTTCCAGAATGAAGCTGGCGCTCAAAAATTTTGGTTCCGCGCCGGAGACAGCCAGATCGTTCACCGTGCCGTTGACCGCCAGCTCGCCGATGGAGCCGCCGGGGAAAAACAACGGCTGCACGACATACGAATCGGTGCTCATGGCGAGGTGGCCGCCGCCAAGTTCAAGCACCGCCGCGTCGCCCAGATTTTCCAGCTCCGGATTGCGGAAGGCGGGCAGAAACAGGTGCTCCACCAGTTCGTTGCCCAGCTTGCCGCCCCCGCCGTGGCCCATCACGATGGTGGGATAATCGGCCAGCGGCAGCGGACAGGACCAGTTCGCAAAATCCGGTGCGGCGGTGTAAGACATTTTGCTCCTCTTATACATTTGACAACTGTTTCGTGCAAAAACAAAGATTAATACTTCTGATCATTAACATTTTCTTGAACTTTAATCTGGTCATTGTGAGCTGTCAGTCTTTTGTTCTATTTGCTTATTTGGACCGTACACAATTCTCAATAGATCACCTTTCTTCCCAGAAGCAAAGTCTGCTGAGTAAATCCAGTACTCCAATCCAAAATCATCCTTGTACACGTCACAAGTAACATTGATCTCGGATACGCCACCGTAACTATGTATGAACGCTGGAGAAAATTTCGCGCCTAGCATCGAAACTCTGCGCTTCGGTGATACATCAATACTGGCTAAACGTTTAGGGTCGGAACAAGTTGTTGTAGGGTCCGGGCAAGCGTATAACGGAACGATTCGCCAGTCGCTCAATTGCAGTCCCTCGCCGGAACCCATGATGCGAACGACTGTTTCATGATCGGAGATATAAGGAAGTAGCGGAGCCATATATTTGGCGTAGAACATGAATCCATTTAGCTCGTTCGGATACGGATTGGGAGACGCTGCAAGTAAAACGCTTGCGTAGGCAACAACTGGAAAAATCAATAAGAATAAAATCTTCTCTGGGATTTTTACTGCACGGTGAAAGCCGTAATTCTTCAAATCAAAAAATCTACTCCAACTTTGTTTACCCATTTTTTGCCCCCGTCAAGCCGCTTCCGGCGCCGGCCAACTCCTCCACCGACAAAAACCGCCCGTAGTTGTAATAGGCCGCGCAAGCGCCTTCGCTCGAAACCATCGTCGCGCCGAGCGGATGGCGCGGCGTGCACTGCTTGCCAAAGGCGGAGCACTCAGCGGGCTTGATGGCCCCGCGCAGCACGTCTCCGGCACGGCACAGCGGCGACTCGGCAGTATGAATCCCCGCAATCTGAAACCGCTCCTCAGCATCAAACTCGCGATAAGCCTCGCTGAGCCGCCAGCCACTCTTCGGAATCACGCCAATCCCCCGCCAAGCCCGGTCGGTGACCTCGAAGACCTCGGCCAGCAGCTTCTGCGCGCCTTGGTTGCCCTCAAACTTGACGACGCGCTCGTAGGCGTTTTCAACCTCGTAGCGGCCAGCCTCAAGCTGAATCACGCAGCGGCGAATCCCGTCCAGCAGGTCGAGCGGCTCAAAGCCGGTGACCACCATCGGCACCTTGTATTTTTCGGCCAGTGGCGGATACTCCCAGTAGCCCATCACGCTACAAACATGCCCGGCCAGCAGAAAGCCGTCAATCCTGCGGTCAGGCGCGCTCAGAATCGCCTCAATCGCCGGCGGCACCAGAACATGGGAGACGAGCAGCGAAAAATTCTTCAACCCACGCCGCTTGGCGACGTGCACGCTCATGGCGTTGGCCGGGGCCGTGGTCTCAAAGCCCACGCCGAAGAAAACCACCTGCTTGTCAGGATTTTTGACGGCCAGCTCGACCGCATCCAGCGGCGAATACACCACGCGCACATCGCCGCCCGCGCCCTTCACTTGAAATAAATCGCCCTCAGTCCCCGGCACGCGCAACATATCTCCAAAAGAACAGAAGATCACTCCCGGCTGGGCGGCGATGGCCAGCGCCTTGTCGATCAGCTCCAGCGGGGTCACGCAGACCGGGCAGCCAGGCCCATGAATCATCTCGATCCCGGCGGGCAGCATCTGGTCTATTCCATTTTTTATGATCGAGTGCGTCTGCCCGCCGCAGACCTCCATGATCTTCCACGGCCGCGTGGCGACAGCGTGAATCTCCAGCGCCATCCTCTGCGCGATCTCGCCATTGCGGAACTCGGTCAAGTACTTCATTCGCTGGAACTGCTCCTGGTCATGCTTCTCTCTCTATCCCAATTGAGCTGTCATCCTGAGCGGAGTTTGGCGCGTTCTTTGCGCCTAACGCAGTCGAAGGACCTGCGTTTCCGGGGCTAAACAGGTCAGAAAAGTTCCGTGCCCCATCCTTTTCGTGTTCTTTACGAAAAGGGTGGGAAACCACAAACCTCAATCAGTAGCCTTTTGGGAAACCACCGAACAGCTTCCATCCGGACAAGCCGACTGCGGCGACGCGGCGGCCCTCGCAAGTGCCTCTTCCTCGCTAGCCAACTCCTCGTCCAGCATACCCATCGCGCGGAAGTCCTCCAGCGTCTGAAGAGCCGTCTCCTCGTCGATCTTGGAGAGCGCAAAGCCAACGTGGACAATGGTATAGTCGCCCACCTGGACCTCCGGCACATAGTCCAGGCAGACCCGCTTGACGATGCCGCCAAAGTTCACCCGCCCAATGCGGAGATCGCCCTCGGTAAGAATTTCTTCCACTTTTCCCGGAATCGCTAGACACATGGTTCCTCTATTATGCCGGGTCTGGGGTGCGTTTGGAGTGATTTAAATCACATATATTTCCGCAGGGCTGAAGAGCTAAGAAAAGCTTAAAAATTAATATTCTTGCCATACTGCTCAATATTGCTCAGATTGGGTTTGGTAGAGTCATTACGCTCAAAACACGGGCAATTTTTAGCGGCTCCCCCTTGGATTCCCCAGTCTTTGCCTCCAAAGGCTGGGGAATCACAAACTCAGCGTCTCCGCCCCGCCCCGCGCCTCCACCAAGTACGCCAGCCACTCCTCCATCCCCGACCCGGTCTTGGCTGAAGTCTCGAATATCCGTATCCCCGGCCGTATCTCATTGATATTCCTGAGGGCCAGCTCGCGGTCGAAGCAGCACGCCTCACTGATGTCCATCTTGGTAATCACCGCCGCGTCGGCGGAGTTGAACAGCGTGGGATACTTCAGCGGCTTGTCCTCGCCCTCGGT
>PMGP01000097.1 GCA_003156235.1 Acidobacteriaceae bacterium
CAACACCTCTCATCGAAACAACTGTATGTGAAATACGGGACCATGATCCCTATTCTCTCCAAGAACAATCGAAGGGATCAATTCAAAGAAGTATTTCTGGACCACTCCGTAAGTAGAGCCATCTGAAGAAACCTGAACATTACCAATCGGCAAGAATTCTTTCGAGAAGACCACACCCCCTTCACCAATTCGTCTCCAACTTCCTTGAGTACGCTCAACTTTTCCTTGGCGCGTTAATACTTGTTGAAAGCTCTGGTCCTTCCTCAGAATCAAAGTGGATTTTTCTCCGTTCGCCTGAAAGATGTATGTGCCAGCTACGGCGCTATAGCTGTAATCCGCAGCTACCATGTACCAAATCCAAAACGCCGCGAGGGAAAGAAAGACCCAACCAATAATCCTTACCGGCTTGGACACCTTCATAAAAATCTCCTCTGACATTCCCTCAAGGGCTAATGATCTCTGCAAAAGAAATGTCCTTGCGCCGTCCCTACGGGACTCCGGAGTGAATCCGTGGAATCCGCTTCCCCCACGCTAAAGCGCGGGGCTAACAAACACTGCGCCTCCGGCGCGCTTATCAGAACATTACTTATGCAGCCATCAATAAAGCCCGTGTTGATTTTGCTTTCTTGGCGGCACGACTAAAGTCGTGCCCTGTTACAGTGCGTTTGATTCACCCCGGATCGGCAAATCCAGCCGACAACTGTTTTTCTGTTTACTGACTACTGTTCACTGTTTCACTTGTTCACTTCTTCACTTCTTCTCCGACGGGATCGGCAGAATCGGCGGGCGTGCGGTGCCTTGCGCCTGCTTCTGCGTTTCCATTTCGCTGACCAGCATGGCCGGGGCTACCGCGCTGACTGGAATCGTGCCCGACTCCGCGCCGCACTCGCCGTTGAATACTTCGCTCTTGTCGCCGGTAACCAGGATGCGCTTCATGGCGGCCAGCGGCGTGCCTACAATGCTGACGCCGCGAACCAATTCATCCGGCCGGCCATCCACATACACGCGCCAAACCACCAGCGGAATCACGGAAAAAGCCTGCGGCGCACTGCGCTGCGTGACGGCAAATCCGGAAGAAATGTCCTCGAAATAAAGTCCGTAGGTCTTGCCCTGTTTCTTGGCTTCCTCGATCAACTGCTTGCGCAGTTTGGCCTCCGACTCCGTCTTGGTCGATGTCACAATCAAGTTGCCTTGCCGCCCGGTGGGAACCTTGCCGGTTTGCGCGCGGCCGTGTCCGTTGGAGTTGGCAAAGCTGGCGATGGGCAAGCGCGACATAAGAAAAGTCTTCAGCACGCCTTCCTCAATCAGGGCGACACGCTGCGCCTTCTGACCCTCGTCGTCATATTGATAGTTGCCGCTGAGCCAGGTTTTGCCGAAGGTGGTCAGCGTGGGATCGTCAGCCACTGACAAAAATGTAGGCAGCACATCCTTGCCCACTTCCTTGGTAAAGGTCTGTCCCTCGTCATCGCCGCGCTGGCGCTGGCCTTCGAGCCTGTGGCCCAGCACCTCGTGGAAGAAGACCGCCGCGGCGCGTCCGGAGAGAATTGCCGGCCCGTCAAAAGGCTCGGTCACGGGCGCCTTGCGCAGCGCCTCCAGGCTGTTGCCCAGGTCGCGCACGGCTTTTTCCATCTCCGCCTGCGCGGGCAAACCCTCCACCGTCTCGGCCTCGAAGGTCTGCATGCGGAACAGGTCCATGCCATCGTCAGCGCGGGTCATGGCAACCACTATCACTCGTGCTTGCAGGTGCGGCGCTAACACGCGCGAATCTTCCGAAGAGACAAAGTAGTCGGTCTCATTCTGCGCCGCGAGCATCACCATATTCTGATTCACATCGGGAAAGTCGCGGAAGACGAGCGAGAGCGCCCGAATGCGCTGCTCCCAGGCCGCGCGGTCGATCTTCACCGGCGGCGCGGGCTTGCCAAGGTAAACCTGCGGCGCCTCTTGGCTGAAATCCGGCGAGGAGTCTTCTTCCTTGGCGCGAACTTCGGCTTCGGTCTTTACCTGCAGGTAGTTCTCCAGCGCTTTTCCGTAGCCGGCGTTGGTGGCCAGCCACAGCGACCGCGCCAGCGCCTCCCGGTCGTCGGCCAGCGGCAGCGTGGCGCTGTTGACCGCCGAGCCGCGATGGCCGCCATGCGTGTTGTCCAGTTTGGGCTCGCCCAGCCGCACCTGCACGTCAGCTACACGCAGGTGATTGGATGCACTGTTGACCAGCGCGCCATACTGCGCCTGAATCACCGTTACCGTCGCGTCGCTCACCGAGTAACTCAGGAAGTAGGGCGGCAACTGCTTTGCGTCTCCCTGCTTGCCCAGCGAGGTAAAGGCGCGATGGAGTTCGGTGGTCATCGCATCGAGGAGCGGCGGCGCGGACTGCTGCTGCGCCCCGGCGGTTATAGGCAAGGCCAGCGCCAGTATGGCAAAAACCGCGCGGAAAGCGGCTCTGTTCGCCATCCGCCCTTCAAAAGCAAAAGAAATCTTTCTCATAGTTTGAATAATCCGGTAAAACATCTTCCAAGGGAATTGTCTCAGAGTAAGCTACTCAAGAGGAAACTTCCCATGATGTTAGTGCGCCGAACGCTGCCATTGCTTTGCCTCGCCTTGCTGCTCACCGGCCTCACTTCGCGCCGTTGCTCCGGCCAGCCCGCGCAAGCCCAGCCCGCGCCGGCCACCACTGCTGTCCCAGCTCAACCCGCCAGCACACAAGCCTACACCCTGCCGCCCGACAAGCTTACCAAGGCCATCACCCTCAGCCATATTCGCCTCGCGCTGGAGATCGTGGGCTCACTCTGGGGACTGGCCGTTCTCTGGCTGCTGCTTTCCTTTCGCTGGGCCGCCGAACTGGCAGCGTGGACTGAGCGCCTGCTGCGCCGCCGCTGGATGCAAGGGCTGCTCTTCTTCGCCGTCTTTATTGTTGTCGACACGGTGGCCTACTTACCCTTCAGCCTAATCGGTCATTACGTTAACCTTGTCTACGGCATTAGCGTCCAAGGCTGGCTCAGTTGGTTTGGCGACCATGCCAAATCGCTGGGAATCGCTCTGGTAGGCACACCTGTGTACCTGCTCTTCAACTGGATTGTTCGCGTCTCGCCGCGCCGCTACTGGGTTTGGATCTGGCTGGTCACGCTGCCGCTGATTGTGCTCTCGACTTTCGCATCGCCGTTGCTGGACCCAATCTTCAACAAATTTGAGCCGCTCACAAAAACTCATCTTGCGCTGGTGGCCCGGCTGGAGCAAGTTGTAGCCCGCACCGGAACCAAGATCCCGCCCGAGCGCATGTTTCTGATGAAGGCCAGCGCCAAGAGCAACGGCCTCAACGCCTACGTCACCGGCCTGGGCGCCACCAAGCGATTCGTGATGTGGGATACCGCAACCGACCGCCTTCCCGATGACGAAGTTCTCTTCATCTTCGGCCACGAGAGCGGCCATTACGTCCTCAACCACATTCCCAAGCAGCTTGCCGGATCAACTGCAGGGTCGTTCTTTGTCTTGTGGGCCTGCGCGGGGTTTGCCGGCTGGCTCATGCGCCGCTTCGGCGCTCGATGGCAGTTGATCTCGCCAGAGGGATCGACCCCGCTTGCCAGCCGCCAGGGTTTTCTGGTGCTGCTCTTTGCGCTCTCGGTCGCCGGCCTCATTCTGCAACCGGCAGGCAACACCTTCAGCCGCCACTTCGAGCATGAAGCCGACGTCTACGGTCAGGAAGCCATCCACGGCCTGGTCGCCGACCCGCAGAAGACTACAGTCTCCGCCTTCAATCATTTGGGCGAAGCGTGGCTGGAAGATCCCAACCCCAACGCCTTCGTCGAGTTCTGGACCTACAGCCATCCCAGCGTGCAGAACCGCGCCAACTTCGCATTGCACTATGACCCGTGGGTCAACGGCGGGCATGGCAGGTTCTTTGAAAAGTAGGGACTAGGGACTAGGGAATAGGGAACAGAAAAGCGCGGCGCGCAGTCCTTTTTTCCTGAGGTTGACGAATACTGAGGTTTAACATTTGAACATGATTTGGAAGATACTTCTCTGGATTCCCCATCTCCTTTTCTGGGGTGGGCTTGCCTGGATCGTATTTGGATTATTCGGTAACCGAAGATCAGCGCGGGCCCTCAGCGGTGATCGAATTGAATTTGCCCCGCACTGGCTCACCATTTGGGCAGGGCTGTTCACTCTAGGCTATTAACCCGCATCAATCATCGTGAGTAATGAAGCAATTGAACAAGTATTTTTGCTCGGTTGGCGGAAATGTATTCGCTGGGAAGACATTGTGGAGATCGAGTCCAACCCAAAGGACCGCATGGTTACGATAACCGGCGCGGATGGCACGAAGATCGTTTACTCTCGTTTTTTGGCGGACCGCCCGCGGCTGCTGCTGGAACTCAAGCAGCGTTGCGGCGAAGACCTGCCGCCAGACTTTCCACAGGAACCCCATGACGGCCTATAGAGAACGGATTCGAGCAGTACGGCCTGTTCCCTATTCCCTGTTCCCTGCATTTACAATTTCTCCATGCAATTTCTATCGCTTTCCCGCCGCCGGACCGACGCTTTTCCGCCAGAAGCTTTTACCCCGGAGTTGATGGCTCGCGAGACCCAGCGTGTGAAGGAACTCTACGCGGCGGGTCTGCTTCGCCAGATATGGCGCCGGGGGGACATTCCCGGCGCGGCCATTCTGTGGGAGGCTGCCAGCGAAGCCGAGGTTCGCGCAGCTCTCGATAGCCTGCCCATCAATCAAGCTGGAATGTTGGAAATCCTGGCGCTCGTTCCCCTTGCGCCCTATCCCGGCTTTGGTCCGGCGTGAAGGTCAGAGCGAGATACTGACCCCTGATCTCTGTTTTCCCTCAGCCCCCCTCAAGTCGTACACTGAGGATTCGCTACTGGAGGAGTGGAATCGCATGGCCTATCCCGCAAATTACCGTTACACCCGCGAGCATGAATGGATTGATCTGGTGGGCTCCATCGGCGCCATCGGCATCACCGATTACGCCCAGAACTCGCTCGGCGACATCGTCTACGTGGACCTGCCCAAGGTGGGTGACGCGGTTAGCTCTGGCGCCACCTTCGGCTCGGTGGAAAGCGTGAAGGCGGTCAGCGATCTTTTTTCGCCCGTCACCGGCACGGTTACCGCCATCAACGAGGAGCTGAAGGACGCTCCCGACAAGATCAACGAAAAGCCCCACGAAACCTGGATCATCAAGGTAAAGCTTGCTGACCCAGCCGAGATCAATGTGTTGCTCGACGCCGCAGCCTACGAGGCTTTCATCGCGGAAGAAAGCTAGAAGAGCAGCTTCTAGCTGTTAGCTTCTAGCCTCTAGCTTGTTCTCTGGGGCTGGAAGCCGCATTGACCTACCCTGATTATTCTCTCGGCAGGCCATACCTGGCCTGCCCAACAGGCTTTTAGCTAGAAGCTAGAAGCTAGAGGCTAGAAGCTGAATATGCGCTACCTGCCCAATTCTCCCGCCGAACGTGAAAAGATGCTGGCCGAAATCGGCGCGGCTTCCATTGACGACTTGTTCTCTGTCGTTCCCGCCGAGCACCGCCTCAGCCGCGACCTGGAAGTGCCACGCGCGCACGCCGAAAGCGAGATTATCGACTACTTTCGCGCGGCGGGCGCAAAGAACTCGACCGGCTACGCCAGCTTCCTCGGCGCCGGCGCTTATCGCCACTATCGCCCGGTCATCATCGACTCTTTGATTCAGCGCGGCGAGTTTTTGACGAGTTATACGCCTTATCAGGCGGAGATAAGTCAAGGTACGCTACAAGCTATCTTCGAGTTTCAGACCATGATCGCCGAGCTGACCGGCATGGACGTGGCCAACGCCAGTATGTACGACGGGTCAACGGGGGCGGCGGAAGCAGTGATGATGGCCGTTCGTGTGACCGGGCGGCACAAGGCCGTGGTGGCCGCGACCGTTCATCCAGAGTATCGCGAAGTGCTGGACACTTACACAAAGCATCAGGGGTTGCCTACTACGCTGATTGGTTACGACCGCAAGACGGGACGCATCGATTTAACCGCGCTGGGCGCGGCAGTTACCGAGGAGACAGCAGCGGTTCTCGTGCAAAGTCCTAACTTCTTTGGAATTATTGAAGATATTCCGGCAATAGCTGAGATCGTCCACGCCAAGGGCGCGCTGCTGATTGTCTCCATTGCCGAGGCAGTTTCGTTGGGTGTTGTGCGCCCGCCGGTCGAGGCGGATATTGTCAGCATGGAGTCGCAATCCTTCGGTGTCGCGCTGAGTTATGGCGGACCGTTCTGCGGAGTCCTTGCGGCCAAGGAGCAATTTGTGCGCCAGATGCCGGGGCGGCTGGTTGGCCAAACTATCGATGGATCCGGCTATCGTGGCTTCGTCCTCACACTCTCTACGCGAGAGCAACACATTCGCCGCGAGAAAGCCACTTCTAACATTTGCACGAATCAGGCATTAGTCGCGCTGATGGCCACTATCTTCCTTTCAGTTTATGGAAAAGAGGGAATCCGTGAGTTAGCCGAGCATAACCTGGCAAAAGCGAGTTATGCGGCCGAGACGCTCTCCGCACAACCCGGAGCGAAGCTGCTCTTTACCGGCGCGCCGCGCTTCAACGAGTTTGTTATCGAAACCGAAGAGTCCCCGGCGCAATGGAGCCAGCGGCTTCTCGATGCAAAAATCGTCGGCGGCATTGATTTGAGCCGCTGGTATCCCGAGCTGCGCAATTGCACGCTGTGGTGCGCAACGGAAATCATTACTCGCGCACAGATCGACGCCGCGGCCCAAGCTCTGGCGGGCGGCCCGGTTAAGGCATAGGCCAGGAAATCATAGCTGGCTGGTTTGCATTGCGACTGGAGATGCGCAGATGTTCGAAAGCTTCAAATTCGCGGTGTTCAACCGGCAACGCAAGGCATGGGAGAAGAAGCGGAGGCATGGCAAGCGAGCCTTCATTTTGTATAGGGGAGTGCTGCGGTGGGGCGGCATCATGTTTGTACTAACCATGATCACGAATGTAGTTGTTCGTCACATGAAGGTGGATTGGCAGCTTGTGGTCAGTTTGCTGATAGCCTGTCCTTTCGCCGGATATCTTTGGGCGCGGTGCATATGGCACGTGAATGAAAATCGCTATTCAGGCGTCAGAAAGCAACAGGATTCGATCAAGGAAATCTAGCCTGGAAGATTCAAAGAGTTTGTAGCGAGGCAAAAATGGCAGCATCTGAAGTTACGGTTTCACGCACCATCGGCAAAGTCCGTCCCCACCCGACGCAGAACGAGGCGCTGCTCTTCGAGAAGTCCTCGCCGGGCAAGCGCGCCTACAAACTGGCGCCGCTCGACGTGCCCGCTGTTGATGCCGCGGCGCTGCTGGGCGCGGCACACCGCACTTCCCCTGGCGAGTTACCCGAGTTAAGCGAGATAGAAATCATCCGCCACTTTACGCGGCTCTCGACGTGGAACTACGCCATCGATCTTGGAATGTATCCGCTGGGCTCCTGCA
>PMGP01000138.1:0-6044 GCA_003156235.1 Acidobacteriaceae bacterium
ATCGAAAGAAAGGTTTGCCGCGCCAAAATGACTATTAAACGCTACTATCGCCCTGAACTCGACGTACTTCGTTTCATCGCCTTCATGATCGTATTCATTGTCCATCGAATGGACTTCATTCCCATTGATCCGGTGCAGCACTATTGGCTCTATAACATCTGCCTTCTCGGCGACTTCGGCGTGCCCGTTTTCTTCTTGCTCAGCGCCTTCCTCATCACCGAGTTGCTCTTCCGCGAGAACGATGAAACCGGCAGAATCCAAGTCAAATCCTTCTATGTGCGTCGCATCCTGCGCATCTGGCCACTGTACTTCCTGGTCTTCTACGGCCTGGTCCTACTGGAGCGGTTTCTCCCCTACTCCGGCCCAAAAGATCCCGGTTCGTGGCTCGCCTTCAGCTTCTTTGCCGGCAACTGGTGGATCTGTCTTCACGGTTGGATTCCCGCCGATCCCGTCAATCCCCTCTGGAGCATCTCCGTCGAAGAGCAGTTCTACATCACTATCCCTCTCATTGCGCTTTTCGGCCGCCGCCTGGGCGTCAAGACAGTCTCACTGCTGCTCATCGCCATCTCGTATGGGTTAGTCGTTCTCTACGCCATGCATCCCCCGAATGGTTTCAGCAGTCAATGGACGAACAGCTTCGTCCAGTTCCAGTTCTTCGCCGCCGGAACGCTGCTCTCGATCTATCTCAAAGGCCGNNCAAGCCCCCATCGGCTGGGCGCTCGTCCTGGCAGGGACCACGTTGATTTTCCTTAGCCTGCTCGGCTTCCCTTCAAAATACTTGCCGAAGCCCATCATCTATCTGGGACGCATCTCTTTCGGCCTGTATCTCTTCCATGAACTCGTCTATTTCCTCATCTTCTCTACCGGCAGAGTGTGGCTTACCCGGCTTACTCATGCGCTCCATCTTGTGGGCTGGCGCAACGGCCTGGGAACAGCCCTCGCCTTCTGCCTCACCATCCTCGTAGCACACACCTCGTATCAGTTGTACGAGAAGCCGTTTCTGCGCCTCAAAAGCCGCTTTACCATCGTCCCCTCACGAGACGAGAATTGAGGAATTTGTTATCTTTGAATCGTTTGGAAAGGTGTGGCCATGAGAACAAAGTCTTTCTGTTTTGTAGGCATAGGTCTGGCGCTTCTGTGTGCCTGTACGCAGGCGCAGGAGAACAAGAGCGCCGCGCCTATCGGCAATCCAGTAGCCGATGTAAACGGCAACGTTTATAAAACGGTAACCATTGGCAACCAGGTATGGATGGCCGCAGACCTTAAAACCACTCGATACCGAAACGGCGATCTGATAGGTACCACCAGTCCAGCAACTCTGGATATCAGTAGCGAAAGCGCCCCCAAATACCAGTGGGCGTATGCGGGGGATGAAAGCAATGTGGCCACTTACGGCAGGCTATATACATGGTATGCCGCGACTGACAGTCGCAATGTCTGCCCCGCCGGTTGGCATCTGCCCAGCAATGCCGAATGGCAGACTCTCATTGATTTTCTTGGTGGAGATCAAGCAGCACAAGGCAAATTGAAGGAAGCCGGCACAACACATTGGCACAGCCCCAACGACGATGCGACAAACGAAAGCGGATTTACGGCCCTCCCGGGGGGCAACCGATTCAACAACGAGCCTTTCGCTGGCCTGGGATACGGCTCTCACTGGTGGACGGCCACAGAGTATGATGCCAAATTTGCCTGGCGCCGAATCATGGTTAATATCACGCCCTCGCTTGAAGATGAGAGCGGAGGCTGGGCTGATAAGAAAATTGGCTGGCACGTGCGATGTTTACAAGACGCTTCCACGTTGCCGGCAGCAAGCCTTGCGGAAAAGGAAAATACAAGTACGGTCTCGACGAGCGCTCCTCAGCGGCCCCCGCTTGACGTGACCTATATCGGCAATGCAGGATTCATGATCCAGTCAGGCGGCAAGAAGGTACTTGTTGATGCACTATTTGAAGGAACTACAGAAGTTCTTGGCCCTTCGCCGGAGTTGCTTGCCCAGATGACGGGAGGCAGCGGACCCTTCGCCGATGTGGATCTCCTGCTGGTCACTCATCCGCACGGCGACCACTTCAATCCCAAGCTGGTAATCGAGTTTCTGCGCCATCACGCGGGCTGCAAACTCGTCGCGCACACACAGGTCGTCGATCGTTTGCGCAACGAGGAAGGTTTCGCGCAGATCGAGAAGCAGATTCACGAGGTCAAACAGGAGCCCGGCGCTTTTGAACACCTCAGCCTCAACGGAATTAACCTTGACGCGCTTTGCCTGTATCATATGTCCGCAGATTCATCCATGAAAAACCTGGCCTTTATCGTCGAGCTGGGAGGCGCGCGTTTTCTCCATATGGGCGATTCTTCCATCGATCAGAGCGAAGCTCACTTGAACAACTATCCCTTTGAGCGGTCGCCCGTCGATCTTCTCTTCCTCAATCGAATCGACCACTCCGAGGCGGCGCGGAAGTTCATTGCGGAAAAGATCAAGCCAAACGAAATCGTCGCCATGCACATCCTTCCGGCGGAGTTGGAAGAGGTATCGAAGAATCTCCGCGCGGCTTACCCCCACGCGATCGTCTTCAAGCAAAGCATGGAGCAGCGCTCGATTCCCATCGAGGTCAACTTCCATAACCTGACGGGTGAGTACTTCGGGCAAACACCTCCCGGTGCAACGCCGCAGGTCTTCGCGCGCGGGATTCTATCGACGGAATATCAGGAACATGGCTCACCATCCTTCTCTCCCGACGGTAACGAAGTCTTCTGGCGGGAGAACCGGCGGCCTGACTCCGATAATAAAGAGTGGCAAGGGTTCAACCTAACCATGCGGCGTAAAAATGGCCGATGGACAGCGCCCTATGTTGACGCTCGATTCGACGGTCGTTTTGTCCTACCCGTGTTTTCCGCCGACGGTCGCAAGGCTTATTTCAGCTCGGCAAGGCCTAGTACAGGCGCAGTACCGTCAAGCCAGCCGGACTTCGACATTTGGTTTGTTGAGAAGCAAGGAGATGATTGGGGCGAGCCGAAGTGCCTCAATCTCGTGGCGAGATACCCCGAACTGCGGTGGGCCGGCACTCCAACAATGTTCTCGATTACTCGCAACGGCACCCTCTACTTCATGAGTTACGCGCCGGGCACGCGCAACAATTACGGCATCAACCGGTCCGAGCTCGTCCATGGCGAATACGCAAAACCGGAGTTGCTCCCGCGCAGCATCAACCTCACTCCCTTCCTGAACTGGACGCCATTCATTGCCCCCGACGAAAGCTATCTGCTGTTTTCCTCGAACCGCCGCGACCCGGACCATGACGATGGCGATCTTTATATCTCGCGCCGCCAACCAGACGGCAGTTGGACCGATCCGGTCAGCCTGGGCGAGCCGGTCAATTCGCCTACGCAGGAGCGGTTTCCATCCGTATCACTGGACGGCAAGTATCTATTCTTTACCCGCTGGACCCCAGATCACGACGAAGACGTGTTTTGGGTGAACGCGGCGACCATTCCGGCTCTGCGTTCCATCACTACGCCTTCACAGGAGAAGCAGAAATGAGAAAGACACTCGCAATCATCTTTGCCCTGATCGTGTTGCTGGCCACCGGCGCATTGGCGCAGCAGAACAAGAACGCCAATCCAGCTGATCGCGCATTCCAGCGGGAGCTGTTGCAGGAACTGGTGGAGATTAACAGCACGGCGGCCTTCGGATCGACCAAAGCGGCCGAGGCGATGATGGCGCGTCTGCGCGTCGCAGGCTTCCCCGATTCCGATCTGACGCTCGCCGGCCCAAGCCCCGACAAGCAGAACCTGGTGGTGCGGCTGCGCGGGAAGGGTGCAGCCAAGCCGATCCTGCTGATTGCGCATCTCGACGTGGTCGACGCGCCGAAAGATGGATGGGCCGCAGGTCTGGACCCATTCCGGCTGACCGAACGCGATGGCTTCTTCTATGGACGCGGGGCGCTCGACATGAAGAGCGGCGTGGCCGAGCTTGTCGACACATTGATTCGCCTGCGGGGCGAGGGCTTCGTGCCCAGCCGCGACATCATTGTGGCTCTCACCGCGGACGAGGAAGGCGGAGACGCCAACGGCATCAACTGGCTGGTGACCAATCATCGCGATTGGATCGACGCAGCCTACTGCCTGAACCTGGACGCTGGCGGCGGACAGATCGAAAAAGGACGCCGTCTGCGCATGACGGTGCAGACCAGCGAGAAGACCTATGCGAGTTTTCGCGCCCAGACCAAGAGCGAAGGCGGCCACAGTTCGCTGCCGGTCAAGGAGAACGCCATCTACCAGTTGGCCAAGGGGCTGGCGCGGTTTTCCGAGCATGACCTGCCGTTCCGCTTCAACGAATCGACGCGCGTCTACTTCGAGCGTATGGCGGCGCTGGAGACCAGTCCGCTGGCGGCAGACATGAAGGCGGTGGCGAAAGATCCGCCGGACTTGGCTGCCGCAGCGCGGCTGGCCGCCGGATCGCCCTATTTCAACGCCATCCTGCGAACCACTTGCGTGGCCACGAGGATCGAGGGCGGACACGCCGACAACGCCTTGCCGCAGACGGCTTCGGCGGTCATCAATTGCCGCCTCTTCCCGGGCGACACGGTGGAGTTCGTCCACGACTACCTGACGGAAGCGCTGGCCGACCCCGGAATCAACGTGAGTACGCTGGCCGCTGCGCGCCCGGCTCCCGCGTCGGTGCTGTCGCCGGAAGTGATGGGGGCAGTTGAAAAGGTGACGCAGGAGCTATGGCCGGGGATGCCTGTCTTCCCGGTGATGGACCCCTGGGCCAGCGACTCGATCCACTTGCGCCGGGCCGGTTTCACTGTTTTCGGAGCGGGCAGCGGGTTTGGGGAACTGGATTTCGGCAACGCCCACGGCGCCAACGAACGTCTTCCGGTGGAAGAGTATTACCAGAGCTTCGAGTTTCTCTACCGGCTCATGAAGGAGCTGACCCAATGATCCATCCAAGCCGTTACATGCGATTCCTGCCGCTGGCCCTGGCATTGCTGTCGATTCCGGCGCGCTCCCAGACTGCATTCGCTGGCGACGGCGCGGTTACCGTTACCGCCCGCGACGAGCGGCGCGTGACATTAACAGTACGGAGCGAAGACCACACTTACACGGGCGATTACAAAGTCGATGTCTACCTTCCCGTGGGTTATGCGGCGGAGACCGGCCGGTATCGTGTGCTCTATTTTTTCGATGGCAACGATGTGCATCGGGAGCACGATGACTTACTCAGCGACGATCTTATTTATCCTGCCATTCTGGTGGCGATTCAAAACAGAAGCGCGCAGTCCCGGTTTTTCGATCTGACGCCCTCGCCGGATCGCACCTATCAGGCGCCCACGGGCGGCCTTGAAGCGTTTGGGAAGCTAATCGTCAATCGGATCAAGCCCTACATTGATGCCAACTTCCGAACGCTTCCCGACCCGGCGCACACGGGCGTGGCAGGAGTCTCGCTGGGCGGTCTGGCCGCTTGCCAACTCGGCTACACGCAGCCCCAGGTCTTCGGCATGGCGGCGTGCATGGAGCCGTCGCTGTGGTGGAACAACGACGAGTTGCTCAAGCGAATGCAGTACGATTCGTCGCCAAAAACCGGTACGCGATTCTGGATCATGGGCGCCGACCAGAACGATATGCATATGTGGCAAAACGCCAAGCGAGGTGCCATGGCGCTGGTGCGGCGCGGCTGGCGCGAGGGCGAGGATGTGGCGTTCTTGCAGGTCCACAACCTGCCGCACGGGTGGGAGACTGCGAAGACGCAGTTGCGCGATATGCTGCATTTTCTGCTTCGCAAGGCCCCGCCGCGTCTGCTGCGCGCCGAACTGACAAACTGCCAGGGACCGCAGCACCAGTCGATCCGGCTGCGTGAAACCGGCGAATCGGCCAACGTGTATCTTGATCTGACCTACGCGTACGGACTGCGCTCTTCCATCGTCGGACGGAAGCATATCGCGTAGCCAATGGAGCGCCTGCACGAAGCGCATGGCGGGACGGCCCGCCCAGTAGAGGCGGCTGGGCGCGGCGGCTTTGAAGTCGAGGGTGAGGTTGCCGAGGGT
>PMGP01000138.1:6081-6252 GCA_003156235.1 Acidobacteriaceae bacterium
GGACCTTGCCCTTGCGGGCCAGTGCATCTATCACGTCGCGTGGATTGGGATAGGTGGGCTTTCCGGTGAGCCGGTTGTCCTGGGATGTGTCGTAGAAGCCGCGCGCGATCCGCCGCAGCTTGCTGGAAGCAACCAGCCGGTGAAGGGCTTGATCGACTGCGGTGCGCGGTC
>PMGP01000036.1 GCA_003156235.1 Acidobacteriaceae bacterium
TCCTTATTCAGGGGCGTCCTCGGGTGGTTGAAGATGAAGTTGACCTTCTGGGCAAAGCCATCAATCAAGACCGGCAGCGCGCTGCCGTCCGTCGTCATCTGTTGCCGCGCCGAAAGGGTCACTTCCAGTTGGTCGTTCGCAGCGAACGCCCCCTTCTGGAAATAGACCGCTTCGTTGTCACGGGTCGTAACAGGGAGCGAATGGCACTGGATGTAGGATGTGTTGAAGCTGGGGTCGAGGAGGTTCGGACAGAGCTGATTCCCCTGGCTGTCCAACACGCCGCCGTTGTCCTCNNGCCTTCCGTGCCGTACAGCGCCAGATGCTGGACGCCGGTCGTGTCGATTCCGGCGCTCTGCATGTACTGGATGTTCTGTTGAGCGACGCGCCGTGGGCAGGCCGGCATCCCGTCATGACTAACAGTCAGTTGGTTCTGACAGGACGAGCAGGGACTCACGATCGCCAGATGAACCGGATTGGGAGTGCTGGTATCGGGCTTCATTTCTCTCTAGTATAGGAACCCATGTCCTTCCACCAAAGGTTCGACAGTGAGAGCAGCCGACGTCTGCCTGGAACCAGGATTTTGAGCGTTAAACCCCACGAAAAGGATATTCCCATGATGAGCCCAAGCTGCGATGAATGGCGCGGTTGCGACATATGCTTGGTGGCTTCAGAACCCTGGAGAGTGGCCGAAGCAATCCAAATGCAGCGATGGGGAGGACGAGGCGTAAGCCTCGTCACCCTTACAGCGAAAACTCTAACTGAGATGCCAATGCGGCGAGCCACAAGCAGCCAGAGGTGAATAAGAAGGAGCACATTTGCAGGCGAAGTGACTCCCTCAATGGAGGGACGATCTCTCGCGCGAGCCAGACGAAGCATCGCTGGCTTGCTAATGGAATAAAATCCACCGAGGAACGCGGTGTGGTGCGGCGGAGCAATCTAGTTCCCGGGTGGGACTTGCACCCACTGTTGACCGGCGCCTTCAACAGCGCACTTCAGATGTTCCTTAGACAGGTGGGAATCAATGCCCTGTCAATACCCAGTCCCCATCAGGTTGCTTCCTGAACTCTGCATTTCGGCTAACTTGCATTGATGCTTGTCCGGTTAGGATCTTTGCGGCCGGATTGTAGTCAACGTGGCCGACCTCGGTAGCTGTGGCAGCGGAGTCCATTCCGGGCACAAGAAGAAGATCGGTGACTTCGTCAAGTTTGAAGTCTCCGGCTATGAGGGTCTTCTGGCCAGGATTCGCTACAAGACTTTGGAACTTCGGAGTGAAGCCATAATAATACCGCTTTGATTCAATGGACGGCGCGGAGGCGGGCAAACGCATGTTGCATTTCAAATCCACTTTAGTACTGTTATATATATTCCAGAACCCCGTGCAGGTACCGTTGGCTGCGGCATGATCAGATCGGGTTATCGAAAGCGGCCCATTCCAGCCCCAATCGGTACACATGCCCCCTTCCCCCTTGCTGGCCTCAAAGTGCAGCTTGGCTTCACCGTTATTCTCCAAGACCCCGGAGACGCTACCGTCGGCGCGGCAGTGAATGCCTCTTTGAAGAACTTGAGAGAATGAGCCTGTTACAGTGTCCGTATTAGGGACGTTCGAGAGATTTGCCGTCAATAACCATGTTTCATTTGACGGACCAAATGTACCCGAGTATTCCCCGGAGACTGTCGGAACGTTCTTCGCTTCTGTTCTAGTAATGGCGACATAGCCCGCCGCGATTAGTTCTTTGACCTTCTCTTTCGAAGATCCCGGGGCATATTGCCCTTGGGTGTAATCCTCGATCGTTGGCTCCGCGACGATCCGCTCGATTTCCCCGTAGGTAGCGGAATAATGCAGCGGCGTTGTGTCATTTGCTTTGACAATCATAGCCTTCGCTGTACGAGGGGTCAAAGTATGGTTGCTTGAACACGAAGCCAGAACAAACGCACCGCCGAGGAAGGCGCAGCACAGGAATTTCCAGACAAGCTCTAATGCGGGCGGGGCACTCGACTGTTGGGGCNNGAAACGGCCTGTTGGACAACAGCGTCTACTCTTGCCGCTCGCGCTTTAGAACGTATCACATCGCCGACGATAAAGAGGGGGAGCCCGATCACTGCCATCGGTATGCTCAAGCAGGCTCCAATCCCAGTAAACGAGATTGCAATGCCGGCGCTACACATAACAGCGCCCACCATCACTATCACGTAACCCACTGTTCCATTTGTTTCACTCATCTCAGTTTGCTCCGATCATTGAACTACTTGGATCCTTCCCACATACTGCACCTAATTGCTGAAACAAAACACTGGTGTATCCGCTAAGCACAAATTCCAACATCGCCACAGAGCTATCAAGGCTTACGGACACACAATGCGCGNNTTCCCGGTGTTGCTCATTTCGAGACCAGATATCGAGATGTAGCCCTTAATATGGGCTGGGCCTGGCTGCCCTGGTATATGCAAGGCCACCACATCAGGCCGATTCACTGGAACATTTGCTGAAGGGTCGCTGATTCCAGTGAGTTCCTCAATCTCCGGCAACCGCCAATCTGAATAGCCACCGAGTTTCAAGCTTTTGCAATAGTCAGACGCATGATCGAAATCCAAGTCCGCGTTATTATCGCTCCTTGTCCACATCAGCCCTGTGCTCTGATCTGTCCACGGGACTGGGTTGGCGGCAGCAGAGGCAGAACCCGACTGTCCTCCCGCGTTTGCTCCTGAATTCGCGCCGGTCACGCTGGAGGAGTCGCATTGTGAATAGCGATATGAGGCTAAGGCGGGTACGGTCGAGTTGAGTTCCGAATTCGCGCGTTCAAACAGCCCGCGCGGACCACCGGGCAATATGAGATCCAAGCAAAATGGGTTCTCGGTCTCTACGCTGGCAGCCACGGAAAAGATCGCAAACCACCCATTTCCCCCGCTGGGGCTGTATTGGACCACATAAAGACCGGAAGTCAACTTTGGGCTGGCCACGAGCTCTACCATTTGGGGCTGATTCGGTACCGGCTTTGCAAGAAGTTTGAAGTTCAGCTCTGGAATCGCTGCAAGAAGTGGCAACTTAGGAGAATCAATAACCCGCCTAGAGGGAGGCGAGAAGGCGTCTGCCGGCAGTGTCTCGATGATCTGTCTGACAAAAGGTAATCTATGGAGCGAGAGTGACTGAATCATTTCTCCAGAATTCGTGTAGAAGAGCACGAATCTCGCCGAAGTCGAAACCTGCGGCCTCGTGTCTTGCAGCTTCGAATTCTGTGGAATTGAATACCACTCGATTCCTGCGCTCTTCGCACTCTCCGATCCTTGCCCTTCGTAAAGTGCTACGTTTTGGCCACCGTCGAGCGCATAAAATCCGAAAAACTCCGGAAGGCTCGTCTTCTCCTGAGACCATCCCATGGAACCGAAGGCCATCGCCAGAAGCACGATGCCAACCGACTTCAAAGCAACGCGAATGTTCATTCAGTTTCCCACCTTTCGATCATCTAGGAATTCTTGTTTCAGTTTCCCCATTTCGACGCCAGTCTACTCTTGGTCGATCCTACCGTTCTCCGCATCCCGCCAAGTAAGTCAACGCCTTAGTCGAAATAGTGCGCTGATACCATGATGCCGCTCCGCGGATCAGAAGTCACCGTGAATGCTCGACCAAGTTGGCCCAGTGTCCTCTATCCATCCTGTTCTGCCAGTTCTGTCCTTGATCTGGATCCACCAAACGGGCTGCGGAAGCTGCTCCATTTGCCCCATGATTGGACCGGAGATCCATTTAGCTTCAAATTTCTCTTTGCACAACGCTTCCGAGGCATTGCAGGCCATAGGGGAGAGAACGTCTGGAATCGAAACGGCGTCAATCAGCTTGCCATTCAACCAGACTTTCCAAAATCCCTCGCCGCGGTATGTGAGAAGATAGAGAAGTCCGGAGTTTACTGGCTGCTGACCAGGAATGAGAATCGAATGGAGAATCCGGATTCTGCCGGGCTTTGTCACGACCACGCCGGTCACAGTGGTGACCTTTTGCCCTTGAGGTAGAACAAAAGCAGTTTGACTGCTCCCGCGCGTTGGATGAACAGGGGTAGCGGCGTCCAGTGTCCAAACACTGCCGTATCGACATCCCTCGCCGGGACAGGCACCGATGTCTGCATAACTTGACGATAGAGGTGGAAAGTCGCGAATTGTCGCTTTAACTGAAAGGTCGAGCGACAACGGTCCATCAGCTTCTAACGTCGCCGGCAGCTGTGTTAACAACGGCACCGGATTTGACCATTTCTCTTTGAATAGTTTTCCAGAGGTTTGGTCCCCCTTCCCGTAGATATTCAAGGGGGAATTCCAGCTTGGGTCTGTCATATATCGGCCGGGAAAATGCCTAACCTCAAAATGTGTATGACAACCCCAGGCAGCGCCCGTACGCCCGACCTTCCCCAGCGGCGAATGCTCTAAGACAACCCCTCCGACCTGAACGGAGGGAGGATCTTGCATGTGGAGATAAACCGTTTCAGTTTCAACCATTTGTATCGCGGGGAGGGGCAATCCGGTCGAAGTAGCAGCGTGCTTGAGCCTGACCATGTAGCCGAGGTACGGGAAGTCTGGGTCGCTGCTATCGGAGATGGTATCGACGACGACCCCATCCGCCAACGAGTAGATCGGCGAGCCGCAAGCAGCGACGAGGTCAACGCCGGGGTGGGTAAGCACTGCACCTGATGGCCCACCGGCCAACTCAAGAGCTTCATTCGCACCCGAACCAATCTTTCTCACAAGGGTCCCGTGCTTGAACTGTCCAATGCAGGCACCGGGAACGACAGGATTCACGAATCCCTGGCAGGTTGGAGATGAAGCTATAGCCGTCGGAACTTGCGCTTCTAATGGCACAAGTATGAGAAGACCAAGTATTCCGACCATAACTCCACTTGAGGCTTTGTTGGCCGACCAGGATTTGATTACGAATACGTTCATGTCACTCTCCTCCAATAGAGGACTCTGATACGCACATACTGTGCTCAAGTCCTATGTAGAATCGACTTTCGCTTATCCAGGTTGCTATGGTGTCTGGAAGTAGAGCGCCTGGGCGAAGGCCGAACACAGCGTCCCGTTGCAGGCGTCCACGTTCCAGGTGTACTTCTTGCCTGCGGTAAGGTTGGCGGTGTAGCTAGTCGAGGTCGTCGTCGTGTCCACGACGAAGCTCCCGGTCGCAACATCCTTGATCGCTACTTCGTAGCTTGCCCCGCTGGTCCCGCTCCAGCTCACCGTCACAGAAGTGCTGCTGGTCGTCGGTCCCGGGCTGCTGGTGGAACCTGGACTCAGGTTGGTCGGCACTGCCGGCGTCGCGGCTGGTGTCTGGAAGTACTCGGCTGTGGCGAAGGCCGAGCACAGCGTCCCGTTGCAGGCATCCACGTTCCAGGTGTACTTCT
>PMGP01000431.1 GCA_003156235.1 Acidobacteriaceae bacterium
TGCGGCCATACCTCACCTCCTCGGGCTGGGAGCCTGCGTTTCCAGCCACAGAAAAACTGAAAGCACCCCAAAGAGCGCTCTCGACAACGGCAATTTGAATTGGACCTGAAGAGCTTGCCCACACCTGACAACACTTAACCATCTAACCTGCTGATATATTAATGGTTATGTTGGATCGGGAGCTTGACATGTGATTCCTGGATACTCGGCGACTTTTCGATAGTAATGTCTGTTGATCGTGGCTTGGACGAGCAACTAATGTTGGGGCTGCATTCCACTCGGCCGCCATAAATTTGCAGAGTAATAAATAGTCCCTGGCCGACCGACCTTGACGCCTATCATTGGAATAATACCGGCGATATTACAGATCTCGGAAGGAGACAACGGTGGCTACGCGTCACAAAGATCGAGACAAGCCTGTCGGCAAGGGCGCACAGATTCGAGGCCCACTGCATGAGCTAATAGACCGAATTGGTAAGGAGATCGCAGATGAAAATTGCGTTCTCTTCGTGGGTGCCGGTAGCTCTACAGAGAAGTGGCCGAGAGGTCGTAGCTTCTATCTAACCGTTAGAGCGATGACCAGCCTGAGCGAAAGCGACACGTATACTTTTCCTGAGGTGATGCAGAAGTTCTGCGACGAGAGGGACGGCGGCCATCATAACCTTCTAATTCGTGAGGCCATCCACCACATCGAGCATTTCCTTTTGCCTGGCCCGGATAATAGACTGGTAAGCCAATTCAGCAGCCGACTCGCGATGATTCCATTTTTCAAGGTTGTTCTGACCACAAACTGGGACCCGCTTTTGGAGCGGGCCTTGAATGTGTTGGTGCCGATGACGCAAGACCGAGACCTGGCGTTCTGGGACGACCAAAAGAAGCAAGTCATCAAGATTCATGGCTGTATCACCCGGCCTCACTCGATCGTAGCGACCCAAAGTGATTACGACTCCTGTGTTGCCGCTAATCCTCTGCTTTTCAATAAGGTGCGTGATCTGATGGCAACCAAGACTTTCCTGTTCACGGGATTTAGCCTAAAAGATGCCGATTTCCGCGAGATTTGGGACACGATCACCAGCAGGCTAGGCCAATTCTCGAAGCTGGCATACGCGATTGATCCATTCGCAACCGACAATGACATTACCTATTGGTCACAGCGCGGCATCAATATCTTTCGGGTTCGTGATACTGAATTTCTCGAAGGCTTGCGCAATCACTTTGTGGACGCGGCGATGCTGCCCCCGGACCGACTAATAAAGTTCCTGATGAGTGAACGCAACCGGATCGTTAAGCTCCATCTGAAGCTCAAGCAAGACTGTGACGGCGGGATGAGCTCCGCAATGTATCAGGATGGTCTACTTCACGAATTGGACTACATCCTGGATGAGTTGCAGCTGGGAACGAGTAGGCAGCAGGATTTTGAAAACGAACTTGGGCTGATGCACAAGAACGTCAGGGCGGCCCATAAACAGGAAGATCCGATCGAAATTGCATATTATAGCGGCCGGTACGCGGTGATCAGCGCCTATTCTGAGGCGGACTGCATCGAACTACCTCCATATTTTCACCCATCTCGACTCACCCCACTGCAGAAGCTCGTGAAGGGGAAGGTGTGGAATTTTCCGAAAAGACGCAAGGGTGAACCAGACAATCAAGCCCCTGCCCACACCGAAGGGCATTCATCGAAGGCGGACACGTTCTTTGGGGTCTGCAAACACTGTGCTGAGCTCTTACATAAGCGTTAGAGGTTGGGCGGGTGGCCCCGGTCCCTCGCAGTTGGGGACCGGGGAGACACGAAAGTTCAATCAGAAGGATATTACTCCTCGTAAACGCCGTAGGGCCAAGCCATTTCGCCACTCGGAGTGCATCTGACAGATTCCAAGATACTTGGCGACTGAGTTCGCTACTCTGAATTGGCCCCTTTTGCGCGTCTGAATTGGCCCCACCTGTAACCCTCAGGCCGTATATCTTGATTCGGGCATTCGCGCCCGGAAGGATGGACGGATTGGAGAACAGGAGAGCCAAGGTGGAGCTTTACGAGCAGATCAGGCGGGAGTACGAACACGGTTCCGGCACGATCCGGGAGGTATCGCGGAAGCTGGGTGTGCACCGGCGAGAGGTGCGGAAGGCGCTTTCCAGCGCGATACCGGCGGCACGGAAAGTGCCTGAGCGCGAGCATCCGAAGCTTGCGCCAGCGATTCCATTTATCAACGCGATCCTGGAGGCCGATCGCAAGGCGCCCAGAAAACAGCGGCACACTGCGCATCGGATCTGGATGCGGATGCGGCGCGAGATGCCAGAAGTCGAAGTCGCCGGGTCGACGATTCGCCGGTATGTACGCTCGCGTAAAGCGGCCATGGGTCTGCTTGGGCATGAGATCTTTGTGTCGCAGTCCTATCAGTTCGGCGGCGAGGCGCAGGTGGATTGGTACGAAGGCTGGGTACTGATCGATGGCGAGTCGCACAAGATGAACGTGTTCTGCATGCGCTCGATGGCCAGCGGAGCGGCCTTTCACCGGGCATATCCGCACGCCACGCAGCAGGCATTCCTTGAAGCGCACGAATTGGCATTCGCCTGGTTTGGCGGGGTCTTTAGCGTCCTGCGATACGACAACCTTAAAAGTGCCGTGAAGAAGATTCTGCGTGGCCACCAACGGGAAGAGACGGCCCGCTTCATCGGCTTTCGCTCGCACTGGGGCTTCGCATCGGAGTTCTGTACCCCCGGCGAGGGACACGAGAAGGGCGGCGTCGAGGGCGAAGGCGGCCAGTTTCGGCGGAACTATCTGGTGCCAGTGCCGAGCGTGCAGAACCTGGAGGGATTGAATCAGCTTCTGTCGGCGGGGTCGATGGAAGAGCAGGGCCGCATGATTGCGGGCCGCACGCAGACCATCGGCGCGGCGATGATCGCCGAACAGGAACACTTGCTGCCGTTGGCCGAGGAGGGATTTGATCTGGCCTCCTTGCACTTTCCCCATATCGATGCCAGCGGGTGCGCGAAGGTGCTGACGAACTTCTATTCGGCGCCGTTGCCGATGGGAACCGTGGTCCAGGTGAAGGTCTACTCGGCCTACGTTGAGGTTTGGTATCAGGCCAAGTGCGTGGCCCGGCATGAACGCTGCTATGAGCGGCATCGGAAGGTGCTCGAACTGGATCATTACCTGGATGCACTGACCAAAAAGCCGGGAGCCATGGCTGGTTCAACGGCGCTGGAACAGTGCCGTGCGCAAGGACGCTGGCCGGCCAGCTACGACCGGTTCTGGGGATTGCTGAAAGAGCGGGAAGGCAAGCAGGCCGGGACGCGAGCGATGATCGACGTTCTTTTGCTTGGCCGCGAGTATGGCGTGGCGCAGGTGCGACAAGCAGTGGAAGAGGCTCTGGAAATGGGATGTTCGAACGCAGGTGCG
Organism: Acidobacteriaceae bacterium; assembly: GCA_003156235.1. Taxonomy (GTDB): domain Bacteria; phylum Acidobacteriota; class Terriglobia; order Terriglobales; family Acidobacteriaceae; genus Telmatobacter. Next base: position 3,401 of record PMGP01000431.1, read on the forward strand.
ATCCGCTACCTGCTGAACGTCAACGGCCTGGAGAAGGGGCCAACGGCCAAGCCGGCGGACATAGGGGCTCTGAGTCGCTATGACCGACCACTGCCAAGTCTGGATGCATATGATCGGCTGCACCCGAACTGGCTGGCGACGGAGGTGATTCAATGAGCGCCGCCAAGCCGATGCAGCAGGCCGCGATCCTGCAGTATGCCAAGCAACTGCACCTGCCAACGCTGGGCGATCAGTTCGTGAGCCTGGCCGAAGAGGCAGTGAAGGAGAAGCAATCGCACCTCAGTTATCTGGAGGCGTTGCTGGAAGCCGAAGTTGAGGAACGTGATCGCAAAGCAGTGACGCGGCGGATTCAGGAAGCACGTTTCCCTGCGGTCAAGACGCTGGAGGAATTTGATTTCCAGAGCGTGCCATATATTCCAGCAGCGACGGTGAGGAACCTCAGCGAAGGGGGATACCTGACGCGCAAGGAACCAGTGATTTTTCTCGGCGAAACAGGGACCGGGAAGACGCATCTGGCCGTAGGACTGGGGGTAGCCGCATGCCGGCAGCGCAAGCGTGTGCGGTTCACCACCGCGGCGGAGATGGTGACTGAACTGATCGAAGCTCAGAACCAGTTGGAGCTGACCCGCGTTCGGAACCGCTGGACACGCTACGACCTGATCATCCTGGACGAGCTGGGGTACGTCGTCATGCCCGACGCGGCGGCGGAGTTGCTCTTCCAGGTCATTGCAGGGCGGGCTGAAAAAGCAGCCGTAATTGTCACAACGAACTTGCCGTTTTCCGAGTGGACAACGAAGTTCCCCAACACGCGGCTCTGCAAAGCGATGCTCGACCGGCTAACGGACCAGGCTCACATCATCGATACCGGCGATGAATCGTACCGCTTCCGGAGAACGATGGCGAAGAAAGGCGGCAAGGCGTGAACAACCAGGAATGGTATCCGGAGCAGAACAAACCGGCGTCAGTCTTTTAGCGCAGCAGGCCGTGGAAGTGACGGGCGGTGGAAAGCATGGGAAAACGATGAAGTTGTTTTCCCACCCTTCCCCCAGCCCTTGGAAATCGCTGCGGCGATTCCCACACTCCCACCGCCTCGACGACTACGGGCATGAGTATCTCCCGAAACAGCCAATGAGGTGGGGCCAAATCAGACGCGCAAAAGGGGCCAGATCAAGTAGACAAAATCA
>PMGP01000425.1 GCA_003156235.1 Acidobacteriaceae bacterium
GAGTTGTTGAAGATCGAGTAGGCGACGACCGTCTCGTTCTTCCACTGGCGGACGCCGCCGACAGAAGTTTCAATCTGGCGGCCCTCCCACTTCGTCCACGCAGGGGCATTGATCTGCGCCTGTTGCGCGTACACCTCGTCGAGTTCCGACCTGGGCGCATCGACAACACCTGAAGGTTGCTCTGCGACTCGCGAACTCGTCTTCCGTTCCCGGATATTGTCCGTGGTCTTCTGCGCTATCGGCCCAAACGTATCGCCAGCAACCAGAAAACTACGCGACGTGCGGTACTCGATCAGGAAGTCAACCGTTGGCGTTTCGCTTGCCGCGCTCGCGCCCGCGCTGATCAACTCGATCGTCACATGCTGGCCGGATTTGGTTGCGATCAGCAGATTCGATTGCGCCGGTTCTTTGGTGATGGGTTTGACATAGACGTACTGTGGTTCGCCCTCGTTGTGTTCAGCCTTGAATGCGCCCGGACTGCCCAGAATCACAGACGTGACCTCCTCGGGCATTCGGATTGACGACTCGAACTCCGGGCGCAGATGCAGGATCGTCACCTCTCGTGGATCAATCGTGAGTGTGGCGACCCGCGCCAGAACGGCATGATCCGCCGCGAATAACCGCAACGGAATGAAGAGTGCTGCTGAAAGCAGCGTGTAAAATCTCATCGCATTTACCTCCTTTGCGGCCTTTTCGCCGCTCGTTTGCGCATCGTGTATCTCAGCCGAACGGCCTCAACGTAGGCCACGACATCCGGGTTGCTGTAGTTCAACCGCTTTTGTGAAACCCAACGATCACCGGCATAGTAAGCTGCTGCCACCATGCGCAGATCGCCATGAAACTCCCACGTCAACGCCGTAACATAGCGCGTGCCTGCTGCGATGTTTTCTTCCACGTCGAATGGATGAATGGCTCCGTAGCGCCGCGCCGTCGCTGGCATCAGTTGCATCAGCCCCATCGCACCCTTGTCCGAGACGGCACGAGGATTCCAGCGCGATTCAACATCGATCAGTGCGGCGATCAACTCTGGCTGAACACGATAATGTGCCGCGTATCGGCGCACGCATTGTTCAGCCTGAGAGGCATCGGGCTGCGCGCGAGCGCAGGGCAGCATGGCAAAGAACAAAAGGACGAGCGAAAGGATTCCCCTTATCATTCCGTCACCTCCGGAACTGTGAGCTTGGCGGCAAACCGCGCGCCATCGTCGAGCAGGCTCTTGAATCCCTCTCGCAAGAGCAGGTGACGACGGTCCTTCTCCGTCTTCGCTAGGAACGGCAGCAGCACATCGCGTAGGTCTTCCGTTACGTGGTCGGTGCCGAGCAGGCGGAGCGCATTGGCGAAGTCGATCATCTCCGAAACTGACGGCGGCTTTTCGAGGGAATAGTTGCGGAACGAAAGCGCGATGCCCGCCATCTCCCGATGAAATCTCTCATCGGCATCAGGCGTGCGGCTGGCGATGATCTCCGCTTCGCGGCCTGGCGTCGGGTGTTCGACGCGCACGTACAGGCTGCGCCGGCGTATGGGATCGCCCAGTCTGCGTTCCTCGTTGCTCGTCAGCACAACGAAAGGAATGCTTTTGGCTTCGACCGTGCCAAACTCAGGAATCGACAACTGCCAGGCCGAAAGGATCTCAAGCAACATCGCCTCAAACCCCTCATCTACCTTGTCCAACTCGTCAATCAAGAGCACACACGGCCGCTCGCATTCAAGCGCCCGCATCAGCGGACCCGCCCGGAAGAAATTGCGCCCCTTGAGGCTTGCCTGCACACTCTGCCAGTCCCCGTGCGTACCGCGGGCGAACTCCATATAGAGCCGCTGGAGGCCCTCATCGAACTTCCCAATGGCCTGGTCCTCGGTCACGCCTCGGTAGCACTGCAGCCGCTCAATATGTGTTCCGGCTGCTTTGGCGACCGACACAGCCAACTGGGTCTTGCCCGACCCCGCCGGCCCTTCCAGCAGCAACGGCTTCTGCATCCTGGCCGCCAGATACACGACCTTGATCATCACAGGATCAATGAAATAGCCGGTTGCAGTGAGCTTTCTGGCAAGGTCTTCCAGCGAATCAAACATCATTTTCCTCCCTCAACCCAGTCACCAGAGCCTCAATCCCCAACTGCCTTGTTTGTGTTCGCATAGGTGTTTCCTCGAACGGGGACAGAATGTCTCTGATCGGAAACTCGGTCAAATCTCGGTTTTGCGTGCGGATAGTTGAAAGACAACCGGGTCAGAGGGCATCAGCCGGCGCGGATTTGACCGAATCCTGGTTTCGCACCAAGATTTCCACACTTGTCGGATATACCGGCACAGATACCGAAGATCGGGAGGAGATGAGGTTATGGGATCTGCGCTAATCATGCGGGAAGTGGAGGCGGTCGATCCCCTTTTGACCGCCGAGGATGTTGCTCAAAAGCTAAGGGTAAGCAAGGACTGGGTTTGGGACCACTCCTCGCGAAGACTGCCCTATTTGCCGGTTATACGCATGAGCGACGGCGCTCTGCGCTACCGGGCGAGCGGAATTGAAGAGTTTCTAAAAGAGCGTGAACGGGCCTCCTATTTAAGGCGCAAACGCCGGTAAAATGGGAATGGCCACTTGTTCCCTCCACACAGAAATTGAGGAACAAATGGGAGTTTCATACCAAAAAGGGTGGGTCCGGCCACGGGGGAGAAAATGGCACGGGTGTTTTCGCCGTACCGAGATTGACCCTGGAACCAACGACCCCAAACTCGTCACCCATTCTTTTGTCCTGGGGCTTAAGGCAGAGATGTCGAAATCCCAGGCACGGGAGAAGTTGGAGGAGGAGATCGACAAACTGGGCGGACGCTCGACGGGAGATCAATCCGTAGTCAACGGAGCAGTCACCTTCGAGTGGTTCGTCAAAAACCGCTACTTGCCATTGAAAGAGGGGGACTGGAGGGAAGAGACTGCCAAGGTGAAAAAGCTTCTGATTCAGGCAGATCTCGTCGATGCGTTCCGCGATTTCCGGCTGGAAAACTTCGATAAAGTCATCCTGCAGTCCCATCTCAATAAACTGGCCAAAACCCGCTCCAGAGACCGAGTGTTGCAGATCCGATCCTATATGCGGGCCATCTTCGCGGAGGCGGTCGACCAGGACTTTATCCCGAAGGATCCCGCACGCACGATAAGGCCTCCCGCAAACCTGCGCGAGGTGGACAGGACGACACTGAGCTGGGATCAGCTTCGTGCCGCTCTCGAGAAACTCGGCGACATCGGTCTTCGGGACTGGATCCTGATGAAACTCGATATGTCGAATGCTCTTCGGCCCAGTGAATTGTTTCCACTCCGGTGGCGCTGCTTTCTCGAAGACAGCCGCGTCCTGGATATTCAGGAAACGATCTACAAGGGAAAGATTCGACCCTACGGAAAGACAAAGTCGAGTCTTACCAAGGTTCCGATCGCCGACACCTTGGCGAACGAAATCCTGGAGTATCGGGAAGAAATGAAGAAAGAGGGCAAGGACACGTCTCCTGAGGCCTTCATTTTTCAGGGGCGTTTCGGTGGGCCGATGGATTCAAGCAACTTTCGCCATCGCGTCCTGCACAAACTGGCAAGGGAACTGGAACTGCCGAAGCTGACGTTCCAGGTCATCCGCCGCACCATCGCCACTCTGGGCAAGACCAAGGGGCATCCCAAGGATATCCAGGGCCTGATGCGGCACAGCCGGCTGACAACGACGATGGAAATTTACATGCAGTCGCTGGAAAAGGATGTGCGCTCTGCGATCAACTCGATTCACGACGAGTTGGTGGCTACGGGCACGGAAGGACCAACTCCTCAGCAGCCAACGTTGAAGTCTTCCCGCGTACTGGAACGCAAGGCTGACGGGAATGCCATCGTCCAGGAAAACAGACGCGCAATGGAACAGAAAAACAATACGGAAGGAGAGGAGAAGCAGCCGTCAACGCCATTGCGGGGAAAGATTCTGCAATTTGCGGGCAAAATGCGGGCAAACGGTTTGGGAGGGGAGCATCTAAATGCTTGATTTAATTGGTGGACCTGATCGGGATCGAACCGATGACCTCTTCCATGCCATGGANNCCAAACTGCGCCACAGGCCCACTGGCTGCAAGGATGCAACTTTTCTATTGTCTCTGCTGGGGCGGGATTCGTCAAACTCTGCCTGTTTAAGGCCTGGAAAGCGGCCCCGTGGCATGGTTCCCGCTTTATTAAGGAAAGTAAAACTTGCGTGACCGGGAACACTTTAGGGGTCCTCCGGTGTCTAACATAATAGAGGGCGTGGGACCTTGGCTTGAAAGCCACTGTCCGTCTCCCGCGCACTCGAAGGCAGTATTGGATTTCTACCGGCGCTTTTTCAGCCGTTGGAGCGAGTGGCCGCAAGCGGAAACCGGGTTTTTCCCGGCGCAGATTTGACAGGAATCAAGTTTGCTTCTTCTGCGGTAAGGTGGGAGGACTCTGAGATGCAGGCGGACCTCACCATGGGCAATCTTGCCAGTGCGCTGACCTTTGAATCCGAAGAAGCGGCTCTGATCGCGGAGCTGCAGGCGGGTTCCGAGGAAGCTTTTGCGTGGCTGATCACGCGTTACCACCAACCGATCTTCTCGCTGCTGGCGCGTGCCGTTCAGGACCGCGAAGCCGCCGCCGACCTCACCCAGGAGGTCTTTGTGAAGGTCTTCCGGGGAGTGGGCGGCTTTCACGGCGAGTCGTCGCTGCGGACGTGGATTTATCGGATTGCCCTGCATGAGGCCTCCAACCATCGGCGCTGGTGGACGCGGCACAGGCAAGCCGAGATCCCCATCGAGCAGGAGATGGTCGAGAGTGAATCCGGGCAGCCGGTGAGACTGAAGGAGTTGCTGGAGGACCCGGCCGAGTCGCCCTACGAACTGGTGTTGCACAGGGAGAACAAAGCGCGCGTTGAGGCGGCCTTGAGCAAGGTGCCGGAACCATTCCGCTCCACTCTCATCTTGCGCGACATCGAGGGCTTTGTTTACGAAGAGGTAGCGGAGCTGCAGGGCGTGAATCTGGGGACAGTTAAATCGCGATTGGTGCGTGGGCGCGCGGCTTTGAAGGCGATTTTGACGGCTCCGGCTGAAAGCGTACGTTATCAGCCGCGCGCGGAATATGAAATGCCCCTCGGAGAGGAGGCGCAATGAACGATTGCAATGCAATGCAGACTAAATTTACCGAGTACCTGGACGGCCGTCTGAGCGGACGCGAGATGCAGCGCGTCGCCGCCCATGTGGAAAGATGCAGTAAGTGTGCCGCCGACTGGAAGTCTCTTGAAGAGATGCAGTCCTTGCTGGCCATGCTGGGCCCGGTGCCTGAGCCGGAGGACCTGCCGTTGCGCATTCGCGTGGCCATCAGCCACGAGCGGGCTCGCCGTCACCAGAGCGCCTTCCACTCCTTGAATCTGGCCTGGAGAAACACCGTGGGACCCTTCCTGCTGCAGGCCGCCGCGGGTTTTGCCTCTGCCGTGCTGCTGCTGGGCACGCTTATCGTGCTGGCCGGCATGGTTACCCAACCGGAGAGCGCGCAGGCTACCCCGGATGAGCCCTTGGGAGCTGCCACCGCTCCACGATTCCTCTATCTGTCCAGCGTTGTGGGCGATAACCCCATCGGCGACGTATCCACCCCGGTCGTGATCGAGGCTTATGTCAACGGGGAGGGTCAAGTCTACGACTATCGCATTGTCTCCGGTCCCACCGACAAGGCCACCCGCGCGCAGGTGGAGAACATGCTCTTGTGGAGCCGCTTTGAGCCCGCTCGACGCTTCGGCCAGCCGGTATCCGGCCTGGCGGTGCTCTCCTTCTCTGGCGTCTCTGTTCGCGGGTAATTCAGAGTAGTTTTCCACAGCCTGGCATCCCAGCTTATGGGAGGAGTGTGCCGGGCTATGGAATTATTTTCATCAGGATGAGAGCCGTATTTTCTTGTCCAGCTTGTTTTTACACACTTTCCGCGAATTTCCGCCTGATTTTCCCCTTATGTAAGTGCGAGAAATGAGTCTACGCTAATCTTGCGCACTCTTGCGCCAGAAAGAGGAGACCCTCCATGAAAAAGTTCCTTCGAATTGCCCTTGCCGTCGCCGTTATCGCGTCCCTTGCTCCCATCGCTCTGGCCAACCCTGGAGGAGGAGCTCCGCAGCCTCTGCCGCAAATGGATTCACTGAGAGTAGCCGTTGCTCTAGTTCTCTCTTTGCTTGGCCTCTAAAATCGGAGAGAATAGTAGCCGCGAGGCGGAATGAACCTTTCGGCGCTGGATTATGTTTTGTGGGTGTCCAATTTTCTCGGAGAGGCTGTCCTCTTCTCCATCCTCATCTATCGGTGCAGGTGGAAGGAGTTCCCTGTCTTCACAGCGCTTATCGGCTACGAAGCGGCCATTCTCGCGGCGCTGTATTTGATCTACCTGTATTGTTCGCAAGTTTGGTATGCGCGGATTTACTGGACCTACGCACTTCTAGATTTCCTCCTGCAGTTGGGGGTGATCTGGGAGATTGCGCGGATCGTGATGCGGCCCACCGGAACCTGGATCCGGGACGCCAAAAAGCAGTTCATCCTCTGGGGCGCGGCCGGCATCCTCTTTGCCGCCGCGCTTCCATTTCTGGTTTCGCCTCCGGCCACAACTTTGCTTGGTCGCTTGCAGATGCGGGGAAATCTCTTTACCGCCTTGGTGGTCTGCGAACTGATCGCCGTGGTGACGCGGACCTCGAAGAGCCTGGGCCTGGGCTGGCGCAACCATGTGATGGCGCTGGGCAACGGGTGGACGGCCGTGGCCGTGGTCGCCATCCTTGTGGACGGCTTGCATAGCTACTTCGGCGCGGAGCGCTACTTCAGGGGACTGGAGCACGTCCTGATGTTTGCCTACCTGGCTGTCCTTGGCTACTGGACGGTTCAGTTCTGGTTGGAGGAGCCGGCCCGGCAGCCGATTTCGCCTCAGTTGCGCGCCCATATCCTGGATTTGCACCGGCGTATAAAAAATGATCTTGACACGCTTGACGCTCAAAGGTAACATTTTCTCGATGACCTCTGAGCTCTCTTATTTCATTTTTGGGGCATTACTGTGCGGCTTTGCTGGAGCCGTGCTCGCCGACCGGCGTGCGTCCCGAAAGATAGCGCTACTGGACTGGAATGACCTTGTCGCCGGGCTGTATCGGCTGGATATGGTGGAGCTGTCCGCAGTGGCGATGGATTACCTGGCCCCGCACCGCGGCCAGATTGATCTGGAGCCGAAAGAAATCTGGGAGTTTCTCGGCGGTTACGAAGGCTTGAAGAGGATGCGCGAGAACGCGGAGATCATGCTCGCGCTGGCCGCCTATGCGCAGCGCTGGAACTTCGAAGAGGCGGTAATCGTCACGGAGCGGATGCGGATGGATGCGGCAACCTTGCGTCGTGCCGTCCGCCGAGTGGAATTGGGCATGATTCCAGCCAGTTTGTTACGGCATTTCCGGCTTACCCTCCCCCTCCATGCACAGGAGGCGTCTTCGGCCTACTATCTGATGCGCCAGCGCCTCCTCGCCCTCTATGAAACCAGCCACGTGAGCCGCTATCCCGCGCTCGCGGCCGCCCTGTAACAACCAGTGGCAAAAGTTCAGTACGCCGAAAAATCATCCCTCAGGGGCTAAAGCCCGCGTTTGTTTTGTTGCATTTACGGCACGACTGAAGTCGTGCCCTGACGCTTTTTTCGACGACGAATGAGTATTTTCCGCAAGCTGTAAAGTCGTGCCCTTTCAAAGCCTTGGAGGTTCATGGCTTCTATTCCAAATGCGATTGCCCGGCCACAGCAGCGCCGCTTCCGTTTGACGCTGCCCATGCGTCTAGAATTAGACAGGGTTCTTCATGACATTCAAAACCTATTCAGTTTTCGCCGTTCTGCCGGCCGCTGTTCTTTGTCTTTTAGCGGGCATTGCTCCCGCCTCGGCACTTGCCCAATCCTCCAGCAGCAGTTCGTCCGGCTCGTCCGGGGGTGGGCAGACGTCTTCTTCCTCGCCTGATTTTGTGCGGGAAAAGGCGCCTTCGCTGGTCGATCCAGCCGGTCCCACCATCTCGCTGGTCAGCGCTGAGCCGGTCTTCCTCATGGCCGCGGCGTTGAATGCCTGTGGCTACGATGACGGCCTGGAAGAGAGCGCCCCGATCCGCAAGCGCGTCCGCGACGAGATCAATCAGGCGCTGGCCAAGAGCGAGGATGCCCGCAACAAGCGCGACAAGCTCTGCCTCTACATAGCCCAGCACCGCATGACCGGAGGGGCGCGTGACATTGCGCAGTACATCTCCCTGGCTCTCTATCTGACCCCGCCTCCGGAGCTGGAAACCGCGGTCGAGCTGACCGAGATGCCCCCTGACTCGACCCAGGTCGTCGAGATTGTCCCTCTATTGCGCGATTTTGCCGCCGCCGTGGACCTGCACGGCATCTGGCTGGTAGTGCATCCCATCTACGATAAGGAAGCCGACCAGTTGCACGATTCGCTTTCCAAGATGATCGTCTCCACCAACTTCTACCTCAAGATGCCGGCCGAAACCTACAACGGGCGGCGGTTTGTGGTGGTGATCGAGCCCATGCTCTCGCCCCGCACCATCAACGCACGCATCTATGGCACGGACTATGTGGTCGTGGTTTCGCCGGTGAATGGAACGATCCGGATGAGCGACGTGCGCCACACTTACCTGCATTACATGATCGAGCCGCTGCTCTACGTTCGGGCTGGCGCCATCGACCGCACGCAGCCCATCCTCAAGGAAGTGCGCGAAGCTCCAATGGAGTTTCGCTATCGCTCCGATACTTTGGCCCTGACTGTCGAGTGCCTCATCAAGGCCATCGAGGCGCGCACCATGGACACCGGCATTCCCGTCTACAAGATCCCGGCCAACATCGACCGCTCCGAGCTGCCACGTTATGAACACGAACGGCAGGCCTACCAGCAGAAGGTGGACGCCGTCCGCATTGCCACCATGCGCCACGACATGACACAGGGTTTCGTGCTCACGCAATACTTCTATGAGCAGATGCTCCTGTTTGAGAAGGACCCCGCCAGCCTGAAGGACACCATCGGCGAGATGGTCTACAGCATGGACGTGGATCAGCAGGTGCACCGCGCCAGAAATCTCGACTTCGACAAGGAAGGCGATGAAGACGTGCTCTCGCGCAGTACACCGCGCAAACTGACCGGCCTTGACCTGGCGGAGGCGCGTCTGGCTGCGGGCGACGTGGCCACGGCCAGCGCCATGGCCCGCAAGGCCCTCGCTGCGCAATCCGATTCTTCCAATTCTTCCAATTCTCTGGACGCAATAGCCGTCAGCGCCCGCGCCGAGTTCATCCTGGCCAGGGCGGCCATCCTCACCGGCCATCCCGATCAGGCCATCGACGGATTTCAGCAGACGCTGGCCGCCAGCAAGGACCCGCGCCTGCTCGCCTGGTCGCACATCTATCTGGGCCGGATGCTCGACCTGGACTGCAAGCGCGACGAGGCTTTGACCGAGTACAAAGAGGCATTGAAGAACCGCGACGGGCAGTTGGATACCCGGCTCTCCGCTGAGCGGGGCGTCAAAACAGCCTATGCCGTCAGGGGACATAGTTGCGAGGATGATGCCGACGACACCGCCTCGCCCCCACCTGCGCCGGCCAAGCCCCCAATAGCCAGCCCTCAGCCAGACAAGCCCGAATCTTCATGGCCAAATGGGACGGAAAAGCCTCGATAATCTGGAGTATGCGCCTGCCGGGGAGCGTAAGACGTCTAATAATGAGAAGGGGACTTCTCCTGGACCGGAAATCCGGTTCAAGCGGTCGCCTGGGATAGTATTTCAACGCATCAGATTGAGGCGCATGTGGAAGCCGTTCTAGCCGAGTTGGAAGCCGCATTGGGGCATAGCTTTGCGCGCACCGAGTTGCTGGTGCGCGCGCTGACCCATCGCTCTTTGGCCAACGAGCGAGCGGCTGGCGAGGAGGCTCCCGCCGGCAACAAAGCCGTAGCCGCCGGTACGGGCAATAATGAGCGCCTGGAGTTCCTGGGTGACGCCGTGCTGGGACTGGTGGTCGCCGAAGCCCTTTTTCTGCTTCATCCGGAGTGGCAAGAGGGCGAGTTGACCCGCGTCCGCGCCCAATTAGTCAGCCGTCAGCATCTGGCGGAGGTAGCCGCGGCCATCAGCCTGGGCAATCATCTGCGCCTTAGCCGCGGCGAGGACAAGGGCGGTAGCCTCCGGCGCAAGAGCACGGTGCTCTCCAATACCATGGAGGCCGTGCTGGGAGCGCTCTTCCTGGATGGAGGACTGGAGCCGGTCTCCGTCTTTGCCCGGCGCTGGGTGATGGGCGAGGCCGCCGAGCAGTTGGCCGAGCAGTTGCGCTCCGGAGCCGCTTTGGGCAACTATAAATCGGCGTTGCAAGAGCACTTGCAAGCCACGCGGGCCGGTACTCCGATCTACCGGGTCAAGAGCGAAAGCGGCCCCGACCATCACAAGCGCTTTCTGATCGAGGTCCGTCTCAAGACAGCCGAAGCAGAACCTGGCAAGCAACTGGCGCGCGGCATGGGCAGCACCAAGAAACACGCCGAGCAGGATGCGGCGCGGCGCGCGTTGGAGCGGCTGAAGGCGGCCGGTAAAAAAGCTGGCGGCGCGGCCCAGGTCAAGCAGGAAGCCGGCAAGGAGGAACCGGCAGAGCTATGAGCACCTCCACCCAGGATTCGATTCAGGGGCCAGGCCCATCCTCGCATTGGTTCGCGCAGTTGCGGCTCCAACTGCCTACCGTGCCCGAGGCCCTTGCATCGCTGCTCAGGACGGTGGTGGTGGCGCTGTTTTTACTTACCTTTGTGCTTCAGCCCTACCTCATTCCCTCCGAAAGCATGGAACGCACCCTGCTGGTAGGCGATTTTCTGCTGGTCAATAAGCAGGTCTATGCTCCGCCCGGCAGCCTTACCCGGCATCTGCTGCCCTATCGCGACGTAGCGCGCGGCGATATTGTTGTCTTCCACCATCCCCAGCATCCTTACTTGGTCAAGCGAGTGGTGGGCCTGCCCGGCGACCGGTTGCGCATCCATGATGGCCGCGTCACGGTCAACGGCGTAGTTCTCAACGAGCCTTACGCAGCATTTGAGCCCATTGCCGGCAGCCCTTTTAGCGAAGATTTTCCCGCCAGGTTGTATACAGATCCCCAGGTCGATTCGGACTGGTGGAGTCAGATGCAGAGTCTCACCCGTGACGGCGAGCTGATGGTGCCTCAGGGTGAGTACTTCGTGCTCGGCGACAATCGCAATCACAGCACGGATTCCCGCTATTGGGGCTTCGTCTCTCGCCAGCAGATTGTGGCCCGCCCGCTGGTCATCTACTTCTCCCTCTCCAGGCCCTCCACTACCGATGTACAACAGGCCACACTGCAAGCCGCGCTACAAGCCAGAGATGATAAACTCGGACACGACAAACAGTTCTCCGCAAGACTCTCGGAATTTGCGCGCTGGAAGCGCATCTTCCACGTGGTGCGGTAAAACAGAGATCAGAGAACAGAGAACAGAGATCAGAGATCAGAAAACAGTAGTTAGTGGTAAGAGTTCAGTATTCATTGGTCAGGCGTCCGGGTTTTGAACTGATCTCTGATCTCTGTTCTCTGATCTCTGAAACGAGCGACAGGATGACCAAGAAAAAAACGCCGCCCACCAAGACACCGACCGAGCCCGAGCCTACTGAACAGCGCGTGGAAGAGACGCCATTCGAGGCAGCGGCCAGCATCTGCTCCATCCTGGTCATTGGCCTGTTCATCCTCACTTTCCTCGGCCAGAACTTTGTCATTCCCTCCGGCTCGATGGAGAAGACGCTGCTGGTGGGCGACCACCTGCTGGTGGATCGCATCACCCTCGCTCCGCCTGCCAAATGGATGCCGCTGGTCCACTACCGCGAGCCAAAGCGCAACGACATCGTGGTCTTTATCAAGCCCGTGACGGACCCGGACGCGGACGGGAACCCGCAATACTTGATTCTGGTGAAGCGGCTGATCGGCGTACCCGGCGACCGCATCCACTTGCGCAACGGCATCGTCATCCTCAACGGAGTCGCCCAGGACCAGCCGTTCGCCCAGCCGACAACCCCGGAAAATCATCAGGACTTTCTCGATGAGTTTCCCTCCCTGCCGCCGCCAGATATTTCGCAAGTTCCTGACTCCTGGTCCAAAGTCGACTTTCCCAAGAGCCTTGAGAACGGCGACCTGGTGGTTCCTCCCGGTCATTACTTCATGATGGGCGATCACCGCCATAACAGCCTCGATTCGCGCTACTGGGGATTTGTTCCCAGGGAGAACATCGTGGGCCGGCCGTTGTTCAACTATTGGTCGTTTGTTACACCCGAAGACCAGTACGAGCAGCCTGGAATCGGCAATACCCTGGCATGGATGGGCCACGTCGCACTGCACTTCTTCACCGAAACGCGCTGGGACCGGACCTTGCACAGGGTGAGATAAAGGCAATTAACAGCTAACAGCAGGCAGCTAACAGCTAAAAACCCCGGTGAAGTGAGCGGTAGCTATCGACTGTTAGCTGTAAGTTGTTAGCTGTTTACTAACAAGGCTATGACCGAAGACGCACAACCCCGGCAACGAAAGCACAAGCGGCTTTGGCTTGCCCTGGCAGCCCTGGCGGCCATCCTGGCAATCCTGATTGTGCCCCCGTTCCTGAGCGTAAGCCGTTACAAAAGCCGCATCACTCAGTTGATCTCCGCTTCGCTGGGCCGGCCTGTGCGTCTCTCCTCGGTGGAGGTGCGCCTGCTGCCCACACCGGCCTTTCTGCTCTCTGATCTCACCGTCGAGGAAGACCCCGCCTATGGCGCTGAGCCTGTGCTCCACGCCAGCTCGGTCACGGCCTCCATTCGCCTGCTCTCACTGTGGCGCGGGCGTCTGGAAATCGACACCGTCAGCGTAGACGATGCCAGCCTGAACCTGGTGCGTTCGGCCCCCGGCCATTGGAACCTCGATTCTCTCCTGCGCACGGCCACCGCTCAGGCTTCATCCGAAGCGGGAAAGCCGGACAATCCCGGCAAGCCCGTCCGGCTGCCCTATCTCAAGGCCACAAACTCCCGCATCAACATCAAGAACGGTACGGAAAAACTGCCGTTTTCCCTGCTCAACACCGACCTTTCCTTCTGGCAGCAGAGTCCCGGCGACTGGCGCATCCGGCTGCGCGGCCAGCCCGTCCGCACCGACCTCAGCCTTGAACAGGGCGACACCGGCACGGTTCGCCTGGAGGCAAACCTGCGCCAGGCTGCGGAACTGCGTCAGATGCCGCTGCATATTGATATGGAGTGGCGTCAGGCGCAACTCGGCCAGCTCACTCGGCTGCTTCTCGGCTCCGACGCCGGCTGGCGTGGCGACCTCACCGGCGAATTGCATCTCGACGGCACTCCAGAGGCAGCCCAGATCAAGACCCGGCTGCGCGCTACCGGCGTCCATCGCGCTGAGTTTGCTCCGGCCGCGCCCATGGACTTCGACGCCAACTGCAACCTGCTTGCCCACTTCACCGCCCGCGCCATCGACAACCTGCTCTGTGATTCTCCGCTTGGCGATGGTCGCATCCGCCTCACCGGCAACTTGCCCAGCGACGGAGGCCCACCCAGCTACATTGTCGAGCTGGACCGCATTTCTGTTGCCGCCGGCCTGGACGCACTGCGCACCGTGCGAAGCGGCTTGGCTCCCGGCCTCGAAGTTACCGGGTCGGCAAGCGGAAAAATCTCCTACACCCCGGAGAACGATACGCAGCAGAGACCGGATCACCCCGGTTATCTCCGCTCCACCAAGCTCCATGCGGAAGAGCAAGGGCCGCTCTCCGGCAGCCTCACCGTCCAGGGTCTTCAACTCAGCGGTAACGGCCTCAGTCAGCCTATTCGTATTCCAAAAATCGTTTTGGCGCCCGCAAACCAGCCTTCTGGCGCTGACCAGGCGCTGACGGCCACTGTGGCCATTCCCGCCGGCGCAGCAGCACCGCTCACTGTTTTCACGCGCCTCACACTCTCCGGTTATCAGCTCACGGTCCGCGGACAAGCCTCTATCAGCCGGGGCAGGGAATTGGCGCGCGTGGCCGGCATCAGCAATACCACGGCCCCAGGCGCGCTAGACGCGCTTGCCGGCGACCCAGTCACGGTGGACATGGCGGCCAATGGTCCCTGGATGCTGCCAGTTCAGATGTTGCCAGTTCAGACGCTTTCCTTGGGCGGCCTATCACCTACCGACGTCCCGCTCCCGTCCGCATTCCCAGTCGACATCCTCACTGGAACCGTCACCGTGCGCAACGCCACCTGGAGGGCCGATTACCTGGCCAATCCCGTCGAAATCTCCCAAGCCACGCTCCACCTGGATTCCGGAGAACTCCGCTGGGACCCGATCGTCTTCTCCTATGGCCCGGTGAAGGGAACAGCCAGCCTCACCCTGCCCGCTGTTTGCGAGGCTCCCCAGTCCTGCCCGCCGCGCTTTCAGCTTGAATTCGGCTCTCTGGATGCTGCCGTTCTCCAGGCCGCGCTCCTCGGCGCACATGAGCGCGGCACCATGCTTTCCACGCTCATCCAGCGCCTCCGCTCCAAAGCCACTCCCGCCTGGCCCAGCTTGGAAGGCACGGTCAAGGCAGAGTCGCTCATCCTCGGCCCGGTCACGTTTCACCAGCCTGTAGCCACACTGCATACGCTTGCCGACGGAGCCTCCATGACCACCTTCGATGCCGCCCTGCTCGGCGGCAGCGTCCATGGAACCGGCAAGTATCACGCCGCCGCCACCGCCAAAGACATGCCTTCCTACACCCTGGAAGCCCAGTTCGACAAGCTCAGCTCACCGGCTGTCGGCCAGTTGCTCGGCCTGCGCTTTTCCGGCGGCACATTCGACGCCAATAGCAAGATCGAGCTCGCCGGCTTCACCGCTGAAGATTTGTCCGCCTCGGCCAAAGGCGCTCTTCACTTCGATTGGGAGCATGGAACCGTCGCCTCAGGCCTGGTTCCCCCGGCCCTGGCTCACTTCGACCGCTGGACCGCCGAAGCCGAAATTGCCAACGGCGCCCTTACACTGAAAGAGAATCAGGTCAAGCGCGGCGCGCACACCACGCCGGTACAGGCCTCGGTTACCCTCGCCGACCCGCCCAAAGTCGTCTTTCCCGCGCTCAAACAAACCCCGGCAATGCGGTAATTCGGCCACTCGATTTTGAGACCTAGAAAGAAACAAACCCTCAATTATGCTGCCCGTGGTGTGATTTCCACGGCGTATCCGAGGTTCTGCAGACGTCTGACGAGGCGCAGAGCATGCTTGCTTTTAGCTTGGTTATCGAAGTGGTTTGGTCCTAGATCCTCGTAGAAGGTGCCGTTTTTGAGCATATGCCAGGCGGCGGTTAGCATGGAGGCGGCAACGGCGCAGATGGCTTTCTTGGAGCCACGCCGTGAGCGCAGTCGCAGGTACTGAGCTTGCAAATAGCTGTTCTTCTTGCGGGCGGCGGCCCAGGCGCATTGGACTAGCGTGGTTTTCAGCCAAGGTGCGCCCTTTTTTCATGCGCGTGGATCGGCGCTTGCCGGCGCTTTCGTCATTCCGAGGACACAGTCCAGCCCAGGAGATCAGGTGGCCTGCGGTTTGAAAGCGGCTCATATCAATACCGATCTCCGAGACCAGCACTTGTGCCGATAGGGCGTTGATGCCGGGGATGGTGGTCAACAGTTCGATGGCGGCGCGAAAGGGTTCGACGTTTGCGCTCACCTCCTCGTCGATACGGGCCAGGGCCGCATCGAAGGCGTCGATTTGATCCAGGTGCAGCTTGAGAAGAAAACGATGATGCTTGGTGACGCGACCGCGCAGGGCCGCCTCCAGTTCGTCGGTCGAAGCATGGATGCGCCGGTGGGCCAGCGACGCCAGGGCTTGAGGCATGGTCTGGCCAGCGATCAAGGCTTCGAGGATGCGCCGTCCCGACAAGCCCAGGATGTCCGTCACGACCGAATCGAGCTTGATGTTGGCGTCTTCCAGGGTCTTTTGGAAGCGCTGGACGTGGCTGGAGCGTTCCCGCACCATCTGCTTGCGGGTGCGTAGCAAATCGCGCATCTGCTGGGTGGGTTCGTCGGGTACGAAACTGGCGCGGATGAGTCCGTGGGCCATCAGATCGGCCAGCCACATGGCGTCGTTGACGTCGGTCTTACGACCCGGCACATTCTTGACATGGGCCGCGTTGGCCAAGATCAACTCGAACTCGCCGTCGGAGAGGATGTGCCAGACCGGCTTCCAGTAAACGCCAGTCGCTTCCATGGCGATGTGCGTCGCGCCTTCAGCCGAAAGCCACTCCGACAATGCCATGAGTTCTTGTGTGGTGGTCTTGAAGTTTCTGACTCCGGTCGTGACCTTGCTGTCAGCCATGTGGCGAACACAGGCGACTACGGAATCCTTGTGTACGTCCAGACCGGCGCAATGCGCGTGAAGAACTTCCATCGCTGCTCCTTCTGCGCCACGAGCGTGGAACCCCTATCTGGGAAATCTAGAAAACGTGCTCCGGGGCTGAGGATCAGCCCGTGGCACAGTCCGGGGTGCTCAAGGGTTCCGGGTCCGACTGACAAACGGGCTCATACGCACCAAGGAATGATCGACCTCTGTGCCGATGACGCAAAAATACTCTACTACAGAGCCAGCCCCCGTTTCATCTCCCGTGGGTCGGCGAAAGCCGGTGGGGGACTATTCCCTATTCCCTGTTTTTAATACGCCGGCGGCAGGTTGGGGTCGCGGAAGGCCGTGTTGGCGCGGCGGATGTCGCCCACCGAGCCGAAGCTGGCCAGGGTAAAGCTGTAGAGCCATTGGGTCTCGTTGCGGATGGTGCCGAGATTAAAGCGCCGGTAACCGAAGGAGAGGCCGCAGCAGTCCCAGTTATAGACGGCCTGCACCCCGCCGTATTGCAGTGTGCCATGGGTGAAGTCGTAGCCGCCGTTGGCGGCCAGGTTGAAGCCTTTGCCGCTGGGCTTGCCGATGGCCAGGAAGGGCGTCACCTGCTGGCTCTTGATGGTTGTGGCCGCCGCGCCGCTCTCGTCGACGGCATTGAGCAAGGCGTGGCCCACGCCGATGGTGGTGCGGCCCCAGCTATAGCCAGCATAGAGGTTGTCGGCGCTGAATTGCCCGGCCTTGGGGTCGTAGTCCAGATCCCACTGGATGCGCAGATTGTCGATGGCCTCAAAACGCAGCCGCGAAGTGACGGGCGCCAGGTTGCGCGGCGAGGTCAGGAAGGCGATCCCGGTCATGTCCAGGGTAGCGTCGAAGACGTTGCGGCGGTTGGGAATCAGCGCCCCGCCGAAGTCATTGTTGATGTATAACTTCTGCGCGATCTGCCAACTGGCCCACTCGCGCGGCTGCGCCTGGCAGTCCTTTGGAGAAGCTTCTTCTCCGGCGGAGGGGCAGGGCTTCTGAACGGCGGGGCGCAGATAGAAGCGCTGGGTAAGCGAGTAACCCACTTCGTCGGTGTTGGTGGCGATGTCCGTGGTATCGACCAGCAGCACGTTCACAGCATGCGCGCCGATTCCGCCCACGTACCGGTAGGTGAGCTCCGGTTCGATGACGTGGCGCAATACGCGGTTCCAGTGGCCGAGCGCAAAGTCGCGTTCGACGGCGGGCGCGCGGAGATCGACGGAAGCCTCAAAATCGCCGCGGTTGAGCGCATCGTGGCTGATGGTGGGAACGCCGCCGTTGACGCCCAGCAGGTCGGGGATCTGGCTGAGGGTGTAGGCGGTCTCGCGCACCGCGGCCTCGGCGGACAGATTCCAGCCTCCCGCGGAAAGCGGCAGAAAAAGATGCGGATAAAAGTCGATGCGGCCGGCGTTGCGGGCGTGAAAGCTGCGCCCGATTTTGCAGTTGGTCGATGTGCATCCGGGCACGATTTGCTCACCAGGTTCGGCGCGGTCCAGGAAGCTAAGCGACGATCCCATTCCCCAATAGAGTTTCGGTGTGCCCAGCGGCCGGTCCAGCACGTCAATGCGCAGGTTGGGCAGGTGAAGAATCCTGGCCTGATTGCCGTTGATGGCGGTGGTGGTCTCGTTGCTGCCGGTGGTTCCGGCAAAGCTCTGGAAACGCTCCAGCGAGAGGGAGGGAACAAAGCCCTTGTGCGCGTTGGTGACCGAGATGGTGCTGCGCACATCGGAGCTGACTGCCTCCAGGAAGTTATCGTTGAAGACCAGCCGGTAGATGTAGCTCGACAAGTAATCGATGTTAGCGGCCAGGCGCGTCTCTGGAGCGAGGTCCTTGCGGCCCAGGATATGGATGTCCACGCCACCCTGATTGGTCAGTGTCGTGCCCGTGCCGGAAGCGTTGGGTAATTGAACGCCGCGGTCCACCAGGGCATTCAAGCGCACCGTTGCGTGGTCGAGCCCAGGGCCTTTGTAGCGGAAGTCGCCGTTGGGCGCCCAGCCGCGCTTGCTGTAGTACTCCAGGCCGGCAATCATGTCCATGCTGCGGTTGATCGCCCAGTAATACTGCTCGCCAAAGGTATAGCCCCTGATCGACGAGCCGGTGCTCACCACCGGGATCAGGAGTCCGCTCTCGCGCCCTGTTTCATCCACCGGATGACGCAGGTAGGGAAGGTAAAAGAGAGGTATGCCAAGAAATTTGAACAGGGCATTGTCCATGGAGGCATTGCCGTCCTCGAGCTTGATGGCGCGGGAGATCAGTTGCCAGTCCGGCCGGGGCAGACGGCAATTGGTGATCGTGCCGTCGATGATCCGATACCGGCCCTCGCCGCTTTCCAGCACTACCCTGCCGGTAAAGAAGAACGGATTTGTGGTGGAATAGACAGCCTTGCTGCCCATGGTGCGGACTCCCTGTGAGCCATGCACGTTTAAATAGCGCGCGGTGTGCATATTCAGCCGCATATTGCCGGAGTCGGCGTAGATCAGCACATCGTTGGGCCCGCCGGTCACTTGCAGCTGGCCTTCCGCATCCAGCTCCGTGGTGGATTGGTCGTAGACCACCTTGTCGGCGCGCAGAATGTAGTTGCGGTAGTGGACTACCACATCGCCGGTAAGGGTCCAGATATTGCCCACACGACTCTGGTGCTGGGCCTCCCACACTACCGGCACACCGCTTTCCGGCGCCGGTTCCGGCTGGGCTACGGGCAGAATCTCCTGGCCGGGGTCATTTGGCAGGGAAGCCCCGGAGCCGCTTTGCTGGGCGGGGCTGTCGGCGGCGGGCTCGACCGCGCTGCCGGCCTCCTGTCCAGACGGGGGCGCCGCATTGGTCAATGCCTGTCCCCGAAGTAGCAGGGGACAGAGGGCCAGCATCGTGATCAACAAAAGGTTGCGAAGGCGCATTCCGGGACCAAGGTCAGCATAGCAAAACAGGCTGCCCCGGCATCAGGCAAAGCCCGCGGCGCTCCGGCATCAGCGGAAAAACCGGATGGTTTCAATCCTGCCCGGTTCCTGTGATCCGGACTGAGCCTGCATCTTCCTGCTGACCTCCTTTCCGTTCTGCAAGCAACGTCCCAGGGTTCTTACGGGCCTTAACTGCCAGTCTGGCCGGAAGGAGCGGGCCGGAAGGCGCATTACTGATCCGTCCCCAAAGAAATGCAACACTCCCTCCCACCCATTCCGCAAATAGCGCGAAATGGATGGGGCACAGCGCTGTCCAGAGGGACGTTCCAGATGCCTTGCCAGAGCCTCTGGCAGCCTCAGCAGAGGTATTTCCATGGGAGTTTGATGGCGTACAGGCCATAATGCCCTTGTAGCCTTCCATGCAGCCTTGGGAACCCGCTGTCGTGCCGGCCAGGCCTGGCACGACCGGATGTCGCGGAATTACCTGCGCAAGGGCTGAGAACCTGCCGGAAACCCGCCTGAGAGCTAAGGAACCTCTGATCAAGTGATTGTTGCGGTCCAACATTCCCTCAGGGGCTAAAGCCCGCATTGATTTTGCTGCATTTTCGGCACGACTAAAGTCGTGCCCTTTCAAAACATAGACTTACTCAGAGGTTCCCTAA
Organism: Acidobacteriaceae bacterium; assembly: GCA_003156235.1. Classification (GTDB taxonomy): domain Bacteria; phylum Acidobacteriota; class Terriglobia; order Terriglobales; family Acidobacteriaceae; genus Telmatobacter. The sequence goes on from PMGP01000425.1 coordinate 19,902, forward strand.
CCCGCTTCTACACAAAAACGCTGCCGGAAGGAAACCCGGCAGCGTATGGAACTAAAAGGCGGCAACCTCGGAGTCCGGCAACGAACTTGCATGGCCGGATTCCGCAGATCTGGGTATGGCTGCCGCCAGCTCTTGAAACTTACGAGTGCGCGCCCCGCAACACAGGCTGGCGAACCGGCTGGCTCTTGCCGGAAAATTTTGCTCCGGCTTGTTCTTTGCTCTCCAGGCGGAACTGGCGGATCATGCCGTCCAGGTCGCCGGCCAGCGAGGCCAGGCTCTTGAGGGCTTCGACGGCTTCCTCTGCGCCTTGCGCATTCTCCACCGACAACTGCGAGATCTGGCCGGCGGACTCGGAGATTTCGCTCGATGCCGCGGTCTGTTCCGTGGCGGCGGTGGCAATCATTTGAATCTGGTGCTCCACCTGCTTGGAGGACTCGATGATGGCCTCCAAACTCTTGCGCGCGTGGGCGGTCTCTTCCATGCCGGTTTCCACGGCCGTGCGGCTCTCCTGCATTACCTGGAGGGTTTCGCGGGTCTCATCCTGAATGCTGCGGATGGTGCCGGCAATCTCCTCGGTGGCGCCCTTGGTGCGCTCGGCCAGGCGGCGCACCTCACCGGCGACGACGGCAAATCCGCGGCCATGCTCCCCGGCGCGGGCCGCTTCGATGGCGGCGTTCAAGGCCAGCAGATTGGTTTGCTCGCTGATCTCCTGAATCACGCTGACCACCTTGCCGATCTCCTCTGAGCGGTGGGCCAGCGAGGTCATCTTCTCCGCGACGGTGCTGGTAGCCGCGGCGATCTTCTCCATGGTGACGGCGGCGGCCTGCATCACCGTTCCGCCCTGGTTGGCGGTCTCGGCGGAGGTGCGGCTGGCGTTGGAGGCGCTTTCGGCGTTGTGGCTGATCTCGCCGATGGTGGCCGTCATCTCCTGCGCCGCGGCGGCAATCTGGTTGGTCTTGCTGGACTGCGTATTGGCGTTGCCGGCGGCCTGGATCGAGCGAGCGCTCATCTCGGTGGTTGCCGCAGAGAGCGTCGCGGCGCCTTGGGTAACCGAGACCAGTACACTGCGCATCGAGGCTATGCCGCTGTTGAATGCCTCTCCCAATTGGCCAATCTCATCGCTACCGGAGACGCGGATGTTGACTGTCATGTCCTTGGCGGCCATGGACTCCACGGCCTTCTTCAGCCTGTCGAGCCGCGGCGCGATCTCTCGCGTAAGTATCGTGCCGATGAAAGCGCAGAGGAGAACGATCAGCAGCGTGGCCCCGGAACTGATGAATGTTGCGTGGCTGCTGGCATCGGTGGCGTCGTGAGAGGCCTCTGTTCCCATCTTCGCATGGATCTGAAATCCCGCGTCTGCTGTTCCCAGAGCATCTGCCAACGCCTTCATCGCGGCGTCTGACGAAAGAAGGTCCAGCGCATCTCCTGCCTTGCCGGCATTCAACAGACCGATGCCGCGATCGCTGCCGTCCTGGTAGAGTTTGATTGCCCCCACGAATTTCTGGAATAGAGGGCGCTCTTCGGGGACGATGAGAGGGTCCATCATCTTCAAGGCGCTCTGGTATTCGGCGATTGTGTTCTGGCGTTTTGCGTTATGGCTTGCCGAACAATCCGGCGTCGTGCACAGCAACAACTCCAGATCTTCCCTCCGTTCGGCATTGATGCTGTTGCGGATGTCGCCGATGTAAACCAGGGACGGTAAATGGTTTCCGCTAACAAGGTCGCACTTTACGGCAATATTTCGAAGGGTGATGAACGTGTAGGCGCCCAGCACGATGCACAGACCGCATACGATGCCGAAAGCGATGATGAACTTACGGGAGACGGGGAGGTTGCGCAGCCATTGCATAGAGGTGGGCCTTTCTCAAGTGACTCATGGTTTTCATCGGCAGAATCCGGCCGGGCTTGAGTATTTTTGTACGCGCAGTGTCCGGGACTGGTGCAGGAAGCGCCAAGGATGGGGTCGCACGGATTTCGGAGAAGGCAAAAGTGCAGAGTTTAATGCGCCGAGCAGAGGGTTATAACTGTTTCGACATGACGATGCAGTGGCATTCAGTCCCGGATTTGAGCGGGCGGGGGGAGTGGAACGCCTCGGTGCCGGTCTCGATGTAGCCGTGGCGGCGATAGATGGGCGGCAGTTCGGGGCGCAGATTGAGGACCAGAATGTCAACGGCCTCGCATCCCTGGCGGCGCAGATGCTCCTCGGCCGCCTCTCTGATGCGCATGCCCAGACCCCGGCCCTGGCGAGCGGGATCGACGGCCAACTGGCCCAGGTAGCCGCGCGCGCCGCGCACCTCCACGTAGACACAGCCGAGAAGCCGGCGGTTGTCGTCTTCGGCGGCCAGGATTTCGCCCTTGCGCATCATCGCCGCCAGACGATCCTCGTCGGTGCGCGTTCCCTCGAAGAAGGTTTCAATCGAAAAAGCGGCGTTGATGAGAAGAATCAAATGCGGACGGTCGGCATCGGTTGCCGGCCGGATATGGAGGGCGGTTTCGGAGGCGGTGCTTGCGTTCTGGTGCATGGAATTCTAGTGTCTATGAATGATAAACGCAATCAGGCGTGTTGGTACAGGTCTGGCAATTCGAGTTCGATTCTCTGCCATTCCGGGATGCGAAAGACGCCGAGAACCTGCTCCGGCTCTCGGATGCAGAGTTGAATGTGGGTCTTGTCCTTAAAGCCAGCACCTGGGTAGAGTTCATTCCCCTCTGGAAAGAGCGCCCGAACTGTGGCGTATGGCTGAGTGCAGTAGAGATGGTTAACGGGGGCCAAATCCTGTACCGTTTGCTGAGTTTCAAACAAGGAGTTCATCACGGCGCAGTCCAAGCGCCTGATCTTTTTATCTCCGCTCGCATCTTTGGCTATATCCAAGTTTTCCGGTATTGGTTCTCCGCTCAAGCTAACCATTCCGATGAACTGATTATAGGCAAGTTTCACCGCCTCGATTCCGGACTGCGTCGTCAGATCGAGACAGTTCCCCAATTCAATCACGGCACCACCAACCGAGGGGCTGACGAAGCTTCGGCGGTGTTCGGCTGCCCATTGATAGGCACGAAGCGCATCGTTTTCCCAGAAATAAATCCCGGCGCCAAGCCAGTCATAGTCCGTGTACTCGGCTGAAACGGCGAACCGCCCACAAGCTTCTGGGCGGCTTCGAAACTGCATCCATGATATGCAAGGACTAAGGGCAACTTGCTCAACCTACCTGAATTTCTCGGGTACCTGACCATCCGAATTCAAATAGCCAATTTTGATAAGCCACTCTCTGGCTTTCTCGGGGGTGTTGTATTCGCGATCTATCTTCGCGATGGCTTCCTTGAATTTCAGGAACTCTTTGTGACTCATCGCACCCTCCCCGCAATCTGCCAGGATTGCATCTACAATGATTTGTGTGCCTCAGCCTGATCGCAAGGCGTTCCGTAAAGACACTGAAATCTAAACCCTGCAATTATTTTGCGCTTTTTCTCGTATTGCGTCAATCGAAAATCGTGCTGATCTTCTGTCGGACAGGAGTGCGCATTGACTGACACGCGCCCGCGCCGTAGGCTCGTACTATGAACTTCAAAGTAAGCGAGCTGGAACGGGAACCAATCGATTTTGACCTGGAGCTGGCTCCGGGCGCGGTCGATCTGGGCGAGGAAGCCGAGCAGCAGGGGCCTATGGCTGCCAGTGGCCATGCCGAGGTGCTGCACGAGCACCGCGGGCCGAAGGATATCGTGGCCGATATCCGGCTCAAGGGCCGCTTTGATGGCAGATTTCAGGTTCCTTGCGCCCGCTGCATTGAGCCGGTGGAGATTCCGCTGGGAGCCGATTTTGACCTTATTTACCGGCCTGCGGTGGCGGATGCGGAGGCTACGGAACGCTCCATTACTGCGCCGGAGACGGAAATCGGTTATTATCAAGGAGACAGTCTTGCGCTTGAGGATGTGCTGCGCGAGCAGGTGCTTTTGTCTCTGCCGCTCAAGACGTTGTGCAAGCCGGACTGCAAGGGACTTTGCCCGCGCTGCGGCGCAGACCGCAACCGACAGCCATGCTCATGCGACATGGGTCCGAGCGACCCCTGCTGGGAGGCGCTGGCCGGTCTCCGCGGCCGGATCGAGTCCAAGTAAGCACGCCCCCCAGGGTATATCTGGGTTACATCTGGATCAATTGAGGGTGCCGAAGCCCGTGCCGCAAGGCAGCCAAGGTGTTCGATGGCCTGAAAAAGGCCGGAAACGCCGGCTGAAACGGGCTGAGACACGAAAGGAATTCTTGTTATGCCAAATCCGAAAAGGCGCCACTCGACGCGCCGCACCGCACTTCGCCGCTCGCACGACTTTTTGACCGCCGTGGGCGTCTCCGAGTGCCCCACCTGCCACGAGAAGAAGCTGCCCCATCGCGCCTGCCCCAAGTGCGGCGAGTACAAGGGGCGCGCCGTGCTCGATGTCAAGGAAGAAGCCAAGTAATTTTCCTCGCCCATGCTCATCGATATTGCGCTTGATGCCGTAGGCACCGATAAAGCTCCCGAGGCGGAGATTCGCGGGGCCATCCTCGCCTGCAAAGCTCTGCCGGTACGCGTCCACCTGGTGGGGCCGGAGGCGGAGCTGCACGACCTTCTCGATGATCTGCTGGAAAACGAAGATCTGCCCATCGTCATTCACCACGCCTCGGAACGCATCGGCATGGAGGAAAAGGCGGCACAGGCGGTGCGCACCAAGAAGGACAGCTCCATCCGCGTGGGGCTCAAGCTGGTGCGCGAAGGCGTGGCGGCGGGTTTTGTGACCGCCGGCAACACCGGCGCGGCCATGGCCACGGCCAAGATGGTGCTGGGAGCGCTGCCCGGAGTGGATCGTCCGGCTCTGGCGAGCCCCATGCCCAGCTCCAAGGGCAACCCCTGCGTGCTGCTGGATGTGGGCGCCAACGTGGATTGCAAGGCCTCCAATCTCGCCCAATTTGCCGTGATGGGCGAAATCTATGCCCGTAGCGTGCTCAAGATCGAGTCGCCGCGCGTGGGCCTGCTCTCCATCGGCGAAGAGGAGACCAAGGGCAACGAACTGACCCACGAAGCCTTTCCGCTGCTCAAGGCGCTGCCCATTCGTTTTGTGGGCAACGTGGAGGGGCGCGATATATTCAGCGGCCAGGCCGACGTGATTGTCTGCGATGGCTTTGTGGGCAACGTGGCTCTCAAGACCAGCGAGGGCGTGGGCCGCTTTGTGCGCGAGGTGCTGCGCGAGTCGTTGAAACGCACCGTCACCGCCCAGGTGGGAGCGCTGCTGTCGCGCCGCGCCTTCAACGAATTCCGCCATCGGCTGGACTATCGAGAATATGGAGGCGCGCCGCTGCTGGGCGTGCGCGGAGTGTGCATCATCGGCCACGG